>JAJXVG010000021.1 GCA_021782315.1 Pseudomonadota bacterium | reverse complement strand
GAAATTGGCGGCGTAAATACCCTTCTTCACCGACTGGATGATTTCCGCCGGATCGTGGTCACCGGCCAGCATCATGGTATTGGTCATGCGCGGGATGGGCAGATGGGCGAAAGATTCGCGCCGGCCATTGCCGGTCGGGGCGACCCCCATCAGGCGGGCATTCAGGCTGTCCTGCATGTAACCCTTGAGGATGCCATCCTCGATCAGCACGGTACGCTGGGTGCTGTTGCCTTCGTCGTCGATGTTCAGCGAACCGCGCCGGTCGGCGATCGTGCCGTCGTCGATGACGGTCACGCCCCTGGCGGCAACGCGCTGGCCGAGGCGGCCGTTGAAGGCCGAGCTTCCCTTGCGGTTGAAATCGCCTTCCAGGCCATGGCCGACCGCTTCGTGCAGGAGGATGCCCGGCCAGCCCGAACCGAGGACGACGGTCATCTGGCCGGCCGGCGCCGGGTCGGCATGCAGGTTGACGACGGCCTGATGAACGGCCTCCCTGGCGTAACGCCGGAGTGTTTCATCGTCGAAATAGCCGAAATCGAAACGGCCGCCGCCGCCGGAGGCGCCCTGTTCCCGTTTGCCGTCTTCCTCGATGATGACCGAGATCGAGCAACGAACCAGCGGTCGGATGTCGGCCGCCAGGCGGCCATCCGAACCGGCCACCAGGACCACCTCGTATTCGCCGGCCAGCGAGGCCATGACCTGCACGACGCGCGGGTCGAGGGCACGGGCGAAACCCTCGAGGCGTTCTAGCAGTTTGACCTTGGCGTCGGCCGGCAGCGAGGCGATCGGGTCGTTCGGCACGTACAGCGAATGGGCGGCAACCGACGGGAGAAACTGGCCGAAGCCGGGGTTCTGCCCGCCGGCGGCAATCGCCCGCACGGCATTGGCGGCATCGCCCAGGGCGCGCGCGCTGATGTCGTCGGAATAGGCGAAGGCCGTCTTCTCGCCGGAGATGGCGCGGACGCCGACGCCCTGATCGATATTGAAACTACCCGACTTGACGATGCCTTCATCGAGGCTCCAGGCTTCCGAACGCGAATACTGAAAATACAGATCGGCGTAGTCGACCCGGTGCGTCAGGATCTGACCGAAGGTCCGCGACAGGTCGGCTTCGCCGAGCGAGAAGGGAGTCAGCAGCAGGGATTCGGCCTGGGCCAGCGCGCTGTTTTGAATCATGGAAGCTTCCTTAAAGTTTACGGTGTGCGAGCGCCGGCAGGCTCCCGCGTATTTCGGCAATCCGCTGGTGATCGAGGTCGGCGATGACGACCCCCGGCCCTTTCAGTTTCCGGTCGAGGATTTCGCCCCAGGGGTCGACGATCATGCTGTTGCCGTGGGTCACCCGTCCATTTTCATGATGCCCGCCCTGTCCGACAGCAAGAAGATAACACTGGTTCTCGATGGCGCGGGCGCGCAGCAATATTTCCCAGTGCGCCCGACCGGTGGTTTCGGTGAAGGCGGCCGGGACGAGGATCAGGTCGACCGGCGCCAGGGCGCGGTAGAGCTCGGGGAAGCGCAAATCGTAGCAAATCGACAGGGCGATCCGCCCGAAAGGGGTATCGACCGCAACCGGCCGTTCGCCGGGTTCGATGAAACTGGCCTCGTCATAGGATTCGTCGCCCTTTTTGAAATCGAACAGATGAATCTTGTCGTAGCGCTCGACACATTCGCCGGCCGGATTGAAAACCAGGCTGGTATTGCGCATCTTGTCCTCGGTCGTCGCGACCAGCGGCAGGGAGCCGGCAAAAATCCAGATGCCATGGCGCCGCGCCATCTCCGCCAGCCAGGACTGGATCGGTCCGGCGCCGAAATTTTCACGCGCCCCGACCCGGTCGGCATCGGTGGCGCCGATGATAGGAAAATACTCCGGCAGTACCACCAGTTGCGCCCCCTGCCCGACGGCATCCTCAATCAGGCGGGTGGCGGCGGCCAGGTTGGCGGCTACCCGAGGCCCGGAAATCATTTGCAGCGCGGCGATACGGCAATTCAGTCTGGTCATGGTTTATTTTCCTCCGGCACTTCGTCTTCTTCCGGCTGAGCTTGCGGCCTCACCTCCTGCGACGACTCGCCCGCCTTGTCGACCTTGGGATCGGCCCAACTGCCGGTGACATGATAGTGGTAGCTGAACAAACGGTTGAGCGGCTGTTTCAGTACGGAATTGGCGACCAGCGCCGCGGCACCGATGACCGGATGCGCCAGGGCGGCCACGCCCACCGCGGCCAGGCCGCCGATTTCCGGGCGGACGACGACCTGCAGGTCCTGGGTCTCGCTCCGCAGGTCGGTTTCGCCCTGCATTTCGATCTGGGCCGCCGGGCCGTTGATATGCAGAGGATCTGTCGTTCGCATGACGCCCCTGCGCACCGACAGTTTCGCATCGATGCTGTCGAAGGCCAGGCCATCGCTGAAAATATCGCGAAAATCCAGGGTCAGGCGACGCGGCAGCGATTGCAGGGAGATCAGGCCGAGCAGCTTGCCGACGCCGGGTTCCAGCTTGTGGAACTGCCCCTTCTCCGCCTCGACGGTCAGTTGACCGCTCAGCGACGGATAATGGATGGCGGTCAACGGACCGTTCCACTGCAGATCCCCGGTCATTTTCGCCGTGCCGCGCCGCACGGTGTCGGCATAGCCCAGCCGGTCGAGCAACTTGCCGACATCCTTGGCGGTCAATTCGAAATCGAGCCGGGTCTGGCTGCGTCCGCCATTCACCCAGACCCCCTTGCCCTTGAGGGCACCGTCCGGATTCTGCAGGTTCAGGGCATCGAGGCGCCAGGCCCCCTTGTCGTTGCGGGCCTTCAACTCCAGCCTGCCGAGCGCCTTGTCGCCGACGTAGAAATCGTCGACCGCCAGGCTCATGCCGGGCAGCGTATTGATCAGCGAGGTGGTGCCGTCGCCGACCTCGGCCGCCGGCCGGACGACCAGCCGTTTGAAATTGCCCTCGATCCATCCTTCGTCGGCGCTTTTCCAGAATATATCGCCGACCGCCTCGCGGGTATTCAGTCCGATCTGCCAGCCGCCGTCGCGCGGCCGCAAGCTGGCGTCGACCTGACTGTAATCGCGCCCCAGCAGGTGCAGTTGCGGTGTTTTCAGCGTCACCAGACTGAGCCCGAGGCCGCCGCTCTCCCCGCCGCCGTTCGTCCCGTCCGACAGGAAACTCCGCCAGGCATCGACATCGATGCGCGGCGTGGAGACGCGTATGGCCAGGCCCTTTTCGGGCAGGCGAGGCTCCGCGTCGCCCACCGCCAGAACACCGCGTTCCCAGTTGTCCTGACGACGCACGACCAGACCCTGGGCCAGCTTGCCCAGGGTAATCCGGTACTGCTCGCGCTGGGCATCCGGCAGCGTGCGCTCGACGCGCAGGGGAAGCGGCGTTGCGGCGCTCTTGTTGAACGGCTCCGGCAGAGGCGAGCTGATACCGATCAGGTCCGAGTCGACGGTGACTTCGGCATTGCGTCGGCGAATATTGATATCCGCCTTCCAGCCGGCGCTGCCCGAAAGCCGATCGATCAGCGGCCAGCCGAAATGCCGGCTGACCTCGCCGATGCTGGCCGTGCCGCTGGCCAGCACGCCGACCTTGTCGCCGGCGCTTCTGACCTGCACCTTGAGGGGGCCGCCGAATACCTGGCCGCTGATGTCCTGCGCAGTGACGGAATTCTCGCTCAGCAGCAGGTGGCCATTTACCTGGGTCAGCGGCGGCAGTCCGCTCAGCGGTTGCAACTGGTTGCCGAGGAATCGATAGTCGCCGCGCACCCTGGTATCCAGCGCATGGCGCAAGGGGATGTCCAGTTCAAGGTCGAGGCTGCCGTTGCCGACCGCCTTCATGCCGTCGGTGAAGTGATCGATCTTCTCGGCAACCGGGCTCCTTTCGATAAAACGGAAGAACTCGCCGGTCGGTCCATGGGCGACACCCCGAACCAGCAGGGTTTCTTCGTGCGACTCGAAATCGGGAATGACGACCTTGACACCTGACAGGGCGGCCCCGAGGATATGGCCCTTGCTGGCGACTATCTTCATGCCGGTATCGAAGGTCATGTCCGCCTCGATGTCGTCGATGACCGGCCAACCATCGGCGTAGTCGACGCGGGCGCCGGTCGCCTTGGCGGTGACGACGAACTGGCCCCCCTTGCCGTCGCGGAAGGGAAAATCCTTCAAATTGCCCTTGAGAATCAGTTTTCCGTCATAGCCGCGGCCGGCGACTATGCCCCGCCGAATCCAGTTGCGGGCCGCCGCATTGACCGCGTGCGGCATGTAGCGCCAGACGGCACGCCCTTCGCCGCGGTCGACATGCGCCGTCAGGTCGATTTCTCCAGGCCCGTCGCCGGTGTAGCGGTAGCTGCCCTGTGCCGAACCGGCGGCATCGGGGCCGGCGAACTCAAGTTTTTCCAGCTTGATATCGATCGCTTCTGGCGTTGTCCTCCAGGCCGCCTTCGCTTTCAGGAGATCGAGGGAGATATCCGGTTCCGGGAAAACGGCGGGCAGGGAGAGGCTGGAAGTCGTCGAATCCAGCGCCACGACGCCGCTCTTTTCAGTCAGTTCGATATTGCCGGAAAGTCCTGTCGCACCGGGGAAATAATGATCGGGGGCTATCCCCAGTTCGTGGAAGGCCGCCTTCAGGCTATAGCGGGTCAGCGTATCGCCGTCCAGTTCCCAGCTTGACCGCAGTTCGGAAACATGGCCCTGCGGGCGGTGGCGTATCAGCAGTTCGCGGCTGTGCGCATCGAGCGGCAGGTAGGAAGCCAGGCGGCCGAGCGCCGCCAGGTCGAGAAAACTGGCGCTGGCACTGCCGCTGACCGCAGCGGTTTTCTTGTCCTGCCGCCAATCCACCTTGAAATCGGTCGGTGCGATGCGCAGGCCATCCTGTGTCGACAGTTCGATCTTGTGCCCGGCAACGGCCCAGCGGTCGGCCTGGTAACTGCCCTCCAGGCGCCCGCGCATGCTTGCCAGATCGAGCTCGGGAAGCTTCTGCCCGAGGCGGACCCGCAACTCCTCAAGCGCGACGTCGGCGGTCAGCTTGCCCGTGCCGTGGTCGAGATCTCCCCAGATACGCAAGGCGCCCCGCCCCTTCGGCAGGTGCACCGGATAATCGATCCAGGCCTGCCAGCCGGCGAGATCGGCATAATCGAGTTCGACGAAGACCTTGCCGGAAAGGTGCTCCAGCACTTCGCCCAGGCTGCCCTTGACCTCGCCGCGAACGTCGACGCCGGCGGCCAGTTCGGCCGGCGGGATGGCCGAAAAGCCGAAGCGATGGCGGCGACCACTGTTGTCGAGGGCGAACTGCAGGTGCTCGAGGGCCAGCGGCGGCGCCGCACGCAAGCGGTCGTCCCAGACGATGGTGGCATTGCGGATGCGTATCCGCTCTTGCGCGAGCACCCATTCGGCGAAGGCCGGGTCGCTCTCCCCCCCGGTATCCAGTCCGGCGACCGTGATCTTGCCACTCGCATCGCGGCGGATCTGCAATACCGGCCCCTCGAAAACCAGCAGGGAAAGCATCGGCCGCAAGCGCCACAGGCTACTCCAGGAAAGAACGGCTTCGACATGGGCCAGGGTGAAGGCCGGTGTTCCCTGACGATCGGCAACGAGCACCTCGTCGAGGACCAGGTCGGGATTCAAGCCCTGCCAGCGCGCCTCGATCCGTCCTATCTTGACCGGTTGCCCGATGGCCTGCGTCGCCGCCTGCTCGATCTCGCCATGGAAATCGCCTATCCTCGGCAGCACCACGTAGCGCAAGGCCAGTTGCATGGCGACAAAGAGCAGCCAGGCGAAGAACAGGGTCCAGCCCAGGAAGCGCAGGCCGCGACCGACCGAGCGCCTGGCCAGCACGGGCCAGAGCCAGTGCAGGCGGTGATAAATGGCGACGCGCAGGTCCGGCGAAATCAACCGGGCATTGCCGTGCTGCCGGTCACTCACGCGTCGAACCGCTTTGCCATGGGAGGTAATAGATCACTACAATCGAATACTGGATAAAAGAGATATTCTACCTTTTCGGCACGCTACCGACCGCTCATCATGGAAAGCACCCTCGACCCCCGCTGGCTGGCAGCGATGAAGCACAGCCGCTATCTGGCCAATCTCCTGCATGCCAGACCGGAATTGATCCCGGAATTGGCCCGCACCTGGCAGCAGCCGCTCAGCGAAGAACTGCTCTGCGCCCCGCTCGCCCGGGACTTCGCCGACGAAGAATCGGTCAGGGCGGCCCTCCGCCGCCTGCGCCACCGCGCCATGGCCCATCTCGTCCTGCGCGACCTGAGCGACCTGGCACCGCTGGCGGAAATCGTCGAAAGCATGACGCTGCTGGCCGACGTCACCACCAACTTCGCCCTCGACTACTACCACCGGCAACTGGCGGCGACCCACGGTGAGCCGCTGGACCGCCACGGTCAGCCGCAGCGCCTGATGATCATTGGCATGGGCAAGCTCGGCGGACGCGAATTGAACGTTTCGTCCGATGTCGATTACATCTTCATCTATCCCGAAGACGGCGACACGGCCGGCCCGAAAAGTATAGAAAATTTCGATTTCTTCACCCGCCTCGGCAAACGCGTCATCGGCGCCCTCGGCGACCTCACCGCCGACGGCCAGGTTTTCCGCGTCGACATGCGCCTGCGGCCGAACGGCGACTCCGGGCCGCTGGTCTGTTCGCTCGATTCGCTGGAAAATTACCTGATCACCCAGGGCCGCGAATGGGAGCGTTACGCCTGGATCAAGGGGCGCACCATGAATGCCGGCGACAACCTGCAGGCAGATTGGGTAAGGGCCATGCAGAATATCGCCCGCCCCTTTGTCTTCCGCAAGTACCTCGATTTCGGCGCCATCAACGCCATGCGCGATCTGCATGGGCAAATTCGCCGCGAAGTGGCGCGCAAGGACATGGTCGACCACATCAAGCTGGGGCCGGGCGGCATTCGCGAAATCGAATTCATCGCCCAGGTTTTCCAGCTGATTCGCGGCGGTCGCGACGCCGCGCTGCAGATCCGTCCAACCCTGCCGGTCCTCGAACTGCTGGTCGATCGCAAGCTGATCCCGTCCGAAGCCGAACAGGAACTCCGCGCAGCCTACCTCTTCCTGCGCCGCCTGGAGCATCGCCTGCAATACGTCGAAGACAAGCAGACGCACATGCTCCCCGGCGATGCCGAAAATCGCCAAAGCATCGCGCACAGCATGGGTTTCGAAGACTGGGCGGGTTGTCTGACCGTTCTCAACGGGCATCGCGACCGGGTCAGCCGGCACTTCGAGGCCGTTTTTTCCGAGCCGGAAGCCGGCGACCACCCATTGACCGGACTGTGGCAAGGCCAGATGGACGACGAGACGGCTATCGACACCCTGGGCGACCTGGGTTTCCGCCATCCCCGGGAGGCCGTCGCCCGTCTCACCGAATTGCGAAGTGCCAGCCGCTACCTTCAATTGCCGGCCAGCAACCGCGCCCGGCTCGACGCCGTCGGCCCGCGCCTGATCGAAGCCGCCGGCGCGACCGCCTCTCCCGACACGACATTGGCCCGGGGCCTCGATTTTCTCGAAGGCATCGCCCGCCGCGGCGCCTACCTGGCCCTCCTGCAACAGTATCCGATGGCATTGCGCCGGGTCGCCGACATGATCTGCGCCTCGAACTGGGCCGCCGCCTACCTCAACCGCCACCCGCTGCTGCTCGACGAACTGCTCGATCCGCGCCTCTACGAAATCGCCACCGACTGGACAGGTTTTCGCGAAAACCTGCGGGCGAACCTGGCGCAGCATGCCGGCGACACCGAGCGCGAGATGGATATCCTGCGTGAAATGCACCACGGACAGGTATTCCGGCTGCTGGCCCAGGATCTGGCCGGCCTGCAAAGCATCGAGCGACTGTCCGACCACCTGACCGAACTGGCCGACACCATCGTCCAGGAAACCTTGCCGCTGTGCTGGCAAACCATCAAGAAGCGGCATTGCGAATCGCCCAGGTTCGCCGTCATCGGCTACGGCAAAATGGGCGGCAAGGAACTCGGCTATGCTTCCGACCTCGATCTCGTCTACCTCTTCGACGACGACGCCACGGATGCAGAAGAAAACTACAGCCGCCTCGGCCAGCGCCTGAATTCCTGGCTATCCAGCCAGACCCAGGCCGGCATCCTGTTCGAAACCGATCTCCGCTTGCGCCCGAACGGCGACTCGGGCCTGCTCGCCGTTTCCGTCGACGCCTTCCGCGACTACGAGTTGAAACACGCCTGGACCTGGGAACACCAGGCACTGACCCGCGCCCGCTTCTGCGCCGGCGATCCGGCAGTCGGCCAACGTTTCGAGGAGATCCGCTGCGAAATCCTGCGCCTGCCGCGCGACCTCGCCAAACTGCGGGAAGAAGTCGTTGCCATGCGCCGCAAGATGCTCGATGCCCACGCCTCGAAAAGCGAAACCGGCTTCGACCTCAAGCACGACGCCGGCGGCATCGTCGATGTCGAATTCATCGTCCAGTACCTGATCCTCGGCCATGCGCACCGACACGCCGAACTGACCGGCAATCTCGGCAATATCGCACTCTTGCGGATGGCCGGCGAGCTCGGCCTGATCGATCCGCGCCAGGCGGCGGCGGCCGGCAATGCCTATCGCGAGTATCGGCGCCTGCAACATGCCATGCGGCTGTCGGCCGATCCCAAGGCACCGGTGCCTCGCGAAACGGTCGACCGTCACATCGCCGCGGTCAACCTGCTGCGCAAGGCGGTTTTCGGCGACTGAAAAAAAGTCCGCGCAAAAAAGCCGCCCACTCGGGGCGGCCCAGCCTTGTTTGAGAAGGCTTACTTCTTCAGGGCGTCGCGAATTTCACGCAGCAGCACGACATCCTCCGGCGTCGCCGGAGCAGCCGGTTCGGGTGCCGGGGCCGGCGTGCGCAAGCGGTTCATCTGCTTGACCATCATGAAGATGATGAAGGCGAGGATGATGAAATTGACCAGGATGGTCAGGAAGGAACCGTAGGCGAAGACGGGAATCCCGGCCTTCTTGAGATCGGCCAGCGCCGCTAGGTTGTTCGGATTCTCGCCGAGCACGACGAAGAGGTTTGAAAAATCGATTTTGCCGACGACACGGCTGACCAGCGGCATGATCAGATCGCCGACGATGGAATCGACAATCTTGCCGAAGGCGCCGCCGATGATGACACCGACCGCCAGATCCATGGCATTGCCCTTGACGGCAAACTCCTTGAACTCCTGAATCATTCCCATGCTGCTTCCCCTGAAATATTTTGGAGCGCAGATTATTTGCTTTGTCTACCCGGTCGGTCAAGAAATTTCATATTTTCAGACTTAATTACAAGACTTTACGCATTCGCTCGATCGCCGATGCCAAGGTGCTGTCCTGCTTGGCGAAACAGAAGCGAACCACCCGGTCGTCATGGCCGCAGGCATAAAAAACAGATATGGGGATAACGGCAACACCGACTTCACGGGTCATCCATTCGGCAAATGCGCGGTCGGGCAAATCGGAAATCCGGCGGTAGCGCGCCAACTGGAAATAGGTGCCGCGGCAGGGCAGCAACTCGAAGGGGGTGGCTGCCATCAGGCGGCGGAAATAATCCCTTTTTTCCTGATAAAAGGAAGCCAGCCCGAGATGGCGCCCGGCATCCTGCATGTATTCGGCCAGCGCCAGTTGCGAAGGGGTATGCACGGTAAAAACGTTGAACTGGTGAAGCTTGCGGAATTCAGCCATCAATGCCGCCGGCCCGACGACATAGCCGATTTTCCAACCGGTGATGTGATAGGTCTTGCCGAAACTGGAGACGATCAGGCTGCGTGCCGCCAGACCGGGATGGGCGCACAGGCTGGCATGGACTTCGCCGTCGAACAGGATGTGCTCGTAAACCTCGTCGGAGAGCACGACGATATCGGTGCCGGCGAGCAGTTGGGCGAGCTTTTCGCGGTCATCGGCGGAAAGCAGGCTGGCCGTCGGATTGTGCGGCGAATTGACGACGATCATCCGCGTTCTCGGCGTGATCAACTGCGCCACCTGCGCCCAGTCCGGAGCATAGTCCGGAAAATTCAGCTGCGCGAAAACCGCCTTGCCGCCCACCGTTTCGATGGCGGGAACGTAGGAGTCATAGACCGGCTCGAAAACGATGACCTCATCGCCGGGCCGGACAAAAGCGGCGATGGCCGTGAAAATGGCCTGGGTGGCGCCGGCCGTCACGGTCACCTCCGTTTCGACATCGAAGCGGGTTCCGTACAGCGCCGCCACCTTGTCCGCGATGGCCTGGCGCAGTTCGGGCATGCCGGCCATCGGGGCGTACTGGTTGCGTCCGGCCAGCATGTGGCGATGGACGGACTCGAACAGGGCCGGTTCGGCCTGGAAGTCGGGAAAGCCCTGCGAGAGATTGACCGCCCCGCACTCGGCGGCAAGACGGGACATCACCGTGAAGATGGTCGTACCGGTGTTGGCCAGGAACGGGCGCGGTGTGAAATTGATCGCTTCCACGGAACATGCTCCTCCGAGACTTGATGGAGTCGCCGTTATATCAAAGAAGAAGGCTTCGCGCTGCCCCGCCGCATCGATCAGCCACCCGACCGGCCGGGCCGCATTCCGCACGGCAAGCCGGGGGGCCGGAACCCGCCACCATCGCCCCGCGCCCCGGCGCCGGTCCATGAATTTCCCTAGTGTAGTGTTGCACTCTTGATGGCACAGTTAAAACTGAAGGATTTTGGGTCAGGGCAAGGCGCAAACCACAGCGATACCCAGTGGTATCGCGAGGATTTGCAACGCCGCCATGGCCGAAAAGACAAGGTTTTAAGTGCCGGAGAGCGTGCAACACTACACTAAAGTTTGGCGGCCATCGTCTGCAAGGCATCCAGCCGGGCGAGCAGTTCGTTGAGCACGGCCATGCCCTGCGTCAACTCCTCGACGTTCGACAAGCTCTGGGTAACCTGGGCATGCTCCCGCTCGGCGTCGGTGTTCATCTGGCGGATCTGCGCCGAGGCGGCTTCGCTGGTGTCGATCAACTGGTTGATAGCCTTCAAGGTCTCGCCGGCGATTCCCCGTATATCGGTAATCGTCTGCACCGCCTGCCGGATGCTCGACGCGGTTTCATCGGCCTGCCGCTTGGCGGACTGTGCCAGCTTGCGCACCTCGTCGGCGACGACGGCAAAGCCGCGTCCGGCCTCGCCGGCCCGGGCGGCCTCGATGGCCGCGTTGAGGGCCAGCAGGTTGGTCTGGTCGGCAATCGCGCTGATCCCGCCGGTGATCGAGCCGATGGCCTTCGAAAGCCGCTCAAGATCATCCAGCCCGCCTCCCAGGCTGGCCTGGGAATGCTGGGAAACCTTGGCCGACTCGCCGACCGAATTCATCAGGACCATGGCCTGGGAAAGGGTTGCCGCCTGATGCCGGAAGCCGCTGGCCAGCGACGGCAACTGGTCGATGACCGGCTGCACGGAACGTTCGTAACCGACCACGCGGTCGACCATGCCGCGCTGCATACCGTTGAGCGTCACCCAGCGCTGCAAGGCACGCTGCGAATAATGCATGGAAAAAGCCGCATAGTTGACCGGAAATGCACTCATGAACGGGTCGTCGTAGCTGGCGGAGTCACGGAAGAAAACCAGGGCCGACAGGGTCTGGTTGATGGGAATGCCGAAGATTTCGCCAAAGGTCGAAAAACCGGCGGCCGGCGTTTCGGCGAAGAATGCGGCGCGGCCGAGTGCCGCGGCGTTGCCGAGGCGGCGCAGGACGCAATCGTTGAGCAGCATGGCCAGGGGTTGGCCCTTGCCATGGAGGAACTGCTGCCAGTCGCGTTGCGTCGTCGCGATGAAATCGGTCAACTTGAGCAGGTGCAGGGTGTCGCCGAACTCTATGTCGCAGAAAAATGCCGTCTTGTCCGCACCCAGGGCCGCGACCGAGCGAATGAACATTTCGCCGTCCACCGAAACAGCGAAGGTATGACCGACAAGATGCTTCTCGACCTCCCGTTCGGAACAGCGAAAATGGCTGGCCAGGGCCGCCAGGAATCCCAGCGTCCGACCATCTTCGGAGAAGACGCTGCTCACGGTACGAGCCAGCGGGTCGGCCTCGGCCACCAGCCAGCTCTTGCCGGCCGGTATGAAATTTTGCGATTTGAAGGGGGAGAAGCGGATGCCCGGCTTGACCTTGCAGAAAATCAGCAAGGCCCGCCCGGTCAGGGTCCGCTGGCCGTCGTACATAAAGGTGCCCGAGAAATCGAGCTTGCCGCCGGCCGAACCGCCGATCACCAGGCAGGGAAAGCGCTTGCTCTCGTACCAGGCCCGCATCAGGAAACCTTCCGATGCGGAAAGACCGTCGCAGAAAATCAGTGCAAAGCTGTCCTGTGCATTGATCGAAAAAGAAGGATTGACCCCTTTCAGTTCCTGCGCGATCCGCTCGACGCGCTCGCCGACACTGCTGCCCTGACCGAGCTTGAGATCGATGGAAAACACTTCGCAGCGGTCCACGATCTCGTCGGAAAGCCAAAGGAAACTGCCCTCCCGATCATGGGCCTCGCCCCCGCAATAGGCGCTGTCGCCGCCGCTGCACAGGGCGCCGGAGGAGGACAGGGCAGCGAATACCGTCTTGCCGGAAGACGATGCCGCAACCATCCGCCCCAGACCTTCGGCCGCCCCCTGGAACGAGGCATGGGGCGGAATGAAACCGATGAACAGGCCGCCGGCCGAATCGGGCAGGCCCAGTGCCCGACGATTGACCGGCGGCCGGTCGACATTGAAGCGACCGGCGAGCGAAACCGGCCCCGACTCCGCGGTAGCCCTGGTCGTGCCGGGCTTGAAAAATGAGAACATCGGTCGGTCTCCTGTTGCTTTTTCCGTATTCGTTGGGCGTCATCCGACGACGGGACGCGCCGTCACTCTAGCCGAAGGCGATTGATGTTTGTGATATTTTTTTCACTTAAGCCAAATGGATAGCCGCAACCCGATGCCGGCGGCCAAAAACACGTCGGAGCTTTCGTCCTGTCGATAAGGCCGGCACAATAGCGCAGCAAGACAGCCTCCTCCTTTCGTCCCAGACCCTTCCATGAACATTGACGGCATTCCCACCCACAGCCTGCGCGCCCATCCCGAGCGGCGCGTCATCGACGTCATCGACCAGACCCGACTGCCGCACGCGCTGCACTGGGTTCGCGTCGCCACCCTGGACCAGGCGGCGCACGCCATTCGCGCCATGCAGGTGCGCGGGGCGCCGCTGATCGGCGCGACGGCGGCTTATGGACTGGCCATTGCGCTGACCGAAGGCGGCGATGATCGTCACCTGCAAGCGGCGGTCGATACCCTGTGGGCGACGCGACCGACCGCGGTCAATTTGCACTGGGCGCTGCGCCGCATGCAGGCCCTTCTCGCCCCGCTGCCGCCGGAACAACGCCGACAGGCGGCCTGGCAGGAAGCGGCGGCCATCGCAGCGGAGGATATCGCCCAGAACCTGGCCATTGGCCGATACGGCCTCGGGCTGTTTCGCCGGATCGAACCGCGCAGCGGTGCGATGCTGAACATCATGACCCACTGCAATGCCGGCTGGCTGGCCACGGTCGACGGCGGCACCGCGCTGTCGCCGATCTATGCCGCCCACGATGCCGGGCTGCCGATACACGTCTGGGTCTCCGAAACCAGGCCGCGCAACCAGGGCCTGCTCACGGCCTGGGAACTGGCGCAGCACGGCATACCGCATACCGTCATAGCCGACAACGCTGCCGGCATCCTGATGCGCGAGGACAGGGTCGACGCGGTCGTCGTCGGCGCCGACCGCATCGCCGCCAATGGCGACGTCGCCAACAAGGTCGGCACCTATCTCAAGGCCCTGGCCTGTGCCGATAACGGCCTGCCCTTCTACGTCGCGGCACCGCGTTCGACCGTCGATTTCGACCTCTCCGACGGCCATTCGATCGAGATCGAAGCCCGTGACGGCGACGAGTTCCGCCGCGTGCACGGCCTCGACCCCCGCGGCGTGCCGTCGGCGCTGCAACAGTTGCCGGCCGACGCAGCGGTCGCCAATCCCGCCTTTGATGTCACGCCGGCCCGGCTGATCACCGCCATCGTCACCGAGCGCGGCGTCTGCCCGGCCAGCCGCGAGGGCTTGCTTGAACTCTACCCGGAGGAAGACCATGCCTGATCCGCGCGCGGAACTGATCGCCACCGCCCGCGCCATGCGGTCGGCCGCACTGAATCGCGGCACCGCCGGCAACCTCAGCCTGCGCTGCGGCGAGGCCTTCTACATCACGCCGACCGGCCTCGCCTACGACAGCCTGCAGGCCGAGGACATTCCGGTGATGACGCTCGACGGCAGCCATCAAGGGCGGCGCAAGCCGTCGTCCGAATGGCGCTTCCATCGCGACCTTTATGCCAGCCGGCCGGAGGTCGGCGCCGTGCTGCACGCCCACTCGCCCTTCGCCGTCAGCCTGGCCTGCCTGCGCCAGGATATTCCGCCCTTTCACTACATGATCGCCCGTTTCGGCGGCGATACGATTCGCTGCGCCGAATACGCCATTTTCGGCTCGCCAGCACTGTCGGCCGCGGCCCTCGCCGCCATGCGCGACCGCAAGGGCTGCCTGCTCGCCAACCACGGTCTGCTCGTCGCCGGCCGCGACCTGGCCGAGGCATTTGCCCTCGCCGTCGAATTGGAAGAGCTCTGCGAGCAATACTGGCGCACCTGCCAACTTGGCCGCCCCGTCCTGCTGTCGAGCGCCGAAATGGCCGCCGTGCTGGAGGAGTTCCGGCACTACGGCCAGCAGGCAGCCGTCGTTGCCCCCGGCCAAGACGGGACAGCTCAGGACAGTTCGTGCCGCTCGCGCTCAATGCGCGCGATGTAGCGCTGGATGCGTGCTTCATCGCCGGCCGGCAGGTCGATCAGGCGCAGGCCGATGCGCCACTGCCGCGCCCCCAGGCGACTTTCGGATTCGGTCATATGCGCCACCATGGCGCTGAAGAACAGCTCCCGGCTCTCCTCGGGAAAAAGGAGATGACAATTGGACAGGACCATGCCGGTGGCCAGCCCCGACGGCAGGTCGGCAGCCGTCACGCCGAGACCGGCCACCGAGATGTCGTGTACCGGAAATTTCAGCAACTGGCCGCCGGGCAGGCGGCCGAATAGTTCCAAGGGCCGTATCCTGGGCGTTTCAATGCGGAAGGACTCCCGCCGCTGCAAACGAACGAGGAACTTCGGCAAGGCGACGGAAAACGCCTTTCCCCCCTGGTACTTGATTTCCTTCGGAGCGCCGCTTGAAAACTGGACGTGTATGCCGCCGGGACGACCGACAAAGGTCGTCCGGCTGGCATCGAGGAAACGCCGGTTGAGATCGTTGCTGCCGCTGCAATCGATGATCAGTCGCCCCTTGTCGACATCGACGCCGAGCAGGGTGCTGAGAAAGGTCTGGCCCTCGAAGTGGACGGAAAACTGCTCGCGCTCCCGGGCAAAGCCGGCGAGCATGAAGGCCACCGGACGCGTTCCGCCGACATGGAAACGATCCTCGATTTCGGCCTCGCTCAACTGGGCGATCTGGGTCATTGCAACTCCAGCAGGCGCAACAGGCCAGCCGTATCGTCGTGCCCCCAGCCCTGCGCCATCAAGGCATTCAGTTGCTGGCCGACGACGGCGGCGAGCGGCGTCGGCGCACCGACTCGACGGGCCGCTTCGAGCAGCAGGCCGAAATCCTTGTGGTGCAGACGCGCTTCGATACCGGCCGCATAATCGGCAATGACCATGCGTTCGCCCATCACCTCCAGCACGCGCGAACCGGCCGAGCCGCCGGCCAGCGCATTCTTGACCAGGCCCCGGTCGACGCCGCTGGCCGAGGCCAGACGCATCGCCTCGGCCAGCGCCTGGATGGCGGCGACCATGATCATCTGGTTGCAGGCCTTGGCGACCTGACCGGCGCCGTTCGGTCCGATATGGACAATGCGTTGGCCCAGGCAATCGAGCAGGGGCCGGACCCGTTCCAGCACCGCAGCCTCGCCGCCGACCATGATGGCCAGCGTCGCATCGATGGCGCCCTGTTCGCCGCCGGAAACCGGGGCATCGAGCATATCGATGCCTTTTTCGCCGAGCTTCCCTGCAATGCGACGCGCCGCGTCGGGCGCGATGGTCGAGCAATCGACCAGCACCGTGCCGGGCGCCATGCCTTCGCCCAACCCGTCGAGGCCGAGCACGACGCCTTCGACATCGGCACTCGAGGTCAACATGGTGAATACCACCTCGCAGCAACGCCCCAGTTCGGCCGGCGTGGCGCAGACGCGGGCCGGCAGGCCGCGCGTGCTGTCCGGACAACGCGCCCAGACAGCCAGTTCATGGCCGGCCCGCTGCAGGTGCAGGGCCATCGGGCGCCCCATCGCACCGAGGCCGACAAATCCTAGCCTCATGCCTGCCCCGACAGGCGTTCGAGCAGTTTGAGCACGGCGATGGAATCCTCCTCGCCCATACCCGAACCGACCATGGCATTGAACATCTGCGCCGTGGCTGCCGACCCGGGCAGGCAGAGCCCCAGTTCGTGCGCGGTCTGCATGACGATGTTCAAATCCTTTTCGTGCATCCAGCTCTTGAAACCCGGCTTGAAATTGCGGTCGAGCATGCGCTGGCCATGATTTTCGAGAATTTTCGAAGAGGCGAATCCGCCGAGCAGGGCTTCGCGCACCTTGCCGCGATCGACGCCGTTCTTGGCCGCGAAGGCAAAAGCCTCGGCGACGGCGAGCACGCCCATGCCGGTAACGATCTGGTTGGCCGCCTTGGTGACCTGCCCGGCGCCGCTGGCGCCGACATGCACGATATTCTTGCCCATGCACTCGAAAGCCGGGCGGGCACGGGCAAAGGCTGCTGCGGAGCCGCCGGCCATGATCGACAGGCTGCCGGCAATGGCACCAACCTCGCCGCCGGAGACCGGCGCATCGACGAAATCGACGCCGGCCGCGGCCAGGTCTTCCCCGATCCTGCGCGCCGCGGCCGGCGCGATGGTGCTCATGTCGACCGCAACGAGTCCCGGCTGGCCGGCGCTGGCGACGCCCCGCATGACCTCGGCCACGTCCGGCGCGTCGGCCACCATCGAGATGACCAGCTCGTTCGCCCGGGCCGCGTCGGCCGGACTGCCGGCAGCAGTGGCGCCCGCTTCGAGCAGCGGCTGCATGGATTCGGCACGACGCGCCCAGACGGTGACCTGATGACCGCCTTTAATAAGATTGAGCGCCATCGGGCGCCCCATGATGCCAAGGCCGATAAATCCGATTTTCATGATGAACTCCGCTGCGAGAAGGCTGGAATTTTATGCGGGCTGATCTCCCGGTCAAGTCCGATCAGGCCGGCAGTGCGACGCCAGCCTCGACATCGCCGAAATCGACCACTTCTTCGGCCGAAGCCGGCTGGTAGAAGTGAAAGCCCTGGACCCGTTCGCACTCGAGGGTGCGCAAAAATTCGGCCTGGGCCAAACGCTCGACGCCTTCGGCCACCAGTTGCAGGCCAAGCGAGCGGCCGAGCATGACGATGGAGGTCAACAAGGCCGCAGCATCGGGATCGGTATCGACATCGGCCAGGAATGAGCGGTCGATTTTCAGGCGATCCAGTGGGAAACGGCGCAGATAGGACAGGGACGAATAGCCGGTGCCGAAATCGTCGATCGCCAGGCGAATGCCCATGGCCCGAAGCTGGGCCAGCGTCTGGATGGCTGAATCGACGCCGTGCATGATCGTGCTTTCCGTGATTTCGAGTTCCAGCCGTTCGGCGGGTATTCCGGTTTCGGCCAGCAGGGCCTGCACGGAGAGGGCGAATCCGGGTTGCTTGAACTGATGCGCCGAAATATTGACGGCCATTTCACCCATGTCGATATCGGCATCCAGCCAACTCCTGACCTGCCGACAGGCGGTATGCAGGACCCAATGGCCGAGCGGCAGGATCAGGCCGCACTCCTCGGCGACCGGAATGAACTCGGCCGGCGGGATCAGGCCGCGCTGCGGATGCCGCCAGCGCACCAGCGCCTCGACACCGACCACCTTGCCGCTGAGCAGATCGATCTGCGGCTGGTAATGCAGGACCAGCTGATTTTCGGCCAGCGCCCGCCACAGTTCGCTTTCCAGGTGCAGGCGCTTGTTCGCCGCGGCACTCATCGGCTCGTCGAAGAACAGGTGAGTGTTACGGCCGCTGGACTTGGCCGCATACATCGCCGTATCGGCATTGCGGATCAGCGCCTGCGCATCCTCGCCATCCTCGGGATACCGGCTGATGCCGATCGATGCCGACGGGTGCAACAGATGTCCGTCGATATCGCACGGCACGGCGATCGCCTTGGCCAGCGACTGGACGAGCCGCTGAATCTCGGCCGTATTGTCGAGTTGCTCGGCGACGACGACGAACTCGTCGCCCCCCAGTCGAAACAGGCGCCTCGTCCGGTCCATTTCGGCGGCCAGTCGGCGCGCGATATCGCCCAGCAGGCGATCGCCGGCGTGGTGACCCAGCGAATCGTTGACCGTCTTGAAATGATCCAGGTCGATGATCAGGAGCGCCAGGCGGTTGATGCCGGGAATCGCGCTGTCGAGCAGGGCGTCCAGGTAGCTGTCGAGCGCCAGGCGATTCGGCAGGTTGGTCAATTGATCGTGCCGGGTCAGGTAGTCGAAACGCTCGGTCTGCGCCTTGGCTTCGCTGATGTCGGAAAAGGCGGCGACGAAATGCGAGACGACCCCGCGCTCGCCGCTGACCGCCTTGATCCGCATATGCTTGGGGTAGATCGCGCCATCCTTGCGCCTGTCCCACACCTCGCCGCTCCACTCGCCGTGCTCGGCGACGAAATCCCAGATGTTGCGATGGGCGTTCAAACCCGCATGGCCGGCGCTGAGCATGGTCGGCGTGCGGCCGATGACCTGCTCGGCCGTATACCCGGTGATCTGTTCGAAAGCCAGGTTAACCGAAACGATGCGCTGCGCCGCATCGGTCAGCATCATCGCTTCGGCGGCATGATTGATGATTTGGCCCTGCAGGGAGCATTGTGCTGCACTATTCGGGCGAACGCGGGCATAGGGTCGCAGCAGCCTGAACAGGACGGCGACGAGCAGGAGCACCAGCGCGCCGGCCAGGATGCCCCAGGCCGGGCTGATCGCACTGAAAGAAGGCGCCGAAAAGTCCGACTCGCCCGACTCGGACAAGGGACTCGCCACCGCCCCGTCGAAACCGACCGCGCAGCAGAGCAGCAACATCCCCAAGGCCAGCCAGCCAATCGACTTCCCGGTCAAAACCGGTTTTCTCGCCATGATCCAACTTACCACCTAAGTAATATAGCGGTCAGTTTAACTCAATAAAAACAATGTTTCAGGTTGTTTTTCTCAAGCAGATTCGCAAATGCAATCTAGATCAATCCGGCAAAAAAGCAAGCACTCGCTTAGTTTTTGATTTTAAAGAAAACAGCTCAGCGACCGCAGGAAACGTTGTCGCCGCGCTTGACGCCCATCTTGCTCAAAAGCTTCTCGGGCGGGCAGAAACCGGTAAACCCGCTTTGCAGGAGATTGAGGCCGACGAAGGCGGTGAAGGCCAGGAACCATTTCGAAACGAAAAGCGGACTGCCGTCGATGCCGAGCGCCAGGGAAAGCAGGATGAACGAACCCGCCATGATGCGGATAATGCGTTCGATGGTCATAGTTGATGCTCCTTGCGGAAAGCCGAGAAGTAAAGGACGGGGATGACCACCAGCGTGAGCAGGGTGGACACCATGATGCCGAAGATCAGGCTGATCGCCAGGCCGTTGAAGATCGGGTCGTCGAGAATGAACAGGGCGCCGAGCATGGCGGCCAGTGCAGTCAGCGCAATCGGCTTGGCGCGCACGGCGGCCGATTGGACGACCGCTTCGCGGAAGGACATGCCGGCGGCGACCTGCAGCTTGATGAAATCGACCAGCAGGATGGAATTGCGAACGATGATGCCGGCCAGCGCGATCATGCCGATCATCGACGTGGCGGTGAATTGCGAACCGAGAAGAGCGTGCCCGGGCATGACGCCGATGATGGTCAGCGGGATCGGCGCCATGATGATCAGCGGCACCAGGTAGCTGCCGAAGTGGGCGACGACCAGCAGGTAGATGAGGATCAGGCCGACGCCGTAGGCGGCGCCCATGTCGCGGAAGGTCTCGTAGGTCACCTTCCATTCGCCGTCCCATTTCACGCTGTAACCCGCATAGGGGTCGGCCGGCTGGCGGATGAACCATTCGCCCAGGGTACCCCCCTCCTTCAGCGCCATGCCGTTGATCCGGGCGCGGATGTCGAACATGCCGTAGAGCGGAGAATCGAGCTTGCCGCCCATGTCGCCGATGACGTAGACCACCGGCAGCAGGTCCTTGTGATAGATGGCCTTTTCGCGTGCCGCATCGCGCACCTCGACCAGTTCGGAAACGGGAACCAGTTGGCCGTCGCGCGAACGGACGCGAAGCTTGAGCAGGGCATCGAGACTGGATTGCTTTTCGGCAGGCAGGGTCACGCGGACCGGGATTTCGAATTTCGACCCGGTGTTGTGCGCCGGCGTCACATCCTGTCCGGCCAGCCCCATGCCGACCACCTCGACGATATCGCTGAGCGCCACGCCAAGTTGGGCCGCCTTGCTCTGCAGGACATGGAGAACGACCTTGCGGGAATCGGCCTCGATGTAATCGTCGATGGCCACGATGTCCGGGGTCGCCTCGAAAGCCTTGCGCACGGCCTTGCCGACATTCATCTGGCCCGGCATGTCCGGGCCGTAGATTTCGGCCACGATGGGCGACAGGACCGGCGGCCCCGGCGGCACTTCGACGACCTTGGCGACGCCGCCGCTGCGTTTGCCGATCGCTTCGATCCGCTCGCGCAGGGAAACGGCGATCTCGTGGCTCTGCCGCGAACGGTGGTGCTTGTCGGCCAGGTTGACCTGGATATCGCCCTTTTCCGGCGCTGCGCGCAGGTAATACTGGCGAACCAGGCCGTTGAAATTGATCGGGCTGGCCGTTCCGGCATAGGCCTGGTAATTGGTGACATCCGGCTCCCGGGCGAGTTCGGCGCCGATTTCATGCAGCACCCGCGCCGTTTCCTCGACCGGGGTACCGACCGGCATGTCGAGGACGACCTGGAATTCGCTCTTGTTGTCGAAGGGCAGCATCTTCAGGACGACCAACTGGAAATAGGCCAGCGATACCGAACCGAGAATGAGCAGGACGACGGCGATGGCCAGCTTGACGCGGGCCGCGCCGCCCTTGACCGGATCGAGAAAAGGCATGAGCAGGCGGCGAAAGATGGCGTCGAGCCGGGCATCGAGCCGTGACGGCTGATGCGCCCCCGACGAGCCGCCGTGCGGCTTCATCAACTTGGCCGCCAGCCAGGGGGTGACGACGAAGGCGACGGCCAGCGAAATGGCCATGCCCATCGAGGAATTGATCGGAATCGGGCTCATGTACGGCCCCATCAGGCCGGTCACGAAAGCCATCGGCAGGAGCGCCGCGATCACGGTCAGCGTGGCGAGGATGGTCGGACCGCCGACCTCGTCCACGGCCGGGGGAATGATTTCGAGCAGGCTTTTCTCGGGGTGCAGTCCCTGCCAGCGATGGATATTCTCGACGACGACAATCGCGTCGTCGACCAGGATACCGATCGAGAAGATCAGGGCGAAGAGTGAAACGCGGTTCAGCGTGAAACCCCAGGCCCAGGAAGCGAAAAGGGTCGCCGCCAGGGTCAGGGTCACGGCGATGCCGACGATCACGGCCTCGCGTTTGCCGAGCGCGAAAAAGACCAGCAGAACGACGAAGGCGGTGGCAAAGATCAGCTTGCCGATCAGCTTCTGAACATTTTCCGTGGCTGTTTCACCGTAATTGCGGGTCACCGTGACCTCGACGCCATCCGGAATGACTTCGTTCTTCAGCGTATGGATCCGCTTGATGGCGGCATTCGCCACATCGGCGGCATTGACGCCCGGTTGCTTGGAAACCTGTATCGTCACCGCGGGAAACTCGCCGTTCCTGTCGCCGAACCAGGCATAGCGTTTCGGCTGGTCCGGGCCGTCGACGACGGTCGCCACGTCGCTCATGAAAACCGGCTTGCGCTCGCCCGCATCGCCGCGAACGGCAACAACCAGGTGTTTGACGTCGGCCGCCGATTCGAGATAGGTGCCGGTTTGCACCAGCACCTCCCGGTTGCCGGCCGTCAGGTTGCCGGAGGATTGCAGGGCATTCGACACCTTCAATGCACCGGCAATGTCCTGCGGCGTGACATCGAAAGCATTCATCCGCTCGGCGTCCATCAGAACGCGGATGGCATGGTCGGGACCGCCGATGGTCGAGATGTCGCGCGTCCCCTTGATCCGCTTCAACTCGATTTCGACGGCGCGCGCCACCTGCTGAAGCTCGAAGGCGGAGCGCTTCGGGTCGCGACTGGAGAAGGTCAGCGCGACGATGGGGACGTCATCGATGCCGCGCGGCTTGATCACCGCTTCCATGACCCCGAGATTGGCCGGCAGCCAGTCGCGGTTGGAGTGCACGGTATCGTACAGGCGCAGCACGGCGTCGTTGTATTTGACGCCGACGTCGAACTGCACGGTCATCACCGCCATGCCCGGCCGCGACATCGAATAGACGTGCTCGACGCCGTGCATGCGGGACAGTACCTGTTCGGCGGGACGCGCCACCAGGTCCTCGACATCTTTGGCCGAGGCGCCGGGAAAGGCGACGACCACGTCGGCCATGGTCACGTCGATCTGCGGCTCCTCCTCGCGCGGCGTCACCAGCGTGGCGAAGACGCCGAGCAGGAAGGCGACCAGCGCCAACAGCGGCGTCATCCGCGACGCGAGGAAGGCGCCGGCGATGCGCCCGGAAATGCCGAGATCGGAGCGACTCACCTCTACTTGCCTTTCAGTTTCATGATGCCGAGCGCATCCATGACGATCTTTTCGAAAACCGTCTCGGTGGTGCCCTTTTTCATCTTGTGCATAAAGTATTTTTCAAAACCGACCTTGGCCAGATGCACCCATTTGCCCTGCGAAAACCAATTGACGTTGCGCGGCGGAATCTGCGGCAGCGCAACGAAGGCAGCCCCGGCGTCGCCGAAGTCGGCCAGACAGACGGCATTCCAGGTCGCCTTTTCGGTCGGCTCCCGGCCGTCGAGCACGGCCCGGATATTTTTCGCGGTGGCCGTCACCATCGACTCGATCATGTAGCCTGTTTTCGGCGTACCGGTCGGTACCGGCGTGGCTTCGACCGGCGGAATGGCGACGCAGACGCCGACGGCATAGATTTCCGGATACCTGGCATTACGCTGATGCGGGTCGATCAGGATGAAGCCGCGCGGATTGGTCAGCCCCTCGATGCCGGCGAAGGCATCGACCCCCTTGAAGGCCGGCAGCATCATCGAATACTTGAAAGGCAATTCGTGCTCGCGCTTCGGCTTGCCATCCTCGTCGTGCTCGGTCACGAACATCTTGCCGGCTTCGACGCGGCTGACCTTGGCATTGCAGATCCACTTGATGTGCTTGTCGCGGAAAACGGACTCCATCAATCCCTTGGAATCGCCTACCCCGCCCAGACCGAGATGCCCGATATAGGGTTCCGAAGTGACGAAGGTCATCGGCACCCGGTCGCGAATCTTGCGGCGACGCAGGTCCGTCTCCATGATCATGGTGAACTCGTAGGCCGGCCCGAAACAGGATGCGCCCTGCACGGCGCCGACAACGATGGGCCCGGGGTCGGCAACGAACCTGTTCCATTCGCCGGCGGCGTGCGCCGCATGGTCGACATGACAGATCGACTGGGTATGGCCTTGTGGACCGAGCCCTTCGACCTCGTCGAAAGCCAGCCGGGGACCGGTCGCGATGACCAGGTAATCGTAGTCCACATGCCGTCCGTCATCCAGTTCCAACTGCTTTGCCTCGGGGTGCAGGCGTTTGACGCCGACCGGTATGAAATCGATCCGATGCTTGGCGAGCAGGGGCGCAATCTCCAGTTCGATTTCCTCGCGTTGCCGCCAATTGACCGCAACCCACGGGTTGGACGGCACGAAATGAAATTTCGTGGTGTTGGCGACGACGGTGATACGGTCACCGGGGCGTGCCGCCTCCCGCATTTCGTAAGCCATGGGCATGCCGCCCAGACCGGCACCGACAATTACAATGTGAGCCATGTTGTCTATCTCCTCCTTACGGAACCCCGGTGGGGCAAATCCAAGTCCGGCCTTCCGGCTGGCGGCCGGCATTTATTGGTTATTTTTTATCCTGCTGCGCTGTGCTCAAAGACTCTCGTTGCTCGATCGCAGCCCTGACCGGATCGGCGATCACCCGATCGCCCGCCGACAGGCCGGCCAGCACCTCGATCTCCCCCTGCCCGATCGCATCGCCGAGGCGCAACTGGCGCAAGGACAGGCGATTGTCGGCGGCCTGCACGTACACGGCCGCCACCTCGCCGCGACGCAGGATGGCGGTGGCGGGCACGGTAAGTTTCTCGGCCTGGCCGGTAACGAAATGGACGCGGGCGAACATGCCCGGCGTCGCTTCCGGCACCTCGGGCAGCGTGACACGAATCAGGGAAACGTGCGTCGCAGCGTCGGCCGTCGGCAAGAGCTGAACCCTGACGGCCTCGACCCATTTGCCGAGTTCCGGAAACTCGATGCTGGCCTTGGTCACCGTCCGTATTTCCTTCAGGCGATACTGCGGGATGCTTGCCGTAACCCGCAGGCTGCCCGGTTGATAAATGGTGAACAGCGGCTTGCCGGGTGTCGCCATGTCGCCCATTTCGGTAAGACGGCGGGCAACGATGCCGTTGATCGGCGAGACAATGGTGGCGTGGCTCTGCGCCGCCCCGGCTGCAGAACGATTGGCGGCCGCCGTATCGAGTTCGGCCCGTGCCTTGTCCAGCGCCGCTGCACTCATGAACTTCTGGGCAACAAGGCTTCGGGTCCGCTCGTAACTGACCCGGGCATTGGCATAGACGGCTTCGGCGGCGCGTGCCGCATCTGCCGCCTCGCGGGCATCGATGCGCATCAGCACATCGCCCTTCCTGACCACCTGCCCGGCATCCGCCCCGACTTCAAGCACCCGTCCGGCGATCTGGGCGCCGACCGTCGTCTGCTGCACGGCCTCGACCAGCGACTCGGCCGGAAAAGCCAGGTCTACCGGATGCGGTTTGACGACGATCACGGCCAATGGCTCGGCGAGGATTGAAGCGCTCAAACCGAGGAAAAGGCAAAACACCGAAGGGCGAATAATATTTGCATTCATAAATATAAGAATACTCTAATTTAGATTCCAGGCACAAGAAATCTCGCACCCCCCAAGGATTTTATTGAACCGACCCCACCGCAAGGCTTTGTCCGGTTCAGCAGCGATGCATGGGCCGGTCAATGCAGCCCCCCTCAGGCAGCCGTTTCGATGAGCAGGGTCTCGATTTCGGTTCGCCCGATCGGACTGGCCATGGCGATCAGCATGAAGCCGGGCTTGAGCATGAAGTCCTTGTCGGGGTTGAACTGCCAGTTGCCGTTTCGCTCGCGCACGGCGAGGAATACATAATTGGCGCTGCGCAGTTTGAGCGAACCGAGCGGCTTGGGGATGAACCATGCCGGCACAGGCACCTCCTCGACCCGCAGATTTTTCTCCGATTTCAGCATTTCATCGAGAAAGGAAACGACATGCGGCCGGATCATCGCCGAGGCGATGCGCATGCCGCCGGTGAAGTCCGGCGAGACGATGGCATCCGCCCCCGCCTTGCGCAGTTTTTCGATATTCCTCGTTTCGGTACAGCGCGCCACGACCCGCAGATCAGGATTCAACTGCTTGGCCGTGATGACGATCATCAGGTTGCGCGAATCGTCACCGGTGACGGCGAACAGGCCCTTGGCATCGGCCAGGTCGGCGGCGACCTGGATATCGTCGTCGCTGGCATCGCCGTTCAGATACAGAAAACCGGGATTTTTTTCCTTGTATTCCTCCAATCGGTGGAGGTCTTCGTCGATACCGACGAAATGCCGGTTGGTCGCCTCCAGTTCGCGCGCGATGTTGCGCCCGACCCGGCCGAAGCCGCAGAGGATGTAGTGACCTTTGAGTTTCCTTATTGCTTTTTCCATGCGTTTTCTCCGCAAGGTTCCATTGAGGTCGGTTTCGAACAGGGCCACGGTGACGACCGAAAACAGCAGCGACAGATTCCCGGCGCCCAGAATGCCGATGATCACGGTCAGTATCCGCGCCGGCCGGTTGCTCGACATGTCGATGATTTCGCCGAAACCGATGGTGGTGACGGTGATGAAGGTCATGTAGAAGCAATCGAACCAGGCGTATTTGCCGTCGGTCAGCACCATATAGCCTATGGTGCCGAACAGGTTGACGGCGAACAGCATGCCGAGCGCCACATAGACCAGCCGGAAGATATAGCCGGTCTGCGTCGTATTGATGGTGGCCACGCCGGACATGCCGTTCACTCGGCGAGCGGTATCGCCTGGGTCATGAAGATGACCGCCTTGCCGCCATCCATGTTGACGTGCAGGGCCTCGACCAGCGGCGGATTGAGCGGCTGCTCGGCATCCCACTTGACGATGAAGTTGGCCCCGGAACCGCCGGAAGCGTCATTGAGTTCGACGAAGGACTCGAACGTCCCCAGCGGCGGGACGACGACCGGTGCCGGCAGGCGCTCGCCGAGCAGCTTGCCGTTGGTGTCGAAATACTTGGCCGAGAGGATGCGAAGCGGACGCCTGGCATCGGTGTTGCGGACGCTGACCAGCGTCGACAGCTGGACGGACGAGGCTTTGCCGCTCTTGCCCAGATTGCCGTACAGCATGTGGGAGTAAATCGACAGGTACAGGGTCTGCCCCCTGGACAAGGCCCTTGCTTCCTGGCCGAAGGCTGGGGTCGCGGCCGAAACGACGGCAAAAACAAGAAAACCGAGCCAGCCCCGCAAAAACCCATGCCCCCGCATACGCCCCCTCCATTCGCGCCGTCTATCCGTGGCCTCGAAGCCATCCAGCCCGATTCTGCCACAAGCCCCGCCCAATCGGGCGAATGGCGGAAATTAGCGATTGTCCCGGCGCAGCAGCGAACGCAGCAGGCCGGACAGCGCCCCCCAGTCGATCGGCTTGGAGATGTAGCCCGCTGCCAGTTGCCGCGCACGCGCGATAAATTCCGGATCGCGGCGGCCGGAAATCAGAACGACAGGAAAACTGTCGCCCAGATGTCGGCGAATGGCCTCGCCCACGGCAAAACCATCGAGCCCCGGCATCTCGACGTCGAGCAAGGCCATGTCGAACGACGACCCCTGCAAGGCGGTCAAGGCATCGCTGCCGTTATCGACCACCGTCGCGATGAATTCGCTGCCGGCCAGCGTCGCCTGCGCCAACAAGCCAACGGTCGGATCGTCATCGGCCACCAGCACGCGCCAGGGCGCCGAACTCACGATGCAAGGACCTTCAATTGCTGGCGAATGGCCGCTTCGACACGCGCCATCTCGCTCCGCAAGGCATCGATCCGGATCAGTATTTCATTCATTTGCCCATCCCTTCCACAGGCTTCGATTTCGCTGCAAGCACCGGCCAAGCCGTTGGCCCCGACGTTGAAACTGCTTGATTTGAGCGCGTGGGCCGCACTGGCGATCAGCCGGGCATCGCCTTCGGCCAGCCCCTGTTCCAGCC
>JAJXVG010000193.1 GCA_021782315.1 Pseudomonadota bacterium | reverse complement strand
CTTGGCGGTCACGTGCACGATGCCGTTGGCATCGATGTCGAAAGTGACTTCGATCTGCGGCGTGCCGCGCGGAGCCGGCGGGATGCCTTCCAGGTTGAACTGGCCGAGGCTCTTGTTGCCGGAAGCGACTTCGCGCTCGCCCTGGAGGACATGGATGGTCACGGCGGACTGGCTGTCGTCGGCGGTGGAGAAGACTTGCGAGGCCTTGGTCGGGATCGTCGTGTTCTTCTGGATCAGCTTGGTCATGATGCCGCCCAGGGTTTCGATGCCGAGCGACAGCGGGGTGACGTCGAGGAGCAGCACGTCCTTGACTTCACCCTGGAGGACACCGCCCTGGATGGCTGCTCCGACGGCGACGGCTTCGTCGGGGTTGACGTCCTTGCGCGGTTCCTTGCCGAAGATTTCCTTGACCTTCTCCTGGACCTTGGGCATGCGCGATTGGCCGCCGACCAGGATGATGTCGTCGATGTCGGCGACCTTGCAGCCGGCATCCTTGAGCGCGGTTACGCAAGGCGCCATGGTGCGCTCGATCAGTTCGTCGACCAGCGACTCGAACTTGGCGCGGGTGACCTTGAGTGCGAGGTGCTTCGGGCCGGATGCGTCGGCGGTGATATAGGGCAGGTTGATTTCGGTCTGCTGGCTGGAGGAGAGCTCGATCTTGGCCTTTTCGGCTGCTTCCTTGAGGCGCTGCAGGGCGAGGACGTCGGCTTTCAGGTTGACGCCGGACTCCTTCTTGAATTCGTCGATGATGTAGTCGATCAGGCGCTGGTCGAAATCTTCGCCGCCGAGGAAAGTATCGCCGTTGGTGGCCAGTACTTCGAACTGGGTTTCGCCGTCGACGTTGGCAATTTCGATGATGGAAATGTCGAAGGTGCCGCCACCGAGGTCATAGACGGCAATCTTGCGGTCGTTCTTGCTGCTCTTGTCCATGCCGAAGGCAAGGGCGGCAGCGGTCGGCTCGTTGATGATGCGCTTGACTTCCAGTCCGGCGATCCGGCCGGCGTCCTTGGTCGCCTGGCGCTGGCTGTCGTTGAAGTAGGCCGGCACGGTGATGACGGCTTCGGTCACTTCTTCGCCGAGGTAGTCTTCGGCGGTCTTCTTCATCTTGCGCAGGACTTCGGCGGAAACCTGCGGCGGGGCGATTTTCTTGTCGCGTGCTTCGACCCAGGCGTCGCCGTTGTCGGCCTTGACGATCTTGAAGGGCATCAGGGCGATGTCCTTCTGCACTTCCTTCTCTTCGAAGCGACGGCCGATCAGGCGCTTGACGGCGTACAGCGTGTTTTTCGGGTTGGTCACGGCCTGGCGCTTGGCCGGGGCGCCGCAGAGGATTTCGCCATCCTCGGTGTAGCCGATGATGGACGGCGTGGTGCGCGCGCCTTCCGCGTTCTCGATAACCTTCGGCTGGCCGCCTTCCATGATGGCTACGCAGCTGTTGGTCGTACCGAGGTCAATACCAATGATCTTGCCCATGATTCGTTCCTTAAAGTGAATTGCTGATGTTCGTGAGTTGGGGTCTGCTCGCCCGATTTCAAGCGTTTGGCCGATGAATTCCGATGTTCGGCGCGGTATCTACTTGCCCTTGGCGACCATGACCAGGGCCGGACGCAGCACGCGGTCGGCGATGGTGTAGCCTTTCTGGAGGACGGTGACGACGGTGTTGGCTTCCTGCTCGGCATCCACCATGCCGATGGCCTGGTGCCTGTGCGGATCGAACTTCTCGCCGGCCGGGTTGACCTCGTTCAGGGCATTCTTTTCGAAGGCGGAAACCAGTTGTTTCAGGGTCAGTTCGACCCCGGCCTTGAAGCTGTCGACGGTCTGTTCCTGAACGGCCAGCGCTGCTTCCAGGCTGTCCTTGACGGCCAGCAGTTCGCCGGCAAAACGCTCGACGGCGAATTTATGCGCCTTGGAAATGTCCTCCTGGGCGCGGCGGCGAATATTTTCGCCTTCCGCCTTGGCACGCAGCCACGCATCGTGATGTTCGGCCGCCTGCTGCTCCAGCGCGCGGAACTGTTCCTCGATACTCGGCAGGGTGTCGGTGTGCGACTCGACGCTCGGCTCGACGGTGGCTTCCGCGGCCGGGGCGTTGTCCGGCGTTGCTTCCTGTGGGTTTTCAGTGTTCGTCATGCAGGGTTCTCCGAAAAATCTGCAAGGGTATCTGGGGTGTATTTCTCTGTTTTCAAGTCTCGGCCGTATCTTTTTTTGGCCGGCAAGGCGAGTATCAGCTTCCTCCTGCGTGCTACGATGATTCCCTGAGTAATCTGGGCGCATCCTGAATGGAAACGATAGGCAAATACCGGGTGATTCGGGAACTGGGCAAGGGGGCGACCGCTACGGTCTACCTTTGCGAGGATCCGGATGCCGGGCGCCAGCTTGCCGTCAAGTTGATCCGCTTCGGCAAGGACAGCGCAGCGATGTCGCGGCGCATGCGCAAGCTTTTCCAGAACGAGGGGATGGTGTCCAAGCGGCTCAATCATCCGAATATCGTCCAGGTTTACGATGCGGTGATCGAAGAGGATTTCGCCTACCTGGCCATGGAGTATGTTGCGGGCTTCACCCTCGAAAATAATTGCCGCATCGATCAGTTACTGCCAATGCACAGGGTCATCGGCATCGTTTTCAAGTGCTGCATGGCACTCGACGCCGCCTATCGCCAGGGCATCATTCACCGCGACATCAAGCCGGCCAATATCATGGTGACGGCAGGCGACGAACCAAAAATTGCCGACTTCGGCCTGGCCTTGAACATGAACAAGGACATGGATCGCGACTCGACCTTCATCATGGGCGTCGGTTCACCGGCCTACATGTCGCCGGAGCAGATCAAGGGCTACCCGCTCAACCAAAAGACCGACCTCTATTCGCTCGGTGTCCTGCTCTTCCAGTTATTGACCGGCCGCCTGCCGTTTCGCGCCAACAATCAGGCAACGCTGATCTATCGTATCGTCAATACCGATGCGCCGGCGGTAACCGCGCTCAATCCCAATTTGCCGGAAGGACTCAATGCCATCTTGCGTCGCGCGCTGGAGAAAGATCTCTACGGCCGTTACCGCAATGGCGCCGAGTTTGCCAAGGACCTGTCGGCGGTCCGTTACCAGATTGTCGAGGAGGACGAAACGGTCGGCGACTCCAGGCATTTCGAATTCTTGCGCCGGCTGGATTTTTTCACCGAATTCGAAAATGTGGAAATCTGGGAGGTGTTGCGGGTTTCGGTCTGGCGCGAAATCCTTCCGGATGTTGCGCTGATCCGCCAGGGCGAGCACAACCGGTTTTTTGGCATCGTTCTCAGCGGTTCCGTGGAAGTGTCGATCGACGGCAGGTCGTTGTGCCGCCTGGGCCCCAGCGAGCCGGTCGGCGAGGCGGCCTACCTGCATCCCTTCAGCGATCAGCGCCATTCGACGGTGGTGACGCTGGAGCCGACGCTCTTCCTGGAAATCAACGCGGCTGCGCTGGCCTTGTCGTCGGAGGAACTGCTCGAGCGCATGCGCAACGCGCTGCTGACGCGGATGATTCAGCGCATGCGCGAGGTCAATCGTATTGCCGCAGCCCGGGGAGCGCCGGCCGTCCGGAGTGCGAGCGCCAGCCCTTCGTCGTCTTCGGACGGACTGAATATGGAATTGGCGCCGATGTGACAGCCGCCGGCTAGGCGTAGGCCGCCCGACGGGTCAGACCTTGAAGCGGCCGACCAGGGTCGACAAGCCTTCGGCCAGGTGCTTGAGATCATGTGCCGCACTGGCGGTCTGTTCGACGGTCCCCGAATTCTCCCTCGCCATGCCGGCAATCGCCTCGATGCTGTGTTCCACGTCCCCGGAGAAGCGGCGCTGCTGGTCGGTCGCCTCGGCGATGGAGTCGAGGCCGTGGCCGACCTCGGTGACCGAGCCGTTGGTCGCCTGCAGGATGCTGGATACCGATGCGACGGCCGTCTGGCTGGTTTCAAGGTGCGTCAATCCGGCCTCGATGCTGCGTCGCACGGCGACCGACTGGGCGCTCAGGCTGGCGGTGATGGTGTCGATTTCGCTGGCCGAACGCGATGATTTCTCCGCCAGTTTGCGCACTTCGTCGGCGACGACCGCAAAGCCGCGGCCCTGCTCGCCGGCCCGCGCCGCTTCGATGGCGGCATTGAGAGCCAGCAGATTGGTCTGTTCGGCGATGTCCTTGACTTCGCGCGTCATCGTCGTGATGTCATCGGTATTGCGTACGAAGTTATTGACCGAATCGGCCATTTCCCGGACCGCGCGCTCGACCACATTCATTTCACCGAGCAGGATCTGCAGGTTGCGGTCACCTTCGTTGGCGCGAGACAGGCTCTCCTGGGACTGGAGCTGGACATGCTCGGCGCTGCGGGCAATCGAGGATATGCTGGCGACCAGTTGCTCGACGGCGCTGGCCGCGTGGTTCGATTTCTCGTTCTGCTGGTGCGAACTCTGGGTCACCCGGTCGGCGCTATCGGACAGCGCGGCAACGCGGCTGGCGACCTGAGCGGCCGAATCGCGTACCTGGCGAACCAGTTGGTTGAAATTTTCCATCATCTCGTTGAAGACGAGGGCGGCTTGGCCAACCTCGTCGCGGCCCTTGATCGGCAGGCGACGGGTCAGGTCGCCTTCACCGCGGGCGATGTCGCTCAAGCCGTTGCGCAGGTTTTCGAGGGGGGTCGTGACGAAATGACGGGTGATCAGGTAGATGATGACGAGCAGCGCGCCCAGCGCAGCGATGGCAACGCCGGCGATTTTCAGGCGGAAGGCGGAGACTTCGGCTTCGACCGAATCCAGCGACACTTTCATGCTGACAACGCCGAGTACGCTGCCTTCTGGCACCTGGTGACAGGCGATGCAATCCTTGCCGAGGTAGTTTTTCGAGGCCTTGGTCGGGTTGATGACATTGAGAAAGGAGCTGCCGTTTGCCGATTCGACCGACATGTAGGGGACGCCGGAATTCATGACCTGGGTTTCGAGCGCGGTCGGTTGGTGGGTGGTTTTGGTGTCCGGGCCGAACAGCTTGATCACGGCATCGCCGCGGACGACCTGCAGGTCCTTGATGACCGACAACTGCTTGATCTGGTCGAGAAAGACCTCACGCTGGCCGACGGTGCCGGTGATCATCATGCCGGTCAGGCCGGCCATGGTCATCTCGTGAATGCTCCTGGAGAAATCCTGTGCCTGGCGTATGGCCGTCTCCCGATTGACCTGCGTGGTCCACTCGATGGCGCTTGCCCAGATGATGGCCAGAACCACCCAGATGGCCGCAGTCAGACGTATCCAGATCCGCAAATCGGCAAAGCGCAGCATTTCGTTCCCTCGCAAGGATGACAGCCCGTAGGTCGGGTTGTTCAATCAATTTTTTGGGATTGTGCCAGTCGTACCACTTTCCTGCAAAAAAAATACATAATTTCAAATATGCTCGAATGCAGCATGGGCCTTGCTAAGGTATGCAATTCAATTTTTGCGAAGGTGTTGCTGTATCCAGCGCTTCATGGAAGCGAGGTCGAGTGCGCCGCTCTGGCGGGCGATTTCGCTCCCATGCAGGAAGATGGCCAGGGTCGGAATGCTGCGGATATTGAACCGTGCTGCCAAGCCTTGTTCGGTTTCGGTGTCGATCTTGACCAGGCGGGCGTAGGGTTCGAGATCGATGGCGGCCTGGTGGAAATTCGGCGCCATCGTCCGGCACGGACCACACCACGGCGCCCAGAAATCGACGACGACGGGCAGATCGTTGCGGGTAATGTGGCGGTCGAACCCGGCGGCGTCCAGTTCGATCGGTTCACCGGTGAACAGCGGCTCCTTGCATCGGCCGCAGTTGGGGGCGTCCCTCAGTTTTTGCCCGGGAATCCGGTTGACCGCCGAGCAGTGCGGGCAG
>JAJXVG010000192.1 GCA_021782315.1 Pseudomonadota bacterium | reverse complement strand
ATTAAGATAGCCTGCGAAACGCGGGGCAACCTGGCCGTCGGCGGCACCGGCGTCGCCCTCGAACTGTCGGCCCGCGACCGGGAAATTGCCGAAGCCCTCGGCCCCATTCTTTTCAAGCGCGGCTTGATGCTGGTCGGTATCGACGTCATCGGCGACTGTCTGACCGAAATCAACGTCACCAGCCCGACCTGCATGGTCGAAATTCGTCAGCAATCCGGCTTCGACGCCGCCGCCGCCTTTATCTCAGCAATCGAACGCGCATGCGGCCTGGCCTGAATTATTTACTGATCACCCTTTTCTCACTGCTCCTCGCCGCCTGCGGCCGAGCGCCGCTGCAGGAGCAGCAGGCCTACGTTTTCGGGACCCGCGTCGAAGTGCTGGTGGTCAGCGACGACCCCGAACAGGGCCGCAGGGCGATCGCTGCCGTACTGCGCGAATTCGACCGCCTGCACAAGACCTATCACGCCTGGCAGGACTCCGAACTGACCGCCCTGAATGACGCCATCCAGGCCGGGCGGCCTCAGAAAGTGAGCCAGGAACTGGCCGACTTCGTCCGCGAAGCCCAGGCCCTGGCAAAACAGGGCGACTACCTGTTCGATCCGGGTATCGGCCGGCTGATCAAGCTTTGGGGTTTCCAGGCCGACGAGTTCAAGGCCGAGCTGCCGCCCAAAAAAGAGATCCAGGCCTGGCTCGACAGCAAACCGTCGATCGCCGACCTGACCGTCAACGACCTCACCGTCAGCAGCCGTAACCGCGATGTCGCGCTCGATTTCGGCGGCTACCTGAAAGGCGCGGCCCTTGACCGCGCCGCAGCCATCCTGCGGGCACAGGGCATCAACAACGCCCTGATCAACATCGGCGGCAACATCATGGCGCTGGGCAGCAAGCAAGGACAGAAGTGGCGCGTCGGCATCCAGCACCCGCGCCAGCCCGGGCCGATGGCCACCGTCACCCTCGACGACGGCGAAGCGATCGGTACCTCGGGCGACTACCAGCGCTTCTTCGAAGTCGACGGCAAGCGCTACGCCCACCTGCTCGACCCGCGCACCGGCTATCCGGCCGACCACACGCAGGCGGTGACCGTGCTCATCCCGGCCGGTCCCAAGGCCGGTACCCTCTCCGACGCCAGTTCCAAGCCCGTTTTCATCGCAGGTCCCGAGCACTGGCGCGACATGGCGAGAAAAATGAATGTCGGCCTGGTCTTGCGGGTAGACCGCGACAACCGCGTCTTCGTCACCGAAGCCTTGCGCCGGCGTATCGAATTCATCGGCACGGCGCCGGAACTGACCGTCGTTCCCTGAGTGCCGCCGGCCGGGGGCCGGACTCTACTCCGGCTGTTTCGAATCGATGCCCAGGGTCACCGGCCCGTCGTTGACCAGGCTGACCTGCATGTCCGCGCCGAAAACGCCGGTGGCCACCGGCCTGCCCAGCGCCGCCGACAATTTGGCGACAAAGCGCTCGAACAGCGGGCGCGAAACCTCGCCGCGGGCCGCCCGGCTCCACGAGGGGCGATTCCCCTTCCGGACCGAGGCGTAAAGCGTGAATTGCGAGACGGCGAGAATTTCCCCGCCGACCGCTACGACATCGCGATTCATCACCCCGCCGTCATCGGCAAAAACCCTCGTGCGTACGATTTTGCCCGCCATCCACTCCAGGTCGGCTTCGCTGTCGGCATCCTCGAATCCTGCCAGAACCAGCAGACCGGATTCGATTTTTGCGCAAACCTTGCCGTCGACCGCGACCGATGCCTGCGCAACACGCTGTATGACCACTCGCACCCAATGCCTCGCCGTATATGAAAAACGCCCCAAAACGCCGTCGTGGCGCCGATTCGCCGGGCAATCCGGAAGATGCCGAGCCAGCCGAAGATTATGGAAAAACCGCACGACCCGCAAGTTCATGGGAATACGTCACCCGGTACTTTGCCGTCTCATGACCGCTTGTCCAGATATTCGGCAAGTACCGGCTCGGCACTGCGAAAGGCTTCCGCCGCCGCTGGAACGCCGCAATAGACCGCGGCGTGCAGGAGGACCTCCCGAATTTCCATGACCGATGCGCCATTGTTGATCGCCCCCCGCAGATGTCCGCCCAACTCATGCTGACGGCCCAGGGCCGCCAGCATGGCCACGGTGACCAGGCTGCGGGTCTTGAGATCGATGCCGGGGCGGCACCAGACCGAACCCCAGGCATTGGCGCTTATGAATTCCTGCAAGGGCTGCGCGAACTCACTCGCATTGGCCAGGGCCTGGGCGACGAAATCTTCGCCCATGACCTGCCGACGTACCTTCAGTCCATCATCGTAGGCTTGGCTCATCGCTTTATCCCTTCTTCGTCGCCGACAACCGAGCGGATCAATGGACCCGCTCGGGCAGAAGACCGAGTCGCACGGCGAAGGGGCAAGCGGTTCTCCCGACCACCTCGTCCACGGAAACACCGGGTTGCAGTTCGATCAGGGTCAGGCCGCCGCCGGGATTCACGATAAATACGCAGAGATCGGTAATGATCATGTCCACCACCCCCTTGCCGGTCAGCGGCAGCCTGCACTGGGACAGTATCTTCGGCGAGCCGTCCTTGGCGTTGTGCTCCATGAGCACCACCACGCGCCCAACGCCGGAGACGAGATCCATGGCGCCGCCCGGCCCCTTGACCATTTTGCCGGGCACCATCCAGTTGGCCAGGTCGCCATTCTCCGACACCTCCAGGCCGCCGAGGATGGACAGGTCGACATGGCCGCCGCGGATCATCGCGAACGAATCGGCACTGGAGAAAAAACTGCTGCCCGGCAGGCTGGTGATGGTCTGCTTGCCGGCATTGATGAGGTCGGGGTCGACCCGCTCGCCGGCAGGATAGGGGCCGATGCCGAGCAGGCCGTTCTCCGATTGCAGGGTGACATGCATGCCTTCGGGAATGAAATTGGCCACCATGGTCGGGATGCCGATGCCGAGATTGACGTAATAGCCTTCGCGCAGTTCCCGGGCGGCTCGCCGCGCCATGCGCTCGCGCAACGGATCCTGCTTGCCCGTGGTGATGCCGCCGGCCGTCGTGCGGAACTCAATACGTTTCTGGTAGACGGCACCCTGGATGATGCGGTCGACATAGATGCCCGGTGTATGGATCTGGTCGGGATCCAGTTCGCCGACCTCGACCAGTTCCTCCACCTCGGCCACGGTGACGCTGCCGCAGGTGGCGATCATCGGATTGAAATTGCGGGCCGTCTTGCGGAAAACGAGATTGCCCGCACGATCGCCCTTCCACGCCTTGACGATGGCCAGATCGGCCTGGATGGCCGGCTCCAGCACGTAACCCTTGCCGTCGAACAACCGAACTTCCTTGCCTTCGGCCAGCCGCGTACCGTACCCGGTCCGCGTGTAGAACCCGGGGATGCCGGCGCCACCGGCGCGCAAACGTTCGGCCAGGGTGCCTTGCGGCACCAGTTCGAGATCCAGTTCGCCGGCCAGCACCTGACGCTCGAATTCCCTGTTTTCGCCGACGTAGGAGGCGACCACCTTCTTGACCTGCTTTTTCCTGAGCAACGGCCCCATGCCGAAATCATCGACACCGGCATTATTGCCGACAATGGTCAGATCCCTGGTACCGGCATCCAACAGGCCTTCGATCAGGTTTTCCGGAATGCCGCACAGACCGAAGCCGCCGGCGGCCACGGTCATGCCGTCGAAAAGCAGGCCCTCGAGAGCCGCCGCCGTATTTGTATATACCTTGCTCATCCTGCTGTCTCCCAAAAGTGTCATTACCCGACAGGGGTGCGGGACTACCCCCGCCCTGCCTTCCTGGCAAAGCCCGTACCAGCCGCCATCGGCCATTCCGGGAAATAAACTATTCCAATAAAAATCAAGCTATTGAACAAGGCCATCAAGCTATCGGCCTGGATGCTCCTGAGCACCGGGCTTGTCCGAATCAAGGACATCGGCCTGCGCTTTGTCCGGATACCGGACAAATACCGCCACCAGCCATCGCATACGTGCCATGCCGCCGTTCGTTCGAAACCAAAAAAAGACCCGCCGAAGCGGGCCAAAACCTCGACCCACAAAGTTCCCTGCCAACGCATGAGTGAAGGGAAACCCGGGGGGGCATCGTGGGTCGTGGGAGAGACACTCCTTCCAGTCCCGGGGAGCGGCCGACGCCAGCCTCCCCGGAGCAGACAGCCTGCAACCGGCGGCCTATCTGCCGCCGCCGGTTGCCACCTCTTCGAGAACGTTCAGCGAGACATCGGTCTCCTTCACCCCTTTCGGGTTGGACTTCATGTTCGAAGACCAGTTAGTGGCATGTCCCCGCTTGACGTCAATGATGTGACCGATAACCGGCATCACCGCCTTGTAGCCGTCGTCGCCAACGTCGGGCCGATTCTGGAAGATGAACATCTTCCAGAATTCGCCCTTGCGATCGAGCGCATAGCCGAGATAGGGGCGGGGGAAATCGACCTCGATGTAAGCCACCTTCTTGCTGTAGGGGTGCTGCGGCGGCGGTGTCCCTTCGACCACATACACCTCGCGCGGCTCCCAGCCGATGTCCTTGGCCGGGTTGCAGAACGGCGCCTCGCTCATGTCGATACGCGGGAAGCGGCCTTGCGGGTTGGACCACGGCTGGCTGGTGTCGACGCTTATTTCCGGGCTGTGGGCGATGGCGAGAATCCAGCGCTTTTCGATCAGCTTGTTCTGAACGTACTTGGTCGGGGCCGCATCCCAGATGTCCCAGTCGTCATAGAGCTGATCGGTACCGCCGATCGGGTCCATCCAGGCGCCGCCGGACAGACGCCGGACGCGCCGCACCGATTTCAGGTAGGCGTAGGAATCGTCCGGTTTCTTCGAATCGGCCTGGTTGTAGCGCTGCGAGAAGGTGCCAAGGCCGCGGATATCTTCCGGATAGTGGGCGACGAAGTAGGTCTTCTGCGCCACCGTGCCGTCACCGACCGTAATCGGCCCGCCATCAAGCCTCCCTTCCATGTAGTAGCGACGCGACTGGAAGGCCTGCACGCGCTCGTAGCCCTTCTTGGCATCAAGGAAGGCCCAGGCGATGTCGCGCAGATCCATGGTGGCGCCGTAGGTGGCGGCGCGCAGGTTCCAGATCACCTTGTCGCCGGCATGTGGATCGTCCATCTTGATGGTCTCGGGCGGGAACGGCATGCCCGCCTTCCAGCCGCTGATGGTGCGGTCGGCCGGATTGAACTTGACATCTTTCGACCACTTCTTGGTGGCCTCGACGTACTTTGGATCCATCTCGATTTTCTTCGAGTGCGCGAGCTTGATGCTCAGGTTGTAGTTGGTGATCATCCATTCCAGTTTCTCCGGCACCATGCTGGCGATGGTGTGGCCTTCGAAGGTGTCGTTCTTGAGTTTCTGGAAATTGTCCTTGGTAATTACCGTACCCTCGGCCAGTTCGGCGGCAAGGGCACCAGTACAGGCAATGCAGCTCGCCAGGCCGAGCGCTGCAAGCAAATGAGGCTGCTTCCGGCCTAAGCTGCGATGTATCGGATTGAGTTCAAACATCTTTTGTCTCCTTGGTTAAAACTGCCGTGTCACACGTAAAACCAGCTGACTGGCCTTGTTGAAATATCCGAACAACTGGGACGGTTCCCCGCTGAACTGGGTCGTATTCGAACTACCTGCCCAGAAAATGTCGGCCTCCGCCTTGGCCGTCCAGTGATCGTCCAGGACAAAGGAAACACTCGGAATGGCGAATCCGCCGCCGTGCGTCAGGTCGAAACCGACCGCCAGACCCGGATTGATCGTGTCGTTCTTGTAGTTGAGCGTGGTAAACAAGGTGAGCAGGGTGTTGTGCTCGGTCAGCGGCGTGCCGTAGGCAAACAGGCGGGCAAGGTCGTCTTGCTGGTTGAAATCCAGG
>JAJXVG010000020.1 GCA_021782315.1 Pseudomonadota bacterium | reverse complement strand
CAAGCTTTCGGGCTGGCAGACCTTCTGGCGGCTGGAACTACCCTTCGCCCTGCCCGGCTTGCTCTGGAACATGATGATGTCGATGTCCGGCGGCTGGTTCTTCGTGGTGGCCTCGGAAGCGATTTCGGTCTCCAACCAAAATATCAAGCTGCCCGGTATCGGTTCCTACATCTCCCTGGCCATTGAACAGAGCAACCTGCAAGCCATCGGCTGGGCGATCGGCGCCATGCTGGTCGGCGTCATCCTCTACGACCAGTTGTTCTTCCGCCCCTTGCTGGCCTGGGCCGACAAGTTCCGCTTCGAGGAATCGGGCAGCGAAACAGCCCAGACTTCGTGGCTGCTGGCCTGGTTGCATCGTACCGACCGCATGCGTGGAATGGTCGCCTGGCTCGGGCGGATATTCGAACGCTCCCTGGGCTTTTTCCGTCTGCGTCACGACGGCACATCGATTCGCGCCCGCCCGCAAAACGCGTCGAGGACGCCGGAACGGATCTGGGATGCGGTGATCGCCGCGGTGATTTTCTACGCGCTATGGACCCTGTTTCACTTCGTCCACGCCGAGGTCGGCTGGAACGAAGTCGGCCGGGTCTTCCTGCTCGGCTGCTACACCATGTTCCGCGTCGTCGTCCTCATTTTCCTGGCCGCCCTGGTCTGGATTCCCATCGGGGTCTGGATCGGCCTCAACCCCAAGCTCTCGGCGCGAGCCCAGGCGGCTATCCAGTTCCTGGCGGCATTTCCCGCCAACCTGATGTTCCCGGTGGCGGTCGTCGTGCTGGTCAAGTTTCGCCTCAATCCGGACATCTGGCTGTCGCCGCTGATGATCCTCGGCACCCAGTGGTACCTCTTGTTCAACGTCATCGCCGGCGCCTCGACGATCCCGACCGAACTGCGCTACGCCGCGCAGAACCTCGGTCTCAGCGGTTGGTTGAAGTGGCGGCGCTACCTGCTGCCGGCGATTTTCCCCAGCTTCGTCACCGGCGCCATCACCGCCTCCGGCGGCTCGTGGAACGCCAGCATCGTCGCCGAATACGTCAGTTGGGGAGACACGACGCTGAAGGCGCACGGCCTGGGCAGCTACATCGCCGAAATGACGGCGGTCGGCGATTTTCCGCGCATCGCCCTCGGTATCGGCGTGATGTGCGTCTTTGTCATGGGCTTCAACCATTACGTCTGGAGACGGCTCTACCGCATGGCTGAAAACCGCCTGCATTTCTAGGATAGCAGATAGCAACGATGAACACGCCCATCATTGAACTCAAGTCGGTCGGCAAATCCTTCCGCTCGGCCGACGGATCGGCCCGCGCCGTGCTCGAAAATGTCGATTTCACGCTGCACGAACACGAAATCGTCGCCCTCCTCGGCCAGTCGGGTTCGGGCAAATCGACCATGTTGCGCCTGATGGCCGGCCTCATCCCGGCCGACGCCGGCCAGGTCCTCTACCGTGGAATGCCGATCTACGGCCCGGCCAACGGCATCAGCATGGTTTTCCAGTCCTTTGCGCTGTTCCCGTGGCTGACCGTGCAGAAGAATGTCGAACTGGGCCTCGAGGCGAAGGGGACAGATCCGGCGGAAAGGGCCGAACGGGCCGAAGCGGCCATCGAAATGATCGGCCTCTCCGGTTTCGAAAGCGCCCTGCCGCGCGAACTGTCGGGCGGCATGCGCCAGCGTGTCGGCATCGCCCGCGCCCTGGTGCTCGAACCGGAAATCCTGCTCATGGACGAAGCCTTCTCGGCCCTCGACGTGCTGACCGGCGAGCGGCTGCGCGAGGACATCCTAGATCTCTGGCAGTCCGGCAAGATGTCGACCAAGGCGATTCTCGTCGTTTCGCACAATATCGAAGAAGCCGTGATGATGGCCGACCGCATCCTGGTCTTCGCCAGCGACCCCGGGCGGGTCCGCGACGAGCTGCCGGTTTCGCTGCAGCGTCCGCGCCAGCCGGCCAGTCCCGCCGTCCGCTCGCTGATCGACAACGTCTATGGACTGATGACCGGCGCTTCCTTGCGCCAGGGCCGGGTTAGCGCCCAGGAGGTCAAGCTCCAGCTGGGAGACCGCCTGCCCGATGCCGATATCGCCCGCATGGAAGGCATTCTCGAAGTGCTGGTCGAAGACCCCTTCAACGGCCGCGCCGACCTGCCGAAACTGGCAGAGGAAACCGGCCTGACCGACGAGGAGCTGCTGCATGTCTCGAAGGCGCTGACCCTGCTCGGTTTCGCCATTCTCGACGGCGGCGACATCCTGCTCACACCGCTCGGCGAGCAGTACACCAGGACGGAGCAGGCCGACCAGCACGATCTTTTCGGCCGCCAGGTGCTCGACAACGTACCGCTCGTCGCCTATATCCGGCACGGACTGGAACAGGACCCTTCCGGCGATCTGCACAAGGACCTGTTCCTCCGTCTCCTGCGCTTCACGCTGGATGAGGACGATGCGGCCTCCGCCCTGCGGGTGGCCATCGAATGGGGGCGTTACGGCAACCTGTTCGAATACATCTACAACACCGGCGTCATTCACCTGCCGCGGGATGAGGAGGTGGCGCCGGCCGCCTAGGCGCTCCGGCCCGGCAACGCGGCCCGTTTCTCAAGCGTGAACGTCGAGCAGTTGGCCGAGCCCGCCCTGCCCCGACACCGTCCGGCCGGCGCTCCCGTCGTCGATGCTGCCCGCGGGCGGGCGACTCGACTGAATCGGGTCGCCGCTCGCCGCACCTTCCGGTCGGCCCGATTGGGCGGCTTTCATTCTTTGCTCGAGGTCGGCGATCTGGTTCGACAGTTCGGCGATTTTCGCCTTGCCTTCCGGGGTCTTGCACGAGGGGCAACTCACCCAGTCCGCCAGCTGCGACTGCACTCTGGCCAGCCGGGCCGCCAGCCCGGCCGACGAAACGCCCCCCTGGTTGACGAGAGAAACCGATCCGATAGCGTTCAACATCGTCGCCTCGCGAAATTTGCTCGAAAACTGGGGGTGCCCGCCAAGCCTCCGGGATCGGGCGCATTGGCCGCGCCTGATCCGGAGCCCGGTCGAAGCAGTCTTACTTCTTCATTTCATCCTTGCCCATGGCGTCCTTGGCCATGCCTTCCTTGGCCATACCTTCCTTCTTCATATGGTCCTTGGCCATATGGTCCTTGGCCATGGTCTCCTTCTTCATGCCGTCCTTGGCCATGCCGTCGCCATCCTTTTTCATCATCTCGTCGGCGAAGGCAGTGCTGCCGGCAAGCATCAGGCAGGCGGCGAAAACAGTGGCGATAATCTTTTTCATGGTGAACTCCATTGCGGTTGGTAAAAATTCGGCGAAATCGCCGCTTGTTCGAAACAGTCGAAACTGCTGTTCAACTGCCTCCGAACCAGTTGTACCCCTGATCTTCCCAGTAGCCTCCGGGGTAGGTATTGGTGACAAAAATGGCCTGGATGTGCTTCGGATTCTTATAGCCGAGCTTGGTCGGCATCCGCAGCTTCATCGGAAAGCCGTAGCGCGGCGGCAGTTCCCGGCCGTCGTAGGTAAGGGCGAGCAGGGTCTGCGCATGCAGCGCCGTCGGCATGTCGATGCTGGTGTAGTAATCGTCGGCGCATTTGAAGCCGACGTAGCGGGCGCTCGTGTCGGCGCCGACCCGGCGCAGGAAATCGGCAAAGGGTATGCCGCCCCATTTGCCGATGGCACTCCAGCCTTCGACGCAGATGTGACGGGTGACCTGGGCCGTCTGCGGCATGGCGCGCAGTTCGGCCAGCGTCCAGGCATGGCGGTCGGCGACCAGGCCGGTCACCTCGAGACGATAGGCCTCGGCGTCCACCTGGCGGATTTCATCCTCGCCGTAATAGGCGTTGAACGGGAAGGGGCGGGTAATCATCGACTCCGGGTAGGTCGGCGCCAGGCGCCGGGGATCGAACAGCCAGGCCTGGGCCTTGTCGTTGAAGCGCGAAACCTTCATCAGGGCCGCTTCGACGCTTTCCTCGTCGATCGCCGCGCAACCGCTGAGCAGGGACAATCCGCCGAGGCTCAGGGCGCGCTGTAAAAAGATCCGGCGCAGGGGTTGTTCGAGGCGGGCGCCGATATCCTTCAAGCCTTCCCTGATCAGCACCTCGCCGTTGCCGGCGGGGGGTGGCGAATATTTTCCGTTCATCGTCTTCTCCTTAGCGGCCGCGGATCATGGTCAGCAGGGTGCGCGGCACCAGGGCGACCATCAACAGGTGGATACCGACGAAGCCGACCATGCCCGCCATGGCAAGGAAATGCACCCGCCGGGCCGTCTCGTAACCGCCGAGCAGTTCGCGGAGAAACGGAAACTGCACCGATTTCCAGAGGACCAGCCCGGACAGGACGAGGAGCAGCGAATCGACCATCACGAACAGGTAGGCAAGGCGCTGGACGGCGTTGTAGCGACCGGGATCGGCATGCGACAACTGTCCCCTGAGGGCAGCCGCCAGGTCGGCCAGCAAGGCGGACAGCGAAATCGGGAAGAAGCGCCTGAAAAGACGGCGGCCGAGCAGGTTGGCCGCCAGGTAGACCATGCCGTTGCCGGCGAACAGCCACATCGCGGCGAAATGCCATTGGATCGCGCCGCCCAGCCAGCCTCCCAGGGTCAGTTCGCGCGGCAATTCGAAAGCGAACAGGGGCGAGGCGTCGTAGATGCGCCAGCCGCTCAGCACCAGCACGGTGACGGCAAGCGCGTTCAGCCAGTGCGCGAGGCGTACCCAGAGCGGGTGTATGCGTGGAATGCTGCTGGCCGACATGTCCATCCTTTCGTTTCGTCCGGATTCGATCCGGCGTCTGAAAGGTAATTCGGCCGCGCTTGGAGAAAGGTTACAGGCTCAGGCAAAATTTGTTTCCCGCCGCATCGGCCAGGTATTTCCTTCGACTGCTGTAACCAAAGGCATTCATGCAACGAACTAACAGGGTAGAAGGTTTTCAGGCGAGGGAGGAGCGTCTCAAGGCGCTACTGATGCGCGGCCTGGCCGGAGAAAATGCCGCTTACCAGTCGTTTCTGAGCGAACTGAGCGCCCACCTCCGGGCCTTCCTGCGCAGACGCCTGATTCGATTGCCAGACGAGGTGGAAGACTTGGTCCAGGAAGCATTGCTCGCCATACACAATCAACGGCACACCTACGATCCCGGACAGCCCTTGTCAGCCTGGGTGCAGGCGATCGCCCGCTACAAGCTGATCGACCTGTTGCGGCGGCGAGCCGGGCACGAAGCGTTGAACGAACCCCTGGCCGACGACCTGCATCTGTTTGCGGCGAGCGCCACCGATGCCGAGGATGCACGCCGGGATTTGCAGGGCTTGCTGGCCGAACTGCCCGATCAGCAACGACTGCCCATCGTCCACACCAAACTGGAAGGCCGCTCGGTGAAGGAAACCGCAGCCCTGACTGGCCTGTCGGAGTCAGCCGTCAAGGTCGGCGTTCATCGCGGCCTGAAAGCGCTCGCCCTGAAAATACGAGGTATTTTGTGAAAACCGAAGATCTGGTCGCGCTGCTCGCCGCCGGCGACATTACCCCGCCCGGCCCTGCCGCCGGGCGGCTTTATGCGACGGCCTGCGGCCGGGGGGGGCTGATCGCCATCCTCCTCATGCTGACCTTCCTGAAATTCCGTCCCGATCTGCTGCAGGCGCTCTGGCTGCCGATGTTCTGGGTGAAAATCGGATTCGCGGCGGCCCTCGCAGCCGTCGGCCTGTTCGCCGTGCTGCGCCTGTCGCGGCCGGGCGCCCGACTGACCTGGCTGCCCCTCGCCCTGGCCTTGCCGCTGCTGGCAATCTGGGCCCTTGCCGCCATTTCCCTGGCCAACGCCCTGCCCGAAGAACACTCCGCCCTCTTCTTCGGCAAGACCTGGATGGTCTGCCCGCTGTTGATCGCACTGCTCTCCATCCCGGTCTTCCGGATGGTGTTTCAGGTCATGCGGGAGATGGCGCCGACCCGGCCCGCCCTGGCCGGGTCGGCGGCCGGCCTGTTGTCCGGCGCGGTCGCCACCCTGGTCTATTGCCTGCATTGCCCCGAAATGGGCGCACCCTTCGTCGGCTTTTGGTACCTGCTCGGCATCCTCATCCCGACAACGGTCGGCGCCATCGTCGGCAACAAGACCCTAAAGTGGTAGCCGGCCGGCTATAAGCCCCCTTCCCGGCGATGTAAGGCTCGGGGAACGACTCTGATGAACCCGAAAATCGACGACTGGCGCGGCAAGTAGGTCCGGCTGGTCGGCGCCTCCAGCGGCATCGCCGGCTATCGCGGTCTGCGCCAGCTCATGTCGCCGTAAAGGACGGGACGCACCATTCGGCGAACGAAGCACCGAAAAATTCCGCAACCGGCAACTTCCGGTGCCGCGAAAAAGAACCGGGCGACACGACAGACGGCGAGAGGGGATTTCCGACTTTCGAGGAGTCGTGCAACAATCCAATATCATATCCGCCCGAATTCAATTGCCGATTTAATTACCAAGGCATGGGCAGCCCGTCCGGGAATCGATGCGCTTTCCCTGGCAGACGGGACAAATCGAGGACGCGTTCAATATGCAGACCATCAGTGAACCGATTGCTTTTTTCCTGCCGGGCTGGCCTCTCGTGCTCAGCCCGCCGCTGTGGATCGCCCTCGCCGTGGTCGCCGCCGCCTTGGCCGGCGAGTGGGTGCGCCGCTATCTCAGGCTTCCCAGAATCACCGCTTACCCGGTTGTCGGCATGCTGGTGGCCGCCGTTGCCGGCGATCGCCTGGTCGCAGAACATGATCAATGGTTGCGCTGGGGGCTAAATGTGGCCCTCGCCATCCTGCTCTTCGAACTGGGCAGCCGGGTCGATCTGCGTTGGCTTAGACACAACCGGTGGCTGCTGCTGACCAGTCTCGGCGAGTCGCTGGCCGCTTTCGGCACCGTATTTGTCATCAGCCGCTATCTCGGCATCGCCCCGGAAGCCGCCGCCATGCTGGCGGCGATCGGCATGGCCACCTCGCCCGCCGTCATCGTGCGCGTGGTCACCGAGAGCAATGCGCAGGGACAGGTCAGTACCCGTTTGCTGGTGCTGACCGCCTTGAATACGATCTATTCGGTGGTCACCGTCCATCTGCTCATCGGGGCGCTGCACCAGCGTTACAGCGGCGACTGGGTTCTCGCCATTTCGCATCCCCTCTATCTGCTCGGGGCCGGACTGCTCGTCGGCAAACTGCTGGCCGTCAGCGTCAGCCGGCTACGCCATTGGCTGGTCCTGCGCGACGAATACGCCTCGATCATCCTGTTGGGCCTGGTTCTGATGACCATCGGACTGATCGAAGCCCTGCGCCTGCCGGTCACCCTCTGCATGCTCTTCGCCGGCATCGTGCTGCGCAACGGCGAGCGCCGCGCCTGGGTATTCCCGGAACACTTCGGCTCTGTCGGCGGCGTCCTGGTTGTCCTGCTCTTCCTGGTGGTCGGCATCCAGATCAAGCTCGAGCACCTGCTGACCGGCGGTGCGCTGGCCCTGCTGCTGATCGGCGGGCGCAGTCTGGCCAAGCTGTGCGGTGTATTGCTCTTCGCTCGCCCGGCGGGCATCAGTTGGCGCCAGGGGCTGCTGCTCGGCGTCGCCCTGTCGCCGGCGGCCGGTCCGGTGATGGTCGCCGCCTCGGATCTCGGGCAAATCTACCCGCAATTGCAAGGAACTCTGATGCCGGTCGCCATGAGTGCCGCAGCGATCATGGAACTGGCCGGCCCGGTCATCGTGGCACTTTGCCTCAAATTGAGCGGAGAACGTCGTGAATAGCGAAAATCAAAATGAACTGCCCGAATTTTCGAAATCGGATGCGCTAACCCTGGGCATCGAGCTCGAACTACAGATTATCGGCGGCCAGGATTACAACCTGATCGGCGCCGCCCCGGACTTGCTGCGCGAAATGGCCAACCGCAAGCACCCCGGCGACGTCAAGCCGGAAATGACGGACTCGATGATCGAACTATCCACCGACATCTGCGTGGACTACAACGATGCCTTGAGGCAGTTGCTCAGCATCCGGAATCAGTTGGTCAATCAGGCCGACCGCCTGGGTATCCTGCTTTCCGGGGGCGGCACCCACCCCTTCCAGCACTGGAGCAACCAGGCCATTTTCGATGCGCCGCGCTTCCATCTTTTGTCGCAACTCTACGGTTACCTGGCCAAGCAATTCACCATTTTCGGCCAGCACGTCCATATCGGCTGCCCCTGTCCGGACCGGGCGCTCTGGCTGCTGCACGCCTTCAATCGCTACATCCCCCATCTCATCGCGCTTTCGGCCGCATCGCCCTTCGTCCAGGGAATTGACACCGGCTTCCAGTCGGCGCGACTCAATTCCGTCTTCGCCTTCCCGCTCAGCGGCCGGGCGCCCTTCGTCCTGAGCTGGGACGATTTCAACGCCTACTACCGCAAGATGATCGCCACCGGCGTGGTCAAGAGCATGAAGGATTTTTACTGGGACATCCGCCCGAAGCCCGAGTTCGGCACCATCGAGTTGCGCGTCATGGATACCCCCAGAACCGTCGAGCGGGCCGCCCAGATCGCCGCCTATGCCCAGGCCCTGGCGCGCTATCTGCTCGAAGAAAGACCGATCGAACCGCGCGAGGACGATTACCTGGTTTACACCTTCAACCGCTTCCAGGCCTGCCGTTTCGGTTACGATGGCACCTTGGTCGTTCCCGGTACAGCCGAGCAGCGCAATATCGGCGACGACATCATTCGCACCATGGCCGCCATCGACGTTCATGCCTACGACCTGGGATCGACCGAAGCGCTCAACCGGCTGCGCACCGACGTATTGCAATCGCGCAACGGGGCGAGCCAGTTGCGCGCGTGCTTTGCCAAGGAAAAATCCCTGGAGGAAGTGGTGCGCCAATCGAGCGAACTGTGGGCCGGGCGCCCGGAGTCCCAATAGACTCGAAAAGCATGGGCATTTCTCCGTTTGGACGACTGCGGCGACGTGCCTGTTCGGCAAGCTTGCCCTGCGGCCGCCCCTTTGCTGCTTGACTGCGTAAGTCGACGCTCATAGAGTGCCCGCTAGCGCCATCGGCAGGCCGATCGCCCAGCCACCGTCTTTCACCTTGCGAGATCACCGTGTTCGAATATGACAGCATTGCGGTTTCGTCGATACTCGGCACCAGCCTGGATGCCGTGTTCACTATCGACGGGCGCGGCTGTATCGTCGATCTGAACCCGGCCGCCACAAGGATGTTCGGCTGGTCGCGCGAAGAATTCCTCGGGCGCAACATTTCCCTGATCGTCCCGTCGCCGCTCAAGGAACAACACGACCGCTTCCTGGCGGCCTTCAATCCCGACCGCGGGGTCAAGCACGTGCTCGGCAAAGGCCAGCGCCTGGACGGTCAACGCAAGGACGGCTCAAAATTTCCGGTCGAAGTCGGCATCTCGGCCTTTGTTCAGGACGACAAACGGTATTTCACCGGCTTTGTGCGCGACATGACGGAACGCCAGCGGGCCCACGATCGCATGCACTTCCTGGCCATCCACGATAGCGATACCGGCCAGCTCAATTACCGGGGATTCTGCGCCAGCGCCACGCCGAACGACGACCCGGCGCGGGTCATCTGCTTTCGCCTGGAGGAGTTTCGCCGGCTGCTGACATCCTACAGCCAGCACTGGTGCGAATCGACGCTCCACGATCTGGCCGAACGCTTGCAAGCTTCGCTGAATCCCGATGAAGTGGTCGGCCGCATCCGGGAGGACAGCTTTGCCGTCCTGGTCAGGGCGAATGCCGTCGAGCGCGCCGAAGTGTTGCAGCAGGTGTTCAAGAAGCCGGTCGCGCAGGGCAGGATGCATTTCCCGCTAACCGTCACCATCGGCATCTCCCGAGCCAGCGGCGATATCGAGCAGCGGCTGCACGATGCCCAGCGGGCGTGCGATCGGGCAACTTCGGGCAACAAAGGGCGGATCAACGAATTCAACGACACCATGAGCCAGTGTATCCGGCGTGAGCTGCAGATAGAAAATCGCCTGCGCGACGCCATCGAACACGACGGCCTGTCCCTGGCGCTGCAACCCAAGGTACGTCTTGCCGACCGCCGGATAACCGGGGCCGAGGCCCTGATCCGCTGGCACGACCCGGAACTGGGAGACGTCCCGCCCGCCGAGTTCATTCCGCTTGCCGAACACTGCGGCTTGATCGGCAGCATTACCGACTGGATGCTGCAGCAGACGCTGGGCGAAATTTCCCGATGCGCCGACCCGGCAATTTCGATCGCGGTAAACTTTTCCGCGCTGGACTTTCTCCAACCCGGCCTGATCCCCGGTCTAGAAGCGGCACTGGCGCGGCAGCGGATCAATCCGGAGAGGCTGGTCATCGAGTTGACCGAATCGGTGATCGCCCGCGATGTCGAGCGCGTCAAGGCGCGCATGCATGACATCAAGGCGCTCGGCGCGTCGATTTCGCTCGACGATTTCGGCACCGGCTATTCCTCCCTGTCCTATCTGCGCCAGTTCCCCATCGATTCGCTGAAAATCGATATCTCCTTCGTCCGGGACATGCCGGAAAAAGCCGATGCCGTCGCGATTACCACAGCCATTATCTCACTGGCCAAGATACTGGGGCTGAAGACCATTGCCGAAGGCGTCGAGCGCGAGGCCCAGGCCGATATGCTCCAGGCGCTCGATGTCGATGTCGGCCAGGGATACCTGTTCAGCGAACCGGTATCGGCCGCGGCATTTCATCGCCTGCTCGAAACCCAGGCGAATACCCCGGGCCTTGCCTGACATCGGCCCGAGATCGGTGCCAGGCAATCATGCCGGCTGCCGCAAAACCTAAGCCTCCCTGATCGTAGGCAGAAAGGCCGTCAGCAGCCCGATCAGCGGCAGGAAGGAACAGACCCGGTATACCGTTTCGATACTCGTCGCGTCGGCCAACTGACCGAGCAGCGCGGCGCCGATGCCGCCCATGCCGAAGGCGAAACCGAAGAACAGGCCGGAAATGGCGCCGACCTTGCCGGGCATCAGTTCCTGGGCGTAGACCAGGATGGCCGAGAAGGCCGAGGCGAGAATCAGGCCGATGATCACCGACAGGATGCCGGTCCAGAACAGGCCGACATGGGGCAGCAAGATGGTAAAGGGAGCGACGCCGAGAATGGATCCCCAGATGACGCGCTTGCGGCCGATACGATCGCCGATGGGCCCGCCGGCGATGGTTCCGGCCGCCACGGCGAAGAGGAAGACGAAGAGGTAGATCTGGGCGTGCGGCAGGGTCAGGCCGAACCTGTCCATCAGGTAGAAGGTGTAATAGCTGCTCAGGCTGGCCATGTAGAAAAACTTGGAAAAAATCAGCAGGCCGAGGATGGCGAGGGACCAGCCGATCTGGCGCCGGCTCAGGCCGTTGTCGGCCTGGGCCCGCATGCGTTTGCGGAAATTGGCGGCATGGTGACTGGACCAGCGCCCGACAAAACCGAGAACGACGACGCCGATCAGCGCGAATAGCGAAAACCAGGCGGCGCTGCCCTGGCCGTGCGGGACGACGATCAGGGCAGCGAGCAGGGGCCCGATGGCCGAACCGAGATTGCCGCCGATCTGGAAAAGCGACTGGGCCAGGCCGGGCCGACGGCCGGCCGCCATGCGGGCGACGCGCGAGGACTCCGGATGGAAGACCGACGAGCCGATGCCGATCAGCATCGCCGAGACCAGCACTGAAGCGAAGCTGCCGGCCTGCGACAGCGACAACAGGCCGACCAGGGTGAAACCCATGCCGACCGGCAATGAATGGGGCTTCGGCCGGCTATCGGTATACAGGCCGATCAACGGTTGCAGCAGCGAGGCCGTCAGTTGGTAGGCCAGGGTGATCATGCCGACCTGGCCGAAATTCAGATCGAGCCCCAGCTTCAGCATCGGATAGATGGCGAGCAGTACCGATTGCATCATGTCGTTGAGCAGGTGAGAGAAACTGATCGCGGCGATCACCGGGTAGGCGGTTTCGTTCAGTGCGTCGGCGACGGGTGGCGCCGCCAAATCGGCATCGGCGGCGAGGGTGTTTTTCATGGCGGGCTTTCAGTTTTCCGGGACGCCAGTCTAGAATGACCGATCCAAACATGTCCGGACAACAAATATCGTGAATTGGACAATCGCCAGCCCGACCATGAGTTGCGGCCACGACGACGAACACCAGACCCTGCCCCACCCGGTCACCGCCAAGGCGCGCAATTACCGCAGCGGCGAAACGCCTGTGCACAGTCATCAACGGGCACAGCTGATTTATGGCGGCAGCGGCGTCATGCGTGTCGAAACCGAGGCTGGCTGCTGGGTCGTGCCACCGGTGCGCGGCGTCTGGATTCCGGCCAAGACGGCGCATCGGGTGGTCATGCTCGGCCCGGTCGAAATGCGCACCCTGTACATTCGCCCGGATGCCGCCCCCGACCTGCCCGACAGTTGCTGCCTGCTTGAAGTAAGCCCGTTGCTGCGTGCGCTGATCCTCGCCCTGATCGACGAACCGCTGGCCTACGACCGGGCCGGCCGGGCAGGTCAGATTGCGGCGCTGCTCCTGAGTGAACTGCGCTTTTTGAAAATCCCGGCGCTACACCTGCCGATGCCGGGCGAACGACGCCTTTACCGGTTATGCACCGAACTGGTCGCCAACCCGGACAGCCAGGAAACACTGGAAACACTGGCCGCACAGCAGGCGACCAGCAGCCGGACCCTGGCCCGGCAATTCCAGCGCGAAACCGGCATGAGTTTTCGCCAGTGGCGGCAGCAGGCGCGGCTGGTCGAAGCCCTTGGCCACCTCGCCAACGAAATGCCGGTCGCGCAGGTCGCCGACAAGATCGGCTACAACAGCGCCAGCGCCTTTGCCGCCATGTTCCGGCGAGCCCTGGGCATCGAGCCGCGCCGCTATTTTTCCGGAGAACCGGCAGCCAAGGCGGACAGCTTCCCCAGTCCATAACCCGCACGCCTGGCAAGAGGAATTCGACCGTACAGGCGAGTCCCTCTTGCCCCGATACGGAAACGATCAGTCTTCGAGCAGGCTGCGCAACATCCACGCCGTCTTCTCATGCACGTCCATGCGCTGCGTCAGCAGATCGGCGGTCGGCTGGTCGTTGGCGGCGTCCGTCAGGGCAAAAAGGCCGCGCGCGGTACGCGCCGTCGCCTCCTGGGCGGCAACGAGGTGGCGAACCATGTCCAGCGCCTTCGGCACGCCGTCGACCTCCTTGATCGAAGCCAGTTTGACGAATTCCTTGTAGGTGCCCGGCGCGGCGACCCCCAGGGCGCGAATGCGTTCGGCGATGGCGTCGAGCGCGGTCCATTGTTCGGTGTACTGCTGCATGAACATGAGGTGCAGGGTGTTGAACATCGGCCCCTTCACGTTCCAGTGGAAGTTATGGGTCATCAGGTACAGGGTGTAGCTGTCGGCAAGCAGGTGCGAAAGCCCCTTGGCGATTGCTTGTCGTTGCTCCGTCGAGATACCGATATCGATCCCGCTCGCTTTTTCGGTTGCGGCCGCTTTTTTTGCCATGTCGACTCCTGATGGTGGGTGAGTTCCAAAAAATTATAGCGGCATCCGTGCAGACAAGCATCGCAAATAAGGCAAGCCCGGTCTCCCTGTTCGCTCCTCCGACCAGGTCAGCGACAAACAGATACCACTTGTCGCAAAGCGTTACTTGATCGAACCGAAGGTCGGTCGTATCTTGCTTACATGTGCTGACCCCCAACAGCCTAGGTGGCCCACCTCTCCCCCTGGAGCGGCCATCGCCAGAAAGCCCCGCACTCCCCCGGCGGGGCTTTCGCCTTTTCAGCGGCGACTCACAACGAAATCGACCTGCTTGAGCGCTTCCGGTTGATGCGGCAATTCCGTCCACACTTGCCGTCTGGAGGCCGTAATCCTCTGATTTGCCGGCAACATGCAAATTGCTGACTTACACACTCTTGTCGTATGCTGAACGCGGTCATTACCTGCCAATCCGGCCTCTTCCATGAACAGAACAATCAGCCAAAACCTACTTCTGAACGCTCTGCAAAAGCTGGTAAGGCAAGGATCTCTCACCATATCGACAGCCAGCGGAGAAAGCGTCACGCTGGGCGATGGCGGGACGCCCAAAGCGACGATGCGTTTTACCGACCACGGAGCGGAACGCGCATTGCTGCTGGACCCGGAGTTTCAACTGGGCGAATTGTTCATGGATGACCGCATTGTCATTGACGACGGCAGCATTTATGACGTACTGGCGCTGATCCTGCGTGATGCCGACAATGTACCTCCCAGTCTGTCCGAGCGCATGGTCGACTCGTTTCGATACGCCATCCGGCGCGTGCTGCAATACAATCTCCCGGGCCGCTCAAAATCGAACGTCGCGCGCCATTATGACCTGGGCAATCGGCTCTACGATCTTTTTCTCGACCAGGACAGGCAATACAGTTGTGCCTACTTCGAACATCCGGGACAAACACTCGAAGAAGCCCAATTGGCCAAAAAACGCCACATTGCCGCAAAACTGCTCGTCGAGCCGGGAAATCGAATTCTCGACATCGGATGCGGCTGGGGTGGCATGGTCCGTTACCTGGCCAGCGTTACGGATGCCGAACGGATCACCGGAATCACCCTGTCCGAAGAGCAATTGGCAGCAGCGAACGGTATGTTGGACAAGCCGGAACTGGCGGAAAAAATATCGTTCCGCCTGGAAGATTACCGAACGACGGAAGGTCCTTTCGAACGCATCGTATCGGTCGGGATGTTCGAACATGTAGGTGTTGGCTTCTTCGATATCTTTTTCCGCAAGTGCCGCGACCTGCTGACCGAGGATGGAGTCATGCTGTTGCATTTCATCGGGAAGTGCGATGTTCCCGATTTCAACCACCCATGGCTCGAAAAATATATTTTCCCTGGCGGGCATTTGCCCTCGCTGTCGGAGGTCACCCCCGCCATCGAACGGGCCGGACTGTTCGTCACCGACCTGGAGGTGCTCCGCTTGCACTATGTGCGCACATTGCAAATCTGGCGGGAACGATTTATGGCCAGAAGAGATGCAGCAAAGGCTCTTTACGACGAACGCTTCTGCAAGATGTGGGAATTTTATCTATCCATGGCCGAAGCGGCATTTCGCTTTGAAAACGTTGCCGTTTTTCAGATCCAACTGGCCAGGCGCCAGGACAAGGTGCCATTAACAAGAGACTACTTGAGCCGGCAGAAAGAGGCCCTACGGCAGCGCGAGGCGAGTCCGGGGCTGTAAATCCAATCCCGAACGACCGCGGCTACCGCATGGATGCCCCGCCAAAACGATGAGTTTGGCAGTCGCTCGACCTCATGAGGGTGCTTCACACGTCCCCGATTTCCAGATATGCGAGGGCAAAAACCATCTCCCCTGCTTTTCGTGGTTTTTGATTCACCCTTGCCGCTAACTTGGTGAAACCCCTTAGAGAAACCCGTGCGGGCTCGGAGTAGACTCTTAACGTCAACCAAGCCACAGGGGCTCGAAATGCAAAATATCCAACGTCACCTTATTTGGGGCGCGGTCGCCATCCTGGGAGCATCGGCCCTCGCCGTCGTTGCTCTTCATCGCGGTGAAACCATCAATGCCTTGTGGTTGGTCATCGCGGCGGTCTGCACCTACCTGATCGCCTATCGCTACTATAGCCTGTTCATCGCCGACCGGGTCATGGAACTCGACCCCAAGCGGATGACCCCCGCCGTCCGTCATAACGACGGCCTGGACTACGTTCCGACCAACAAATACGTTCTCTTCGGACATCACTTCGCCGCCATCGCCGGGGCCGGACCGCTGGTCGGTCCCGTTTTGGCCGCCCAGATGGGATACCTGCCCGGCATGCTTTGGATTCTGGCCGGCGTGGTTTTCGCGGGGGCCGTGCAGGATTTCATGATCCTGTTCATCTCGACCCGCCGAGACGGGCGTTCCCTGGGCGATCTGGTCAAATCGGAACTGGGTACCGTACCGGGCGTCATCGCGCTGTTCGGCACTTTCATGATCATGATCATCATTCTCGCGGTACTCGCGCTGATCGTCGTCAAGGCGCTGGCCGGGTCTCCCTGGGGCTCTTTTACCGTTGCCGCGACCATTCCCATTGCCCTGTTGATGGGCGTCTACAGCCGTTACCTGCGACCCGGCCGGATCGGTGAAATGTCGCTGATCGGCTTCGTCCTGCTCATGGCATCGATCATTTACGGCGGCGACATCGCGGCCAGCCCGGTATGGGGGCCGATGTTCACCTTCGACGGCAAGCAACTGACCTGGATGTTGATCGGCTACGGCTTTATCGCCTCCGTCCTGCCGGTCTGGCTGCTGCTCGCGCCACGCGATTACCTGTCCACCTTTCTCAAGATCGGCACCATCCTCGGTCTCGCCATCGGCATCGCCATAGTTGCGCCGAATCTGCAAATGCCCGCGCTCACCAAGTTCATCGACGGCAGCGGGCCGGTCTGGGCCGGCAGCCTCTTTCCCTTCCTTTTCATCACCATCGCTTGCGGCGCTGTTTCCGGCTTTCACGCACTGATCTCTTCCGGCACCACCCCCAAGTTGCTCGATAACGAAAAAAATGCGCGGGCAATCGGTTACGGCGGCATGCTGATGGAGTCCTTCGTTGCCATGATGGCCCTGGTCGCCGCATCGGTGATCGACCCGGGCGTCTATTTCGCCATGAACAGCCCGGCGGCGGTTATCGGCACGACCGCTCAGCAGGCGGCGGAAGTCATCTCCCAGTGGGGGTTCGTCGTCACCCCCGATGTCCTGACCCAGACCGCCAGGGATGTCGGCGAGAATACGATCATCTCGCGGGCCGGCGGCGCGCCGACCCTGGCCGTCGGCATGGCGCACATCCTGTCCGGTTTCATCGGCGGCAAGACCATGATGGCCTTCTGGTATCACTTCGCCATTCTCTTCGAGGCCCTCTTCATTCTGACTGCGGTCGACGCCGGCACCAGGGCAGGCCGCTTCATGCTGCAAGACCTGCTGGGCACCTTCGTTCCCTCCATGCGCAAAATGGATTCCATCGTTGCCAGCCTGCTCGCTACCGCACTGTGCGTGGCGGCCTGGGGCTTCTTCCTCTACCAGGGCGTGGTCGACCCGCTCGGCGGCATCAACACACTGTGGCCCCTGTTCGGCATCGGCAACCAGATGCTGGCCGGCGTTGCCTTGATGCTGGCCACCGTCGTCCTCTTCAAGATGAAGCGCCAGCGCTTCGCCTGGGTGACCGTCATGCCCACCATCTGGCTGTTGATGTGCACCCTGACCGCCGGCTGGGAAAAGGTATTCGACGCCAACCCGAAGATCGGCTTCCTGGCCGCCGCCAACAAGTATCAGGCGGCGCTGGACAAGGGTGAACTGCTGGCCCCGGCCAAGAACATAGACCAGATGCACCAGATCATCCTGAACAACCAGATCGATGCAGGCATGGCGGCGCTTTTCATTTTCCTGGTCATCAGCATTCTCGTCTTTGCTGTGCCGGCCTGCCGCAAAGCCCTCGCCGAAAGCAAGCGCACCGACCTGGAAACGCCGTTCGAAGCGATGCCGGCCGGCGCTCAAGTCTAGCTTCGGCGATGTTTTCCGACCTTGCCCGCGTGGGTAAATATCTCGGCCAGGCAGCCCGCCTGATGGTGGGCGTGCCGGACTACGACACCTATGTCCAGCACATGCGCCTGACCCACCCGGAATTGCCGGTGATGACCTACGAGGAATTTTTCCGGGAACGGCAGGAAGCGCGTTATGGCGGCGGCGACGGACGACCCGGGCGCTGCTGCTGACATTCCCCTGCTGGCCGGTCAAGCGTTTCATGCCGGCCAGCCTCGTTTACAGGACATCGATGAACAGCGAACCCCTGCCGCCAATCCCGGTCACCATCCTCAGCGGTTTTCTCGGTGCCGGCAAAACCACCCTGCTCAACCGCCTCCTCGCCCACGCCGGGAAATTGCGCATCGCCGTCGTCGAAAACGAATTCGGCGCGGTCGGCATCGACGGCGGCCTGATCGCCGCCAATGAAAAACCGGCCGTCACCGTCGTCGAACTGGCCAACGGCTGTGTCTGCTGCAGCGTCCGGGGCGAAATGAGCCGCGCCCTGGTCGATCTGGCAGACCGCCGGGATGCCGGAACACTTCCCTTCGACCGGTTGATACTCGAAACCACGGGCCTGGCCGACCCCGCCCCCGTAGCCCAGGCCTTCTTTGTCGACGAGGGTGTCCGCGAGCGTTATATCCTGGACGGTATTCTGACCCTGGTCGATGTCGTGCATGCCGACGAACAGTTGAACCGGCATCGGGTCGCCGTCGCCCAGGTCGGATTTGCCGATCGCCTGCTGCTGACCAAGACCGATCTCGTCGATCACTCCGTGGTCGAAGCGCTGAGCGAGCGCTTGCGTCGAATCAACATCCGGGCCCCGATTGCGCCGTCGCCAGGCGATGCCGATATTCTTGCCCAACTGCTCGATCTCAAAGCCTTTTTCCTCGACGATCTGCTCGAAATCGACAACGGCTTTTTCGCCGGCCATCACCCCGATGGCCGCCGGCGCGGCGGCGGCGACCCCCCCACGACCGAACCGGGAGCGGACGACGATGTCTCCTCCCTGGTTCTGCGCCATACCGGCCCGGTCGACCTGGAACGGATCGGCTCCTTCGTCGAAAACCTGTTGGCCGCAAAAGGCAACGACATGCTGCGTTACAAAGGCATTCTCGCCATCCGTGACAAGCCCGAACGCCTGATCTTCCAAGGCGTGCACAAAATCACCGGTTTCGATTACGGTCGAGCCTGGACTGCCGACGAAACACCGGAGAGCGTGGTAGTCATTATCGGCCGGCGCCTGGACAGGGCCGAAATCGAAGCGGCATTCCAAGCAGCCTGCACGGGCGCTTAGGGCTCCCGACCGGGCTTGAGCCGGCCTCGCTGCGGCGCTGCACGCTGGCGTGAATGCGACGACCCACCCGCAGGCGCTTACCCAGACTTATTGCCGCAAAGACCCACCGAGACAATCCTCGGGGAAAACACCGGCGACCAATCCCGATTGCTTGCGCTCACAAGGTTCTCGTCTGGCCGCCGTCGACGTCGATAATCGACCCCTGGCAGTAGGCGGCAGCGGGAGAGGCCAGGAAGGCGACGAGCCTGGCGATTTCCCCGGGCTCGCCAAAGCGGGCGATGCCCAGCCTGGCCGCCATCGCATTGGCGGCGTCGGCGAGAGACAGCTTCTGTTCCGCCGCGAATGACTTGATGCGCGTCTGCAAGCGCTCGGTCGCAATTGAACCCGGATTGATCGCATTCACCCGGACCCCGTCCTGGATGCCGCGATCGGCCAGGACCTTGGTCAGATTCATCAAGGCCGCGTTAACCGAGCCGCCGATGGCAAACTCGGCCGAGCCGGTGCGCCCGCCGACCCCGACAATATTGATCAGCGAACCGCTGCTGGCCTGCAGGAGGGGCCAGGCCGCCCGGGTGCAGCGAACGGCTGCGAAGAACTTCAGCGCGAATCCGTCTTCCCAGTCGGCTTCGCTGAGCGCCATGAAATCGCCGCGCTTGGTGGCGCCGGCATTATTGACCAGCAGATCGACCCGGCCGAAGTGTTCCGCCGCGGTGGCGATCAATCGTTGCGGGGCGTCAGACTGACGCAGGTCGATGGCCACCGGTACAACCGCTGTTCCGCAGGCACGGGCCACTTCGTCAAGCAGATCGCCGGAACGCGCGGCAATGACCAGCCGCATGCCTTCGGATGCCAGCATCCTGGCAATCGCCCGCCCGATGCCCCGACTCGCGCCGGTAATCACCGCCACCTTGTCGCCAAGATTCAAATCCATGCCAATCTCCTTTCGTTGCTATCGCCTGTCGCGGCCAATTCAAAGAACGACAAGCCCCAGCTCTTGGCCGGGAACGCTGTCGGGTTCGTGCTCGCATGCGGACATTGTCGGCCCAGTGCCATAAGCGGGCAACGAGCTGCTGAAAAATGCCGATCATTCTTGGCACCCATGGCGAAGCGAGATCATTTTCATGAGCGATGCCCAGCTTGCGGAGCACAGCTCAGGGCAAAGCCCATTCGACAAAATTGTTGATGATTGTTAACCCGGCCAAACAGCCCGAAGGCCGATGCTATATTTGTCGAAATCCGTTTCTTTGCCGGAAAAGATCTTTTGAACTGGAATGCACCATGCTTGAAACCCATCGCAAGCCACTTGTCTGGATAGTGGACGACGATCCCGAGTTACGATCCTTGCTCCAGGAATTCCTTGAAAAGAACAGCTTCGAGGTGCGGGTCTTTCCGGACGGAAGAGACGTTGAACGCCGACTATTGCGGGAGCGCCCCGATCTGCTGGTACTCGACTACATGTTGCCGGGAGACAATGGCCTGGAAATCTGCAAAAGAATACGCGCGAACGATGACATCGGGATTGTCATGCTGACCGCCAGAAACGAGATAGTCGATCGCATCTCCGGTATCGAAGGTGGCGCGGACGACTACATTGGGAAGCCCTTTGCCCCGCAAGAACTGGTGGCGCGCATCCGCGCCGTGTTGCGTCGGCGAACCCTGCTGCCAACCGGCGCCCCGATCGCCGAAGCCGATGCCGTTTGTTTCGGACCATTCCGGATCGACTTTCAAACACGGGTACTTTGGTGTGGCAGCGAAAAAATGAATCTGACCACCACCGAATTTGCCCTGTTGAGTGGCCTGTGCAGGAACCCCCATCGCCCCTTCACGCGGGAACGATTGTTGGAGCTGGCGCGGGGACCCGGTTCCGAAACCACGGATCGAAGCGTTGATGTCCAGATATCAAAACTCCGAAAGTTGATCCGTAGCAATTCAATTGATCAGGAATATATTCAGACGGTATGGGGTTACGGCTACGTATTTGTACCCGACCCGGCAAAAATATCCGTATGAAGAACTTCATTGATTCTTTATATGGCCGCCTGGCCATTGTCCTGATCATTTCGCTCCTTGCCGGATTTGGCACGATGTATGCCGTATTCCACTCTCACTCGGATGAAAATCGACGATCCAATCTGGCGCGTACCGTATCGGTCCAGATTCAGTTGGTCGAAGAAATACTGCGAGCCCACCCCAATTTTGACAAAAACCCGTCCGTTGGCATCGTGCTTTCGGAATCGCCGATCAGCGGCGAAACAGCCAGCGCCGCCCAGAAGGAATTTCTGGACCATCTGAAAAGCGGATTGAAGGAAGAACTGGGGCGGGATGTCACGATACAGGCGGGCGACTCACTGTCCGGCGGCTTCTGGGTCGATCTCAACAATGTCCCGCAAGGGCCTCGCTGGCTGTTTTTTTCCTCGCCAAGGCCACGCAGGGGAACGCCCCGTCTCGAACCGTGGCGGTGGGGATTGTGGACTAGCTTTTTTGTTGTACTGACGGGCGGAATGGCAATGCTTTGGGGGGTCAACAAACCGCTCAAAACACTTGAAAACGCCATCGGCCAAGTGGGACGGGTCGACTATCCGGCCGTGGAAATATCAGGCCCCCGTGAAATACGCAATCTGGCCGGGCAATTCAATGAGATGGTGAAACGCCTGCAACAATACGATCAGGACCGCGCCGAAATGCTGGCGGGTGTCGCCCACGACCTGCGCGCCCCCATCACGCGATTGCGCTTGCAATTGGAACTGGAGGAAAGTGCCCGCCGCGAAGCGATGATTGGAAATCTCGACGGAATCGATGCCATCGTGAATCAATTTCTTTCCTTCGCACAGGGGATTGCCCCGGAGACAGCTGAAAGATGCAGCCTTCGTCAATTGATCGAAGCAACCGTCGCCCCCTATCTCGACCAAGGGATCACGATTTGCGCCGAAAATAATGCAGCCATTGAACTGGAACTGATGCCAACGCTCTTGCGGCGAGCCTTGAGCAACCTGCTGGAAAATGCCCTGGTCTATGGTGGCGCCCCGATCACGATTGGCTATATGCAGCATGGCGACCATGCGGTAATCCAGATCGTCGATCACGGCCCCGGCATTCCTCCCGACAAGGTCGATACGGTCGTTCAAGCATTTACTCGCCTGGATGCAGCCCGTCCAGGCAAAGGTCACTGCGGCCTGGGCCTGGCAATCGCCGCCAGGATTGCAAAAATGCATGGCGGGTGCCTGATGTTGCGCCAAGGTACGCCCAACGGTCTTGTCGCAGAAATTCATTTGCCCATATTCACCAGCAGGGCGTGAGCCTGGAGCAAATGGTGAAATCCCCAAAATATTAATTAACACTTCTTTTGCATGTAACTTTCGTCTTCCGCTGATAATAAGTTTATCGAGTCAGGCAGCGCCAGATTTTGCGCCAGCCCTCTTGAATATCCTTCCGGGAGGCCATCCAATTTGTCAAAGCTGCTTGTCACAACATGCGCCATGCTTTTAACACTGGTCGCCATCCAGCATTCTGTCGCCAGTCCGTTTGTAAACGATTCTGACCTATCAACTATCGCCATGCATCAATCGAATTCAGGCAACTATGATTTGGGCAGCGGCGGAGACGTCGACCCCGGCCACAGGGCGCACGGACTGGCCGGGGAAATTGGCGGCATATTGATCGGAGCGCCGTTTTCGATACATATATCCCGCAGCGTCGGGAAGGCCATCTGCGATGGTCGAGCAGGATCAAATCCATATCTGTTCAACCCTGAATAAACATTCAAGTTATCGCGAGCCTTAAATGAAAATCACAATTCCCCATGCTATCGCAAGCCGCCTAAGCATTGCGCTGTTACCTCTTTTTCTGGTTTCGATGCCGGTGCATGCAGAAGGACATTGGCGACACGGTGAGCATGCCGATTGCGGCAAAAGCGATAACGGCCAAGCCTGGATGAAGCTGCACATGGAAAAAGAAGCATTCATTCTCGAGATCAAGCCCTCTCAGGAAGCCGCCTGGGAAGAATATGCGGCGGTCAAGCTCGAAATCGCCTCGTCTTTCGCCGAGAAGGCACACGATATGCAGCCCCGGGAAAACCTGGATCCAGCCGGGTTGTTGCGGAAACGGGCCGATCATATGGTCGAAGCCGCGAAGAGCCTGACAAGACTCGCAGATGCGACGGAAAAGCTGCAGGCCGTGCTTTCAGCCGAGCAACAAACCGTTCTCAAACGACTTGTCGCCCATCATGATTTCCATCAGCACGCTCGCCATGCGCATAAATTTGAACATAGCGCGATGAAGCACAGCTCGGCATCTGCTCCGGCCGGAAAGCCTCAGCCCCAGAAATCGAAGTAGCGTCAAGCCACTCTCGGCAGGGACAATGGTTTATCAGCAAATAGGAGGCCTTGTGGCGCAGTTCCGTATATTCATTTTGATTTTGGTTGCCGCAGGTACAACCACGCTGCTTGTTCCAGATGCCCTTGCCCAGGTCGGAGGTGGTTTTGGCGGGAGCATGGGAGGGGGAATGGGCGGTCGCTCCCACGGCGGCCGCAACACCAACGGAGATACAAGCGGCGAGTCAAAAACGAACGCGGAAAAACGACCGGAAATCCCCGATCCCAATGGCTTTGAGCAGATCAGTTACCGCCTGTCACTGATCCAGGAGGAACTCAAGCTCGAACCTGGCCAACTCGGCGCCTGGCTATCCTTTGCCAGCAAGGTTCGCTCCTATGCCGCCGACCTCGCACGAGAAAAATCCAATGTTTCGGCCAATGCATTTCAGGCCATAGGTCTTCAGCATATTGAGCAAGCGCTCGATACCGCAAGAAATCGCCTTACCGCGCTGGAAGATATAGAATCCTCGACAAAGTCGTTGTACTTCGCATTGAAGCCCGAGCAGAAAATCCTGCTCGACAAGCGGATCCCGACCATCGTGGCGCCTCGATCGGCACCGCCAGGCACGATTCCCCCGCCTCCCTCAGCTGTTGATCGACGCTAGGCGGTTGCGGCATGAGTATTCCGAAAACCCCGTTTCCCATTTTTCGCAGGATAGCGATGTCTGATAAGTCACTTTCAAAAAAATTCATCGCCGGATTCGGCCTTGCCTTTGTCCTGTTGTCAGGACTTGCCTTGGCCGAGGACGGACACGATCGACACGAGCGCGGTGATCGACGGGGCGTGTATTTCGACGAGCATTACCACCATCGCCACTACTATCCGGCCATCGGTTTTTCCATGCCATTGCTGCCGGCAGAGAGTCTCGCCCTGACGTTCAATGGCGGACGGATATTTTTCAATGCCGGTGTATGGTACCGGCCGATGGGTTCGGGTTTTGTTGTCGTCAGGCCCCCGGTCGGCATCGCAATTCCCATGCTTCCTCCCGGCTATTCAACGGTATGGTCCGGTTCCTCACCGTATTATTACGCCAACGAAACCTACTATTCAGCAACGCCAAATGGCTATGTCGTTGTCGCCCCCCCGACCGGACCGGTGAATGAAACACCTCCCCAAACCTACATTTCAGCACCACCGCAAGCTACGCCACCAGCCACCTCACCCCCTCCAGTTTCGGACAACCAGGCAAGCCATCCACCGGCAGCTGGATATTGGTATTACTGCGAGTCTTCAAAAGCGTACTACCCCTACGTCAACGAATGTCGGGAAGGATGGCGTCAAGTCCCGGCAAACCCGCCTCCAGCGCAGTAACTAGTCGGCTGTCTGCAAGCAGGACACGCCAAGGGAAAATAAATATTTCCCCTTGGCGTAGCGGCACGCAGAACGACCAAGGGATTTCCCGCCCCGGGAAATGACCACAAACCGGGTTCGAAGATGATCAAGCAAGCGGCTATTGGATAAATTCAAGCAGCCAACATATTGAATCTCTCCGGTTATCAGCGGCGAATGGTTCCCGGATGAAAATCCGGCGGCAGAAAACTCCATTCAATGATCTGAACAAACCCATCCTTGACTGCAACCAGCATTTTCATTTCACTTGCATTGACTAGTACCCCTGGCTTATACCCATGGACTTCAGGCCATCCGACAGCACGATGAACAAATACGGTGACAGCATTAATTGTGGCGATGCATTCTATTAAGCCAAATGCTCGTATACGACACATGACATCATCAACGGATTGTGAGAAATCGAGTGTTCGATCGATTGCTGTCCACTGCTTGAAATAAGTGCCTTCACCTTGTGGAGTCGCATTATCCCAATAGTGAATGAATTTGCCCGCCACATCCCCCGCCAGCAACCTGGATGCCAGCTGTGTTTTTATATCAAGGGACTCATGGCATTCATGTTGTGTCAGGGAAAATCTGTTGCCGGCCAATATGGGACCGGTATCAAAGTCTGCATCCAGTTTGTGGCAAGTCACCCCCCATGATTGATGTCTACCGAGTATGGCTTGAACAATAGGATATGCACCCCGAGCCAAAGGCAGCGGTGATGGGTGAAAATTTATTGCGTATTTGAGAAAAGGAGCCCAGTCACCAATGCGCCAGTTGTAACTGGCAACAATCAACGCATCACACCCACGCTCAGCCAAATCTACGAGATCCCGTTCTCTAAGCCTTGAACTCTGAACCTCGATTCCCAATTTCTTCGCGTACTCAAGGACTGCGTCGTTATGCCGAATACGATTATCCACTGGCGAAGTAAATAGTTTTATGGACTCCCATCCAGCCTCGGCGAACGATTCCCAGATTCCGATGGTCGAGTCGCTTGCTGCAATTGCGAACTTCATCAGCACCACGCAAGAGCGGCTGATTTAGAGTTTTCTATTTTCACGTGGACTCCAGGCAAGGGATGGTTCCATTTTAAATCCACGGAGAGCCGCTATCGGCAGTAATTGTTAGAAAATATTTCCCGCTCTCGGAAATATTTGCACAGCCGTTCCCGCCGACAAAGCGTCCCGCACGAAAATTCAATCCCGACAGCATTGCTCTCATTGAAGCAGTGACACATCCGATACAAATTATTAACAAATATTAGACAACCAATGTTTGGCACGAAAACTGCTGCACTTAATCACGCATCAGAAATAGGCCTGCTTCGGGTCTTTTTCACGAGGCTATCCGGAAACAATTGCCTGGAAATGCATAATTCACAGCAAATATTGCCGGATCACGAACATTTACCTTAACAACTGTTCACATATTTTTGGGTCGAAGCGGGATTAAGGCTGGCCTATTTCAGTCGATATTAATTTGTCGGCGCTGTGAGCTGCGCTTTTATTAGGAGAAAATCCATGTCAACCAATACTCTCTCCGGACTATCGAATCTCAGTAGTCTATTTCAGTTCTCCGCAACCACTGGCATCAGCCAGGTCAGCGCCATCGACAGCGATGGGGATAACGATGGCAGCAGTGTGTCAGCTCCGTCACGCGGCGGTCGATTCGCCGAAGCACTCAGTCAGGCTTTTGCTCAAATCGGGGTGACGCTTCCGTCCTCCGCTGACAGCAATTCCACGTCCACGACGGGGTCGGCTTCGACAACGAACAGCACCACAGCGAACCCGACGCAGGATATTCAGGCATTTATGCAAGACCTGTTTGCTGCCCTGCACGAGCAGTCAGCAAGCGGCAGTGCGTCAACTGCGCAAGCTACCAGCAACACAGCTGACGGCGATCGAAGCAGCACATCCTCGACCAGCGGAGCTAGCGGACACCATCACGGCGGGTTAAGTTCGCTGCAAAATGATCTGCAAGGCCTGATCCAGCAGCTTTCGTCCGCATCGGGTTCCGACTCGGGGAATTCCACCACCTCGACATTGCAAACCGACTATCAGAACTTGCTCAGCTCGTTGGGTGCAACAAGCAGCAACAGCAATTCCTTAACTAATTTCCTTCAGGCGCTTCAACAAAATCTGCAAGGCGCTCCGGCCACGGGAAATGTTGTCTCTCAGATTGCTTAGCGCTAGGTTAGTTAGCGCTCATCTGGACCGCAGCATCTATCCTAGCCAACGCATAGTACTCGATGCGCTGAATCGGACCAGTAAGCTGTCTGCCAGTGAGCTGAGTACTCTTTTTCCCAAACTCGATCTCGGCTCCCCCGGCTTGTTGAAAAAAGAGGGCCCGAAAGCCCTCTAAACACACCAAACGTTGAAAGGTGGATGATCTTTCCGTCCTAGCGCTACTGGCTGTCAGTGATTTGAGGCGGCCGCCGAGCCGAGGCCAGTTTGAGCACGAATATATTGCTCCTTGTAGGCTTTAGCTTCTTTCACTGCCCGGTCGCTCTTGTCGGTGATTGATACCAGCCACATGACGAAAAATGCCATAATCATCGAAATGACAGCAGGGTGATCGTAGGGGAAAATGGCCTGCGGATTTCCCAGCACCTTGACCCAAACAGCGGGGGACAGGATGACCAGCCCGACTGAGGAAATCAATCCGGCGATGCCACCAAAAAGGGCGCCGCGCGTGGTCAGACCTTTCCAGTACATGGACAGAATCAGCACAGGGAAATTGACCGACGAGGCGATGCCAAAAGTGAGCGCAACGAGGAACAGTACATTTTGATCCTTGAAAGCAATGCCCAACAGAATGGCCAGAATACCCAGGACGATGGAAGCGTACTTGCTGACTTTCATTTCCTGGGCGCTGGTTGCGAAGCCCTTCTTGATCACCCGTGCATACAAGTCATGTGAAATGGCCGACGCTCCGGCAAGCGCCAGACCGGATACCACAGCAAGAATCGTGGCGAAGGCGACAGCCGACAGAAAACCCAGAAACACGTCGCCGCCGACGGCCTTGGCCAGATGCATGACTGGCATATTACCGCCACCGATCAATTTCCCGCCCAGTTGTCCCCCGACGAAGAAGTCGGGGTTCTTGCCGACGATGGTAATGGCGGCCAGGCCAAGAACCATGACCACGAGGAAGAAAAATCCGATGAAGCCGGTAGCAAAGAAGACCGATCTGCGTGCTTCCTTGGCATTGGGCACGGTAAAGAAGCGCATCATAATGTGCGGCAACCCGGCAGTACCAAAGAGCAGGCCAAGCGAGAGCGAAATGGCGGAAATCGGATCTGCCATCAACTTGCCGGGAATCATCGCCTTGGCGCCGGCCTTGTGCGTCTCAATGGCGCTGGTGAACAATGTTTCCAACGAAAAGCCGAACTGGGCCAAGCAAAGCACCATCAGCAGGCTGCCACCGCCCAGCAGCAGGCAGGCCTTGATGATCTGGACCCAAGTCGTGGCCACCATGCCGCCGAAGGTGACGTAGACCATCATCAGAATGCCGACACAAATGACCGCGTAGTTGTATTCCAGGCCGAAGAGCAACTGGATCAATTGCCCGGCGCCGACCATCTGCACGATCAGATAGAAGCAGACCACAGTC
>JAJXVG010000019.1 GCA_021782315.1 Pseudomonadota bacterium | reverse complement strand
TGCTGAAATAGTCAGCGGCCGATACTGTATCCAGCCGTCGACCGCAATTTTCAAAACCGGATACCTGCCGTCCAGACCAGAACCATGGCGACCGACAGCTTTTCCTTCCCGCGAATGCGTACTCCGTGGCCTAAGCGGTAGTTCCCGTATTTTTGAAGCTGACTTTCAGGAACGTTTGAATTCAACTAATGGCAGAAGGCCTGGTTTTGGCAGCCCGCCGGAATGATTTGTCATGTCCTGCCAGAGTTGAAGATTGAGCGCAATTTGGCACCCCATGTGCGTTCGTAGAATGGTTTGACTGATTTGAACATGTAGTCACTAATTCCTGGCTCACCTCTCGTGAGAACAGTAAAATCGACCAGTTCCCCCTGGGGAGCGGTGTCCGCCGCCACTGAGCCAGCTTCCTTCATTGCCTCAGCAAGGTCCGCACCTTCAAAGCCAATTACCAGAGATGGCTTCTCGGCAGAGGATGGGTGGTGCATTAGGCACAAGTATGCAGCCTTGACCGTCGGATGTTTTGCAAGGAGAGTAGAAAGGGCGGATACCATCTCGCTTGGATAGTTTGCTGGCTGACCAAGCAATACCTCTTCCTCTTCTTGAACTATTCTAGGTTGCGGGGCATTGTTCATGCCGGTTTCTAGCAAGGCTTGAATCTCGTTTGGGGAAAACTCTTTGCCATAAGGTGAGCCGGGGTTAAGCACCAAGAATGAACCAAGGGTTAATTCGAAGAAATTCCTCGCTGGCAGAGCTACAAACTTTGATTCTTCCTTCAATGAGCGCTGTAGCGCCTCCAAACTTGTGAAGAAAGGAATGACCGGGACCCCATCATCTTTTTCCCAATTCATTATCGACAGCTTGGCCCCAGGCGTGATTGTTTTTACACCTTCACCGTCAGAGTCCGTAAGGCCAATTACGAAAATTTCGGATGCCATTATCGCCGTATAAAACTCGGGGCGACTTGCGGGTTCCTCGGCGGCAAGCATTAGCTTGCGCTCAATATCATTTGACGGTTCGTGCATGGGAACTCCTTGAGGCGTAGCAGTGTTCACTCGGATGCCAGTGTCCGTATAACAATTGATATTGCTGACGCTGGGTATGTTGCCGCAAACCCAGAGTTACATGAGACTCCGACCATAAATATGGCAAAATCATATGCCATACAGCTTCTGCAGGTCAACGTCAGCTTCGGAGGAGCATATCCATGGGGCTGCTCGTAGCCGGGAGCCCGCGTACAACATGATGCCGAAAAGCGGCCACACGGAGAAGACACTCGCACAGCCGCTGCGCTCCAGCCAGATTTCAGTCTGCTCCGAAATCTCAAGGGCATCGTCTACCTCGATGCCGAGGTAGCAAACTGTGCTTTCCAGCTTTGAATGACCAAGTAGCCGCTGAACTGCCCGCAGATTCTTCGTGCGCTTGTAGATCAGTGTTGCCTTGGTTATCCGCATGGAATGCGTCCCGTAAGCAGATGAATCAAGACCGGCAGTTGCGGCCCAGTGATGCACTATCCGGGCATATTGGCGTGTCGAGACATCAGGCGACCTCGCCACCCTGCTCGGAAACAGGAACTTATCGCTTCGCAGATGTGATTTTTCGAGCCAGGCCGAGACTGCTGCCCTTGTCGGTTCCACCAGCTCGAACTGTACAGGCCGCTGCGTTTTTCGTTGGATCACCATGGCGCGGGATAGCACCTGGTTGCCGTGGGTGATGTCGCGCACCCGTAGGCAGTCCAAAAGGCACCTCCTGTCTGTGCGGCCCTCTGTCACTGGTGAGTTATCATTGCTGCCATGCAAGACGTGATTTCGATATCGAACCTCTCCAAGACCTATGCATCGGGTTTCAGCGCGCTCAAGAACGTCGATCTGACAATTCATCGCGGTGAAATCTTTGCGCTGCTCGGTCCGAATGGTGCTGGCAAGACGACGCTGATCAGCATTGTCTGCGGCATTGTCAATCCGAGTTCCGGGTCGGTCACCGTTGATGGTCATGACATCCAGCGCGACTACCGCGCCTCGCGTTCACTCATTGGACTCGTGCCTCAGGAACTCTCGACCGACGCTTTCGAATCGGTCTGGAATACCGTCACATTCAGTCGCGGCTTGTTCGGGAAAGCGGCCAACCCGGCCCATATCGAGAAAATGCTGAGGGCGTTATCCCTTTGGGACAAAAAAGACAACAGGATCATCACGCTGTCCGGTGGCATGAAGCGCCGCCTGATGATCGCCAAGGCCTTGTCACACGAGCCGCAGATACTGTTTCTTGATGAACCCACCGCCGGCGTCGACGTTGAGCTACGACGTGACATGTGGCAACTGGTCCGCGATTTGCGCGACAGCGGCGTAACCATCATTCTCACCACTCACTACATCGAAGAAGCTGAGGAAATGGCTGACCGGATTGGCGTCATTACCCACGGCGAGCTGATCCTGGTCGAGGAAAAATGTGAGTTGATGCGCAAATTGGGCAAAAAACAGCTGACACTGCTGTTGCAACAGCCACTGTCGCACGTGCCGACTGAACTCGTTTCGCGCGGCTTGACGCTATCGGGAGATGGCAGCGAACTGATCTACACCTACGACACGCAAGATGCCGATGCTGGTGTGGCCGAACTGCTCAAGGAACTGGCTGCCGCCGGGATCCACTACAAGGATTTGCGCACGGAGCAAAGTTCTCTCGAAGACATCTTCGTCAGTCTGGTCTCTGGGCGGAGCAAGAAATCATGATGAATCTGCATGCCGTTCGTGCCATTTTTCGTTTCGAGATGGCCCGTACATGGCGAACGCTAATGCAAAGCGTGATCTCGCCAGTAATTTCGACATCACTGTACTTCATCGTCTTCGGCGCTGCGATAGGCGCACGCATCCCCGAGGTCGAGGGCGTCAGTTACGGGGCCTTCATCGTCCCGGGTTTGATCATGCTGTCCCTGTTAACCCAGAGCATCTCGAACGCCTCATTCGGCATTTATTTTCCAAAATTCAGCGGCACGATCTACGAACTTCTCTCCGCCCCGGTGTCCACCCCGGAAATCGTGCTGAGCTACGTCGGTGCCGCCGCTACCAAGTCGATCATGCTCGGGCTGATCATCCTAGTCACCTCGGGTCTGTTTGTGCCACTGCGCGTTGCACACCCGTTATGGATGCTCCTCTTTCTCGTTCTGACCTCGGTTACCTTCAGCCTGGTCGGTTTCATCATCGGTATTTGGGCGGATGGCTTCGAGAAACTGCAGGTCGTGCCGCTATTGATCATCACACCGTTGACCTTTCTTGGCGGTAGCTTCTATTCAATCGCCATGCTGCCGCCGTTTTGGCAGCAAGTCGCGCTATTCAATCCAGTGGTGTACCTGATCAGCGGTTTTCGCTGGAGCTTTTACGACATTGCCGATGTCAGCCTCGGCGTAAGCCTTGGCATGACTTTGGTTTTTCTGGCCGTTGCATTGGTCATCGTTGCCTGGATCTTTCGGACGGGATACCGGCTGAAAGCCTGAGTCTATGAGTCACATCGCACAAGCACTGGAGTTCAACCATGGATAGACTGAAACTCACCTATTTTGACGTACCGGGCGGTCGGGCCGAACCGACACGGCTCGCCCTGCACATCGGCGGCATTGCCTTTGAAGATTATCGATTTCCGTTTAGTGATTTTCCCGAGGTTCGAAAAAACACCCCGCTGAATCAGGTCCCGACCCTGCAGATCAATGATTTGCTTGTCACCCAAAGTGACGCGATTACCCGCTACGTCGGCAAGCTGACCGGTTTGTATCCGACCGACAATCTGCAAGCCCTGTTCTGTGACGAGGTACTCAGTGCACTGGAAGACGTCAATATCAGGGTCGGCGCCACATTCGGGATGACCGGGGATGAACTGAAGAATGCCCGTGCCGCCTTGGTAACCGGCCTGTTGCCGCGGTATTTGCAGTGGTTGCAAAAACAGCTGGAAAGCCACGGCGGCGAGTTTTTTGCCGACCATCGCCTGACGATTGCCGACCTAAAGGCATTCGTCTGTTTACGCGGGCTCAGTTCGGGCAAACTCGACCACATTCCGACCGACCTGCTCGATCAGGTGGCGCCGAAACTTGTTTCCTACCTGCAACGCATTGGCAACATTCCGGCCATCGCTCAATATTATTCAATGCCGGGTGCAGCGTAAAAGCCGTCTAGGCCGAATGCCCCACATCGAAATCAGCCGGAGGCCCGCTTATGTCTGACTCAAACAGTTAGCTTAGTCCGTTGTCCGAGCCATAAACTTCAGAACCATCACGGAATACCAAGCAGTCGAACCAGTTTTCCATTGATCATCAATTATTTAAGCAGTAAATAAAAGGGGTTAGATTTATTTCCAACCCCTTTGTCATTTTGCAATCCCCCCCGGAGCAAGAATGTCTTGGCGTGTTGTTACGATGCGCAATGATCCGGGCTTTTCGGGCAATCCACATGCGCAACCTATCCCTTTTTCTCATACTCCCGTTATCGCTTTCCGGTTGCGCGGTAGTGACCGTTGCCGATGCTGCGGTGACAGTGGCGGCCACCACTGCGAAGCTTGCGGCAACAGCAGTGGAAACCACCGTTGATGTCACCGCCTACGGCATCAAGGCGGCCACCGGCAGCGGCGACGAAAAAAAATGAGCGCAGCCACAAAATATTCGTGAAGAGCGATTGTCCGAATCGTCGATGAAGGAAGCGGAAGCAGAGACAGCTCCCCTTGCGTCAAAACAAGGTGAGTGCCCGAAACCTGGTGACCTGGCATGGCTTACAGCCGCCCCGTACTGATCCGATCAGTGCTTGATGATTTCTCGCTTGATGGTCTGCGCCTTCGAGGAATTGCGCACATCGTGTAGCAGCCCCCCCTGCGACTTAGCACCTGCCGCCCCTATTTCAACGCTGCCGGATATCAAACAATTTCGGAGCCCATGGAAATTAATTTCCATGGCATTATGCCATAAGGATTATTAATTGGCTGTCAGGCGGTTGCGGGACTATAAATTTCATTCCCTGGCCGGACGCCAATACAGGTCGATTTACAGAAAACCAACTCCAGGTAGACGAAAGATGTCAAATTCACGCATACGAACTCATGCTCGCTTGAGCCTGCTGGCCCTGGCTGCAGGCATTCTCGGCGCATGTGCCAGTACCACGCGGGAGGACCTTTCCGGCAGTTCCCGCTATCAGTTCATGCTCGTTTCCGAAGCTAAAATCATTCAGGATTCGAACGATTACTACACCCAGCGCAACCGCGAGGCCGCAAAAGCCAAAACGCTGATCACCTCCGGCCCGGAATACGAACGACTGCTGAGGATCATGAAACGGATCGTGCCGCAGACGGATATCCTGCGGCCCGGAACTTCGGCTTGGAACTGGGAGCTGGTCTTGATCGACTCGCCGGAAATCAATGCCAATGTATTACCGGGCGGCAAGATTACCTTCTACACCGGGATCATCCGGAAGCTGAATCTCACCGATGACGAAATTGCCGCCATCATGGGGCACGAAATCGCTCACGCCCTGCGCGAGCACTCACGGGAAAAAATCTCGCAACAGCAGGCGACACAAATCGTCGCCGGACTGGTCACAGGTGTCGTCGGCGGCGGCGAACTGGTTGCCCTGGCCCAAAAGGTCGGCCTGGAATTGCCGTTCTCGCGCACCATGGAAAGCGAGGCCGATGTCTACGGCCTCGAGCTCGCCGCACGCGCCGGATACAGCCCGCAGGGGGCAATCAGGCTCTGGCAGAAGATGGCCGCCCAACGCGACGGTTCATCTCCTCCGGAACTGCTGTCGACGCACCCGGCCGACGAAACACGCCAAACGCAACTCGCCGCTCTGCAGGACAAGGCCATGCCGCTCTACAAGGAGGCGCTGAAGCCCCAGCCGCCAGCCGGCTCGAACAATTGACGGCAGGCCGCCATGCTTGACCTGGGAAGGCATCAACAATCATCCATGCCTCCCCGGACGAATTTATTGCACGCGAAGAATCCGGCTGCCGGGGATATCCTTCAAGGGCTTGCCGGCATTCTCGATGAGCCGGCGCAGCGCCTCGACGTCGCTGTCCCGTAGTCGCCTGCTTTCGGTGCCTTGACGAAAGGTCACGTTATGCTTGCCGCCACCGGTCAAAAAGGCTTTATGGCGACTCGCTTGTCGCCTGATGCTAGCGGGCCGGCCTTCGAAACAGATTCATGGCCGGCCCTTGTTGCCGTCCGTCAGAAGCGGTAGCGGGCGCCGAACATCAACGATTTCGGTGTGTAATTGGGCGGCAGTCCGGAATTCTTGTCGTATCCCTGGCAGGTCCCGCCGGCACAGATCGAATTTTGGCCGCCGTTCTGGTTGCTGACCTGGGCGTAGTAGGCGTAGAGATCGGTCTGCTTATCGAGAGCGAACTCGTAGCCGAGGCCGAAATGGTCGGAGTCGCGGTCAGCGGTCAGGCGATCGTCGAGGTGGCCGTACACGCCGCGCACGATATGGCGGTCGGCGAAGGGAATGGACGCCCCCAGCCACCAGACGGCGCTGTCGAGACTGGGATTGACCGCGGCGCCATTCTGAGTGTCCTTGCCGACCAGGTATTGACCATAGACTTTGACGAAGCCGAAGTTATAGGTGGCGGCCAGGTTATAGGAGCTGCGGTTGATATTTTCGGTGGCCGGTGCGGCGACCGTACCGCTACGCTGAAAGGAGAGATAGGCGGCGCCGACGAAAAGCTGATTCTTGGCATAGGTCAGGCTGGCGCTGCCCCCTTTGCCTTCGCCCTGGGGGCCGCCGGCTATGTTGCCGGGCGCCCCTCCGGTGACGCCGACGTCGGCCTCGCTGTTGTTCTCCATGCCGGCAGAGTAGGCGATCTTGCCCTGAAAGCCTGCCAGCTTCGGGCTGGCATAGAAGATGCCATTGTCGAAACGGCCTACCGCAGCGCTCCCCCACAGGCGGTAGGCGGTGCCGCCGCCGATCCTGAAGGGGTCGGATGAGCGGGCTAGCGAGTAGATCGGTGCATAGTCGCGACCCAAGCGGAGATCGCCGAATTTCTTGCTCTTCAGGCCGACGAAGGTATTGCGCGAGAATACGGCGATGCCGGTGGTGTTCGGTGCGGCAGACGAAGTATTGCCGCCGCCCGGTTTGCTGATGTTGCTCGAATGGCCGGAGCTCTGACCATTGTCGATGGAGACGCCGGCTTCGAGCTGGAAGTAGGCCGAGAGGTCGTCGCCGAATTCGCGCAGGCCCTTGAAACCCAGACGACTGGCCGAACCGATGCCGCTCTGGGCGCGGACTTTGGTGCCATTACCATAGTCGCCGATTTCAATGCCGGCGTCCGCGATACCGTAGATGCTCAAACCTGCCGGCATCGACAGGCTGTTGTCCTTTGCTGGCACCGCTGCTTCGGCTACGGCCTTGCTGGCCTGTTCGGCCTTTTGGTTGGCGCGGTCAGCGCTTGCGGCAGTAGCCTGCAACCGGGCCTCCAGTTTTTCGAGACGGGCCTTCTGGGCCTGAATCTCGGCCCGCAAATCGTCCAGCGCTTCAGCCTGGGCCGGAGCACTCAGGGCCAGGCAGCCGAAACTGGCCAGAACGGGTAGATTGATCGGATTCTTACGCATAGTCTTCTCCTGTAGTTGTGATCAAGGCATATCGCTCGGTCGCTATTGCACCGAGCGGAAGGAAATCGGCAGAAGTTGACGCCGGCGAAGCGCAGCGCGCGTTTTTTGCGTCACCTTGCCGAAGAGTTGCCAGCGCTCATTCAGCCGACAGGTCGCACCGAAGCTGAGCAGAGGGCGGGAGCAGCTGGACTCGGCTTCATAAAAGGAGCCGCTCGGACGGATGCTCACTCTGCCCGTACGCCGACATCGGCCAATAGCCCTTCGGGCCAGTCACCGGGATGAGGTTGATGCCGATCGGAATGGAAATGATCGGCAAAAACGTCACGACCTCGGCCATCGAACTGCTTTCGACGCGTGATTGTTTACGCGAGGTGTCAGGAAATCGCTTCATGCGATCTATAATGACATTGGATTATTTCATTGGCATTAAAAACAGGTGCATTGCCGGCGACAAATTTATTTGGCATTTTGAATATCTGGCACAGGCATGAAGTGCGATGCGCTGGTTAATGGCCAATACGAAGCTCGAAGATGGCGCTTATGCGGGCAAAGTGCTCAATGCGCCGCTTGCCGGACAGGCGCTGCTGTCTTCGCTGTGGGCACTGGAGGCCGCGAACGTCATTGCCAGGGCGAGAGTAAGGGCTGGGTTACCGAAGCCCGCTCTCAGGCCTTTCTGGCGATGCGTAGCGGATTGCCTTTGGCGACACTTGCTGCAGGTTTAGCCAAGATCGCCACAAGCGCTGGTGTTTCAATTTTTTGCACCCAGCAAGCTCCATCACAAGCGATAGCTCCAACCGGAGAGTCACCTTGGCCAGGTGACAAGCCACGACATCGATATCCGGATTGCCACTACGGTCATGGCACAGAGGTTTGCGCCGCCGGTTTGAGTACGCGTTTTGCATTGTCGCCAAGGAACAGCGCCTTGGCCGGCATGATCATCGGGTAGTTGATGCCGAACAGAACCTTGTGCCGGCCATGACCACGCATGAACCCCTGCAGCGCGGCCGGGTAGCGTTTTGCGGTGTACGCCGAGGTGTCGATGTAGTGATCGAATAGCCCCCTGCCGCCTGCTTCAGCATAAGCGATCCTCCGGCCCGGGCCGAGCGATAGGACCACTTGATCGGGGCGCTGTTATTAGCTTCAATCGGCGGGGAGGCGCTCGGCATGGGAGCGGCGGCATCGGCTCGCCCTGCCCGTTCATGAGGCAGGGCATGTGCAAGCTACCGCTTGCCTTGCACCAAAATGAATGATTTTTGAATCAGGGGGACGGCGCCCCCTGATTTCCATCAGCCCACCGCGACCATTTACTCTTCGTCATGCGGGTGGATGTCGATGATCCCCGCCCGGTTAAGCGCGACAGTGGCCACCCTGATGCAAGCCGCCGACTCGGCGCAGCCGCTAACCTGAGTGGCGGCTTTTTCGGGGGCTGCACGCCGATAGACCGTTTTGCCTTCCTTGATTGTTTCGAGAATCTTGATATCGGCAATTTCCATCGGGTCGCCCTTGAGCGGATTGCGGTCAAGCACGACGAAATCGGCGAGCTTGCCGATCTCGATGGAGCCTTTGTTTTTTTCCTCGAAATACTGGTAGGCGGACCACAGGGTGTGCGCCTTCAAGGCGACCAGGGGCGTCGTGCGGTGCTCGGCGCCAAGCACCTTCCCGCTGCGGGTTACGCGGTTGACGGTGGCATGCAGAACCCGCATGGAATCGGGCATGGCAACCGGAGCGTCATGGTGCGAGGTGAAGATCATGTCGCGCTGCAATGCCCAGCCGGTGGGCGAGATATTGTTCGCCCGCTCCGGACCGAGAACCGAGTCGCGGTGCCAGTCGCCCCAGTAGAAGGTATGCATGGCGAAGAACGAGGGCATGATGCCCAACTCCTTGAATGCCTGGACCTGATCGAGCCGCGCGGTCTGGGCATGAATGGCGACCGGACGGCGGTCGGCCATGCCGTATTTCCTTTCGGCCAGGCGCACGGCCTCGATGAACTGGTCGGCGGCGGCATCGCCATTGACATGGGCGAGGACCTGCCAGCCATTCTTGAAACTGTTGTCGACGTAAGCATTGACCTGCTCCGTCGTGAAGGAGGGGTAACCGTGATAGTCGGCCGGCTGCCCGGCCGGCACCTTGAAATAGGGCTTGCTCAGCCAGGCGGTCTTGCCTTGCGGGGAGCCGTCCAGCGTCAGCTTGATGCCGCCGATCCTGAAATGGCTGCGGTAGGTGCGCGAATACCAGGGCGCCTTGATCGAACCGGCGGCCATGGTGACGTCGGGGTAAGCCACGACGTCGATATCCAGACCGCCGCTCCTGGCCATCTCGGTCATGGCGGCCAAGGCCCCCGGCGATGCCCTGCCTTCCTGGGCGGTGGTGTAGCCGAAGCTCTTGTAGAGATTGACCCCGGCGCGGAACAGGGCCCGGTTGGCCTCGGCGTCCAATTTACCCAACAGGCCGAAGAGGGGGCCGAAGAATGCGTTTTCTTCGAGAACGCCATCCGGTTCCTGCTTGCCGGCCTGGCGGCGAATGACGCCGCCCGCCGGGTTTTTCGACGCAGCCGTAATACCGGCGAGGGCCAACGCCTTGCTGTTCATCACACCCAGATGGCCGGACTGGTGAATGACGATGACGGGGAATTCGGTCGATACCTGGTCGAGGTCCTCGCGGGTCGGGTGACGCTGTTCTTCCAGTTGGGCGTCGTCGTAGCCGAAACCGATGATCCAGCCGTGTTGGCCGACCAAGATCCTGTTCTGTTCCATCCAGGCCTTGAGCGCGCCCTGCAACGCCGCGATGTTATTCACGCCGCCATCGGGCCTCGGCAGAAGGTTGGCGGAAACAGCTTGCAGCCCGGTGTTGAAAACGTGCCCATGCGGGTCGATGAACCCCGGCAACAGAGTGTTGCCGGCCAGGTCGACCAGTTTGGTCTTTTTCCCCTTCAACTTCATTATCTCGTCGCGATAACCGACGGCAAGGATCTTGCCGTCCTTGACGGCCACCGCTTCGGCTTCCGGTTGCAATTCATTGACGGTAACGATGCTGCCGCCGGTATAAATGGCATCGGCCGACTGGGTGGCATATGCGGCCGATGCCGTGAGGAGGCCGAGCGCTGCGGCAAGGGATGGGAGCATCAAAGGGCTGCGAGTGGGCATGTGGATTCCTTCTTGAGATGGGCGGGAACTGCAACAGAGGGGCGACGGCTTGACCAGTTTCCTGGCCAGCCGTTTGCAAATACCTGTTCTGGGAAGCGCCTGATTGTCAGCATAAGGCGGGCGAAAAACTTAAGCGGGATGGATATGCCAATTCCATTTTAAGCGAATTTTTGCACCAGGGCCCACCCCCCAAAAGGATGGCAAACCGACTCACGGGCTGTCTGCGTTCCGCTCCGGCCGCGCCAGCCAACGCCCCGGCATGGCCGCCGCCTCCGCATCTTGGCCGGCCGCCTATCCGGCATTTCGGCCCAGCTTGAGCAAGGGCACGGCAAAGCGAATTCACTTTCGTGAAAGCAGATTTTGTGATCCACGGCTGCGGCCAGCCAAGACCAGCTTGGCCAGTGCGTGAATTCGGTATATAGTATTGGGTTCGGCAGTCACGGGAAAATCGTCGGACACCCCGCCCCGGAAACCATGTCAACGACATCGTCTCCTTGCTCCGCGATCCAGCCTCGTGCAGGCCAAGCAACAAGCCATGCGGCCAATCCTTGGCGCTTGGCCCTTTGCTTTAAGGCAGCAAGCGCTTCGAAAAAACGACCGGTTCGAAGCGGCAGCCAGTTACCGGCATTTCTTGTAAAGGTTCTCGCCATGAACACCGAATCCATCCTCGCTCACCTGAAAAAGCACGGCCAGTTACTCGATGCGGATATCGCCAAGGGTACGGGGATTGCGTTGGCGGATGTTCGCATCTCCCTGCAGGAATTGTCGGCGCAAAAGGCGATATCGGTGTGCAGCATGACCGTTTTCAAGGACGGCGTTCCCACCGAAGGCACCTTCTGCCGGATCGCCGGTTACATGCCGTCAGCCGCTCCGGGTCGGAAGCCAGGCGTCAAAACCTGAGTAGCGGTCGCTGCGGGCGGCCGTCCGGTGCTCATTCGTCGACCCGGGCCCGCAACAGCTTGACCTGACCCCGCCTGAGCTTGCCTTCGATACGTTTTTTCTGGGAACTACGGCTCGGCTTGGTCGGCCGGCGCACGGCCGGAACCGTGGCGGCAGCAGCAATCAACTCGCGTAGCCGGACCAGACCGTCTTCCCGATTGCGCGCCAGGCTGCGGAATTTCTGGGCCTTGATGACGATCACGCCGTCGCTGCTGATCCGCTGGTCGCGCATGCTCAGCAACTTCTCCTTGACCGGCTGCGGCAGGCTAGAGGGCGCGATGACAAAGCGCAGATGAAGCGCGTTCGACACCTTGTTGACATTTTGCCCGCCGGCCCCCTGGGCACGGATGGCCGTGAATTCGACTTCGTTTTCGTTGAGGACAAGGGGGTTCATGAAATTTCGCTGGCCGGACGCCGGGTTGGCATGCCATATTACTATCGAAGACAAGGGAATGGACGACTGCCCGGCTGAATGGAACCGGCGGCGGCTGCCACCGACAAGGCAGTGGCAACGGTTTCGGGGTTTGCAGTTCGACTTCCGTTGGTCGGGGATACTGAGATCGGTTCAGTTTTTTCCATTCATTGGCGCCAGACGCCACAGGGAGGTGACCTCGGCCGAACGGGCGGCGTGCAGGGGATCGTCCGCGTCCTGCGCCTTCGGATGCCGGGGACGGGTGTCCAGGCGGGCGACGACCTTTAGTCCGGCCGCACCGATCCAGCCGAGCAGTTGCTCCCGCGAACGCAGGCCGAGATGTTCGGCGATGTCGGAAATGATCAGCCAGCCCTCGCCGCCCGGCGCCAGATGGGCGGCGAGACCGTCGAGAAAGCCGCGCAACATGCGCGAATCCGGGTCATAGACGGCGTATTCGATGGGCGACGTCGGTTGGGCCGGCAGCCACGGCGGATTGCAGACGACAAGCGGCGCCCGCCCGGCCGGGAACAGGTCGGCCTTGAGGATGGTGACGGCGGCGCCCAGGCCGAGTTTGTCGACATTGTCCGCCGCACAGGCCAGGGCCCGCTCGTCCTGGTCGGTGGCCAGCACCTGCTTGACGCCGCGGCGGGCCAGCACGGCGGCGATGATGCCGGAACCGGTGCCGATGTCGAAGGCCAGCTCACAACCGGGCGGCAGCGGCGCCGTGGCGACCAGATCGACATACTCGCCGCGGACCGGCGAAAACACACCGTAGTGCGGATGGATGCGGCCCTGCACGGCGGGCACCGGCACCCCTTTCTTGCGCCATTCGTGGGCGCTGATCACGGCCAGCAGTTCGCGCAGCGAAACCAGTGAATCCTTGGTTCCGGGCGGTCCGTAAGCCTCGATACAGGCATCCCGCACAGCCTGCGCCCGGCGCAACGGCACCTCGTAGTCGGCGCTCAGCGGCACCAGCAGGCGCCCGAGAAGCGCCGCCCGCAAACCCTGCTGCCGACGATGGCGGTCGAAGGCCTCGGCCGGCGATTGCGGCGCCTTGCCGCGCATCGCGCCGAAGCGCCGATCGGCCCGCTTGCTCAAGGCCTGCATCAGATGCCGGGCATTGACCCAGTCGCCGCGCCAGAGCAAGGCCGTGCCGGCCTCCAGCAAACGGTAGGCGTCATCGGTGGCGGTCCGGTCGTCGGCGATCGCCAGTTCCCGATGCGGGGCGATGCCCGCCTCGGAGCGCCAGCGGGCGCGATGCGGCCGGCCGGCTTCCGACCATTCGATCATTGGATTCATGGCGGCATTGTACGACCTGCAGCCCTTGCCGATTCGGACCGTTTTTTCCGAGTTGGCGGGACGCGGCACAAACCCGCGAAAACTGGTGGAAAGCCGGCCGATAAGCCGGGTTCTGTTCCCCTCTCGCGAGGTTCGGCAATCATTCCTCTAGACCTGCCGTCACCGACAGGCTCAAGCAACCTACCCGGAAGCAGCGCGGGCCACGCCTCAGCTTCCCTATTTGGTCTTGCTCCGGATGGGGTTTGCCATGCCGCTGAACGTTACCGCCAGCGCGGTGAGCTCTTACCTCGCCGTTTCGCCCTTACCTGATCCCCACGCTTGCGCAATGGGGCCATCGGCGGTTTATTTTCTGTTGCACTTTCCGTTGCCTTGGGTCTTGCGACTTATAGCACCCAGCCGTTAGCTGGCATCCTGCCCAATGGAGCCCGGACTTTCCTCCCGGCACTTGCGTGCCCGGCGATTGCCTGGCCGACTTTCCGAACGGAATTATACGCTGTTGCCGGCCCGCGCCGGCCACGCCCTTGCCTAGAGCGGCAGGGCCGTGCGGTCCACCACCTTGCGCAGGACAAAACTGGTGTGCACACCGGTCACCCCGGCAATCCGGGTGATCTTGTTGAGCAGCAGGTCCTGGTAGCCGTCCATGTCGCGGACCACCGCCTTCAACTGGTAGTCCGACTGCTGGCCGGTGATCAGCAGGCATTCCAGCACTTCCGGAATCCGGGCGATGCTCGCTTCGAGATTGGCGAAGCGCTCCGGCGTGTGCCGGTCCATCGAAATACCGATCAGCGCCATCAGGGACAGGCCCAGTTTTTTGGCATCGAGCAGGGCCCGGTAGCCGGTGATCAGGCCCGACTCCTCCAGCACCCGCACCCGGCGCAGGCAGGGGGAAGGCGACAGGCCAATGCGGTCGGCCAGGTCCTGGTTGCTGATGCGCCCATCGGACTGGAGGATGGCGAGAATTTCCCGGTCGTAACGATCGAATTCCATTTTATTGCTCAATTGTTTTAACAAACAAAATTATCTGCCAATAAACATTATTTTAACAACCCACTTCGCAATCACCTGCCGGCTGCTTTGGCCTAATATTTCGCCATCGCAAAATATTTTCCGGAGCCCGCCATGATCGCCCACCCCGCCAGCAAATACACCGCCTTTCCGCCAGTCCGGATCAACGACCGCCAGTGGCCGAACCGGGTGATCAGCCAGCCGCCGATCTGGATGAGCACCGATCTCCGCGACGGCAACCAGTCGCTTTTCGAGCCGATGAATGCCGAAAAGAAGATGCGTATGTTCAAGATGCTCTGCGCCATCGGTTTCAAGGAAATCGAAATCGCCTTCCCGTCGGCCTCGGAAACCGAATTCGGCTTCGTGCGCAGCCTCGTCGAAGGTGGCCACGTTCCCGAGGATGTCACCATCGAAGTGCTCACCCAGGCCCGCGAGCACCTCATCCGGCGCACTTTCGAATCGCTCAGGGGCGCCCGGAAAGCCATCGTCCACGTCTATAACGCCACCAGCAAGACCTTCCGCGACAAGGTCTTCGCCATGAGCAAGGCCGAGGTCGTGCGCATGGCCGTCGACGCCGTCAAGCTCATCCGCGCCGAGGCCGAAGCCATGCCGGAAACCGAGATCACCCTCGAATACAGCCCCGAGCTCTTCACCGCCACCGAACTCGATTTCGCCAAGGAGGTCTGCGACGCGGTGACCGAGGCCTGGGGCGCCACGCCGCAACGCAAGGTCATCCTCAACCTGCCGACCACGGTTGAAATCGCCACGCCCAACATCTACGCCGACCAGATCGAGTGGATGCACCGCAACCTCGCCCGTCGCGACAGCGTGATCATCAGCCTCCATCCGCACAACGACCGCGGCACCGCCGTCGCCGCCGCCGAACTCGGGCTGATGGCCGGAGCCGACCGCGTCGAGGGCTGTCTGTTCGGCAACGGCGAGCGCACCGGCAACGTCGACCTGGTCACCGTCGCCCTCAACATGTACACCCAGGGCGTCCATCCCGGCCTCGACTTCTCGGACATCAACGCCGTCGCCCGTACCTTCGAACACTGCAACCAGCTCACCATCCACCCTCGCCACCCATACGTCGGGGATCTCGTATTCACGGCCTTCTCCGGCTCCCACCAGGACGCCATCAAGAAGGGGTTTTCTGCTCAAGAGGCAGATGAGCAATGGTCAGTGCCCTATCTCCCGATCGATCCGGCCGACGTCGGCCGCAGCTATGATTCGGTCATCCGCGTCAATAGCCAGTCGGGCAAGGGCGGCATCGCCTACCTGTTGGAAGCCGAACACGGCATCGTCATGCCACGCCGCCTGCAGGTCGAGTTCTCCGGCGTCGTCCAGCGCCATACCGACACCCACGGCGGCGAGGTCAGCGCCGACGACATCTGGTCCATGTTCGCCGCCACCTATCTCGACAGCGCGACGCCGATCCGTTATCGCGAGCATCATCTCTTCGAACATGACGGCAAGCAGGGCATCCGCCTGAACATCGACATCGAGGGCCGGCAGCACATGCTCAGCGGCGAAGGCAACGGCCCGATCAATGCCGCTGTCCACGCATTGCAGAGCGCCGGCATCGCCATCCAGGTGCGCAGTTACGAGGAACGCTCGATGGTGCCGATGGGCGAGGATGGCAACGCCCGGGCCTGTGCCTTCATGGAAATCGCCAGCCAAAACGGCGGCGAATGCTACGGCGTCGGGGTAGACGGCAATATCGTCACCGCCTCGATCAAGGCCCTGCTCAGCGGCGTCAATCGCCTCGGCGCGGCGCAGATACGCGAAGCACAAGCGGCGGCAGCCTGACCGCCCCCTTCAATCCCTTGCCAAAATGCCGGCAAGGGATTGAATATTCGGCGATTTTCGGTGTTTTTTCTTGCCAGCGCCGGGATCGGCGCGTAAGATGCGCCCTGCGTCGAGCGCTAATGGCTCGATTTCGTCGTTCTGCCCGCGTAAATGCCGTCCCTCTGCCGCACCATTTTCCGGCACGCTGAAGTCATCATTTTCCCGTCGCAAAGCGCTGTTTCATTGCTCGCCCGAGCGCCCCGAATTCGATTCCGGCCCCGTGGCGGCGTCACTTCGGGGAATACATGGTTCGCATCCAGTTCGCTATCGACCTTCACTACGAACTGACCTATCCCGGTACCGATTTTGTCTTCAATATCCATGCCGCGACGACCGCCGCACAAAGCATCGTCAGCGAACACCTGCAGGTCAGCCAGCCCGTGCCGACCCTCACCGACAACGACCCGGCCCGCAGCGCCCGTTTCCTGCGCCTGACCGGCGGCCCCGGTCCGCTCCATGTCACCTACCAGGCAACCGTAGACATCGAGCACCATCTCGGCAACCCGGACCTGATTCCCGAAACTCCGGTCGCCCAACTGCCGCTGTCGGTTCTCAACTACATCTACCCAAGCCGCTACTGCCAGTCCGATCGACTGGGCGTCGTCGCCATGCGTGAATTCGGCCTGCTGCCCAAGGGCTACCGCCGGGTCGAAGCGATCCAGAACTGGGTGCGCAGCAACGTCACCTTCAGGAGCAACACCAGCAACTCGGCCACCTCGGCACTCGACACGCTGACGGACGGCGTCGGCGTCTGCCGCGACTTCGCCCACCTGATGATCGCCCTCTGTCGTGCCCTCAGCATTCCGGCCCGCTTCACCACCGGTATCGACTATGGGGCCGACCCCCTGCTCGGTCCCACCGATTTTCACGCCTACGTCGAAGTTTTTCTCGGCGGCCGCTGGTACATGTTTGACCCATCGGGCACGGCGATCCCGATGGGCTTCGTTCGCCTTGGCACCGGTCGCGATGCGGCCGATGTCTCGTACGCCACCATTTTCGGCAGCGTTGTTTCGCCGCCACCGCAGATCAGCGTGAGTGCCGTCACCGAACCCGGTCGCCCGTGGGAATTGCCACGCCACCGGCCGGAGGCCTTATCGACCGATGCCGCGGCCTACACCCTCTGAACCTACTGAAATTACAGGAGAACCCCTTTGGCTAAAGAAGAACTACTCGAAATGCAAGGCGTCGTCGAAGACGTGCTGCCGGACGGCCGCTTTCGCGTGACGCTGGAAAACGGCCACGTGATGATCGCCTACACGGCCGGAAAGATGAAGAAGAATCACATCCGTATCCTGCTCGGCGACAAGGTCACGCTGGAACTGTCGCCCTACGACCTGACCAAGGGTCGCATCACCTTCCGTCACATCGAGAACCGCGGCAGCCCGGCGCCGCAGCAACGCCGCCGTTTCTAGACAGAGCTTCCGGCGCCCGGCCTGCCGCGGCGGCCAGGTCTGAACTGCCAGCTATCGTCGTAATAGGCCGGATCTTCGTTGTCCGGCGTCACCCCCGGAATGCCCAACAGGGGCAGCGGCTGAAAATCGCGCGGCCGGATGGGGCGGCCACTGCCCAAGTCGCCGGCCAGTCTGGCGTCGACCGCGGAAAGCTGCGCCTCCATGGGCATCGAAAGCCAGTCCTCACTCACCGGATAAAGCAGGGATTTGGCCGTCAGGCCGCGAAAAGGCTTGAGCAATTGCTCGTAGGTGGCATGGCCGAAAATAACAAAACGCATGCAGCCGAGCACTTCCGCGCGACGCCCGACGAAAAGCTCCTTCCAGCGGAATTGCCGCAGCAGGTCGAGCAGTTCCGGCCGGCTGGAGAGCACGACGATGCCGCATTCGTCGAAGTGGGTCAGGCCGTCACGCACCGTCCCGCGCGAAGCTCCCGGCGCCTGCATGGCGCGCACGTGCGCCGCGCTGACGGCGATCTTGGTCCGCGGAAAAGTCAGCCAGACCAGGGCGTTGAAGAAATCGTGCCAGTTGTCGGGCCGGGTTTCGACCTCGCCGTTTTCCCAGATGCGGCATTCGTAGACCAGCCCGTCCGGCTGCGGCGGCACGAAGCTGACCGGCCGGCCGTTCTCGGTATGGATCGGAAACTGTCGGGCCAGTTCGGCGACGGCAGCGGTATCCGGCCGCGGCGGCAGGCGATCGAGCCAGGGACGTAGCGGATCGAAAAGCGGCGACTGGTAAGGCACGGCGCCCCTTACTCTTCGGCCGGCGCCCCGCCCTTTTCGTCCCTGACGAAAACCAGCTCGCCCTTGTCGACTCGGAAGGTGCCCATCAACTGCCCCATACCCTCCGGCGGTTCGCCGTCCATCTTGACGAAATTGACGCAGGTCTGCGTTTCGGTGGCGAACATTTTCTTGCCGACCTTGACGATGAAGGCGCCGGAGGGCACCCGGTAGATCTCGACCCGGGTCTTGTCGGTGCCCGCGCCCAGGCTGTGCCGGCGCATGCAGGCCGGCATGCGGGAAACCACCAGGTAGAGATTGACCGTGTCATCCCAGAAATAGGGCTGCTCGCGAATCAGCGACAGGACGTGTTCGCGGGTGCCGTCGATCTCGTAGCTTGCGCCGTCGTTCACACAGGCGGAGAGCAGCGGGGCCGCCAGCAGGGGCAGAAGGAGATGGCGCAGACGCATGGTGGCTTTCCTCAGAGCATTTTCCAGGACAGGATTTCGCCGGCGCGCAGCGGCACGATGGTGTCGGCGCTGACGTAGGGGTAATCGGCCGGCACCGTCCAAGCTTCCTTGACCAGCGTCACTATGCCGGCATTGCGCGGCAGCCCGTACCAGTCGGCACCGTGGAAGCTGGCGAAGGGCTCCAGCTTATCCAGGGCGCCGGCCTCTTCGAAGGCCTCGGCGTACAGTTCGAGCGCGGCATAGGCGGTGTAGCAGCCGGCGCAGCCGCAGGCCGCTTCCTTGGCCTGCCTGGCATGGGGCGCCGAATCGGTGCCCAGGAAGAATTTCGGATTGCCGGAAATCGCCGCGCCGACCAGCGCCTGGCGATGGGTTTCGCGCTTGAGCACCGGCAGGCAGTACCAATGCGGCCGCACGCCGCCCTGGAAGATGGCATTGCGGTTGTAGAGCAGGTGGTGGGCGGTGATGGTGGCGGCGACGGTACTCGGCGCAGCGGCGACGAATTCGGCGGCGTCCCGGGTGGTGATGTGCTCCATGACCACCTTGAGCCGCGGAAAACGCTGGATCAGCGGGTGCAGCACGCTGTCGATGAAGGCCTTTTCGCGATCGAAGAGGTCGACCCGGGAATCGGTCACCTCGCCATGGACCAGCAGCGGCAGGCCGAGACGTTCCATTTCGGCCAGGCTGTCATGGGCCTTGGCGATATCGGTCAGCCCGGCATCGGAATTGGTCGTCGCCCCGGCCGGGTAAAGCTTGATCGCCTTGACGAAACCCGAGGCGGCGGCATTGGCGACGTCGCCGGGCAGCGTGTTGTCGGTCAGGTAGAGGGTCATCAGCGGCTCGAACTCGAGACCGGCCGGCAAGGCGGCGAGAATGCGCCGGCGATAGGCCGCGGCCTGTTCGACGGTGGTCACCGGCGGCTTGAGGTTGGGCATGACGATGGCGCGGCCGAACTGGCGCGCCGTGTGGGCCAGGACGGAAGCCAGGGCTTCGCCGTCGCGCAGATGAAGATGCCAGTCGTCAGGGCGGGTGATGGAGATTTGCATGCGAATTCCCGGAACAGTCTTTCGTGATTCTAGCTTTTCAGAGCCAGGGCGCGCTCATAAAGCGCATTTTTTGCCATGCCGGTGATCTGCGAGGCCAGTTTGGCCGCCTGCTTGACCGGCAGGCCTTCACCCAGCAGCAGCTTGAGGACGCGTTCGCCGTCGCCGCATTCGGCTTCGGCCGGGGCCCCCGACAGGATGAGCACGAATTCGCCGCGCTGGCGGTTGGCGTCTTCCTGCAACCAGGCCAGCGCCGAGGACAGGGGCAAGGCGTGGATGGACTCGAAAAGCTTGGTCAGCTCGCGGGCAACGACCAGGGTGCGCTCGCCGAAGACGCTGGCCATGTCGGCGACGGTTTCCAGCACGCGGTGCGGGGCTTCGTAGAAGACCAGGGCGCAGGCCTGATCGCGCAACGCTTCGAGCGCCTGCCGGCGCTGGCCCCCCTTGGACGGCAGGAAGCCGTAAAACAGGAAATGTTCGTCGACCAGGCCGGAGGCTGATAGCGCCGTGATCGCGGCGCAGGGGCCAGGCAGGGGAACGATCTTGCAGCCGGCCGCCCGAACGGCGGCGACGACCCGGGCACCGGGATCGGAGATGCCGGGCGTGCCGGCGTCGGAGAGCAGGGCCACGGCTTCGCCCGCCCGCAAGCGTTCGACAATGCGGGCCGCGGCCTCGTGTTCGTTGTGCCGATGGGCCGGGATGGTGCGCGCCCGGACACCCAACTGCTTGAGCAATGGCCCGCTGTGCCGGGTGTCCTCGGCGGCGATCCAGGGCACGGCGCGCAGAATTTCCTCGGCCCGATGCGTCAGGTCGGCGAGGTTCCCGAGCGGTGTCGGGACGACATACAATACGGCATATTCTTCCGTCATTTTTATCGGCATGCTGGCAAAGGCCAACGATACCACCACCGCGCGCGGTCGCGAAGCCGAAGAGCGCGCCGCCCGCTATCTCGAATCCCGCGGCCAACGGATCATCTCGCGCAATTTCAGGATCCGGGGCGGCGAGATCGACCTGATTTGCCGCGACGGCAAGGAACTGGTCTTCGTCGAGGTGCGCCAGCGCAGCCGCCGCGACTTCGGCGGGGCCGGCGCCAGCATCACCGCCGGCAAGCGCCGCCGCATCGTCCTTGCCGCCCGCCATTACCTGCTCGGCAAGGCCGATTGCGACTGCCGCTTCGATTGCGTGCTGATCGACGGCGAGCACCTGGAGTGGGTCAGGAATGCTTTTTTCGCCGACGACTGAACCCTCTGTCGACGGTTGTTTGACGGCCACCTGTCGTCGCCCGGCGACAACAAAAATCCTCGGCGACGACCGGCGTTCGAAGTCTACGTCGAGCAGTGAGGTAGAATAGCTTGACCGACAGCCCCAACCCCTTGAACGATATGGATTTGATCGCCCGCGTTGCCAAGCATTTCGAAGACAGCGCCCACACCAAGCTGAACGCCGTCGAATCGATGGCCGCCCCCCTCGCCGCCGCCATCGAGACGATGACCAACTGCCTGATCAACGGCGGCAAGATCCTCGCCTGCGGCAACGGCGGCTCGGCGGGAGACGCCCAGCATTTCGCCGCCGAACTGATCGGCCGCTTCGAGGCCGAACGCCAGGAACTGGCCGCCATCGCCCTGACCACCGACAGCTCGATCATCACCGCGGTGGCCAACGACTATTCCTTCAGCCAGATATTCGCCCGCCAGGTGCGCGGCCTCGGTCATGCCGGCGACGTCCTGCTGGCCATCTCGACCTCCGGCAACTCCGCCAATGTCATCGAGGCCATCCGCTCGGCACACGAACACGACATGCACGTCATCGCGCTGACCGGCAAGGGCGGCGGCCAGATCGGCGAAATGCTGCGCGACGAAGACATTCATCTCTGCGTGCCTGCCGACCGGACGGCACGAATCCAGGAAACCCACCTGCTCGCCATCCATTGCCTGTGCGATGGAATCGATGCGCTTCTACTGGGAGTCGAATGATGCAAAAACCCAAGCTCACCCTGGCCGCAGCCTTGCTGGCCACCCTCCTGCCCATGCTTCAGGGCTGCGTACCCGCCCTGATCGGCGGCACGGCGGTCGGCGTCATGTCGGCCTACGACCGACGCAGCACCGGCACCCAGGCCGACGATGAAACCACCGAATGGAAAGCCGGGCAGCACGTCCCGGATCAGTACAAGGATTTCTCGCACATCAATTTCACCTCGTACAACCGCCACGTGCTGATCACCGGCGAAGTGCCGAGCGCAGAAGCCAAGGCGGCGGTCGAGATGGAAACCCGAAAACTTGAAGGCGTCCGCGAGGTCTACAATGAATTGGGGATCGGCCCGGTTTCGTCCTTCGGCAGCCGCAGCAACGATTCCTACATCGACTCAAAGGTCAAGGCCCGCCTGGTCGATTCGAACCAGCTATCGGCCAACCACATCAAGGTCGTCACCGAACGCGCCATCGTTCACCTGATGGGCATCGTCAATGCCCGCGAAGCCAAGGTCGCCGTCGATGTCGCCCGCACCACGGCCGGCGTCAAGAAGGTGGTCAACCTGCTCGAAGTGGTCGGCGAGGAAGATACCCGCCGCATCGACAACCAGACCCTCGGCGCGCGCACCCCGCCGCCTGCCACCGCACCGGTCGAGTCCCGCTGAAGCATCGCCGGCCTGGCCGGCGATGCATGACAAAGAGAGCGGCGGCCCTCTATTTGCCGATGAAACGCGCCATCAGATCGCGCCTGTTAAGGGCGCCGGTCTTGGTGAAGATCTGTTCGATGTGACTGCGCACCGTCCAGTAGGAGATGCCGAGCTCCCGGGCGATTTGCTTGTCGGCGGAACCGGATAGAATGTGCCGGGTAATTTCCCGTTCGCGCGGCGACAGGGTATGCATGAATTCATGCTCCGTTCCGTCGCCGGCCGGGTGCGGCTCGGCACCGTGCCGATCGTGCCCGGCATAGGATCTCAACACTTTTTTGACGCGCCAGACGAATTCTTCGGGCGAAAAGGGTTTGCTGATAAAATCGTCCGCACCGCTCTTCAGGGCCAGCAGGCGGCGGGGCAGATCGTCGTATCCAGACATCACCAGAATGGGCTGACGATCCAGGTGATTCATGCGAATGCGTCGGACCAGCGCAATCCCGCTCTGAATATCGTCGAGAACCACATCGATGATCGCCAGCTGGTATTTGCGCGGCCGATAATTGGCAAGCGCCGCCTGGACTCCCTTGTAGATATCGACCCGCAGGCCGAGCATGGTGCACAGGTGCGCCACGTACTCGGCATGGGAATCCGAATCCTCCACCAACAGGACCGTGCCGCCCGAATCGAGGCTCTCCAGCGGAGCGCTTGCACAACCGGCGATGAAATCGGCCAGCGCCACCTGTTCGAGTCGCGTGAACACCTCGGTGGCGCCGGCATTCATTGCGTTGTAGGCCAACGCCCGGTCGGCGCTGCCGGTGACGAAAGCAATCGGCAGGGTGGCATGGGCCAGGGAAAGGCGCACCGTTTCGATCAACTGGAAGCTGTCGCCGTCCGCCAGCTCGTTGGCGACCACCATGGCAAAGAAGTTTTGCCCGAGTAGCGGCAGGGTATCGGCCTCCCCCTGGCAGGCCACCACTTCCAATCCATGTTGCCCGGCAATTTCCCTGATGATCGCTTGCTGCGTCAAGGAGGGGGCGACACACAACAATTTCGGCAAATAAGGACGCATGTAGCCAAGGATATATATTTATCTTAATTTTAATATCTAAATAGTTGCCCACTATCCCTAAAGTTAGGGGGGCAGGCGAATTGGTCGGGTAGACAATATCTCCATCGAAAATCCATTTGGAAGCCCCCCGGGCATGAAGCAAGGTTTGAAATCCGTTTTGCTGCAACTGGAACGCACCCGATTCCTGCTCATGGAAGCCCATTCCCCGGAAGAACTGCATCGACTGCTCGACCAACTGATGCAGGTGGTACTGGCTTACAGCAGCGAGATGAACGGTGGACGAGAAAATGTCGCCGGCAGCAACGAGCTATCGTGGCTAGATCAGTTGCTTGAGGGTCTGGTCAATATCTGCATCGAAATACACAGCGAACACAGCGGCTTCGGCGAACGCCTGCGCCTACTGCTCGACCGGGCATTGGCACAGAGGCCGGTCGCTGCCCAGCGTCCGCGGCGCACCGGCCAGCTGTCCCTAGCCGCCAGCCACCCCCGGTAGCCAGGTGGCCAGAATGGGGAAAGCGGAAATGGTCAGCGCCCCGAGAAAAATGGCCAGGACCGCAGGCAGGACGGCAAGGGCGATGTAGCGGATAGGCTTGCCAAACATGGCCGAGGCGAAATATATGTTCATCCCGGCCGGCGGGCAGAGAAAACCCATCTCGATATTGGCCAGGAAAATGATGCCGAAGTGCACCGGGTCGACGCCGTAGGCGACAGCCACCGGCAGGAGCAACGGGACCAATACGACGATGGCCGCATAAATTTCCATCAGGGCGCCGGCCAGCAGCAAAAACAGGTTCAGCACGACCAGGAAGGCGAGCTTGTTGGGCAATATCGACTGCACCCACTCGATCGCCGCATCGGGAATAGCAGCATCGATCAGATAGTTGGTCAAGCCCAGCGCCATGCCGAGAATCAGCATGATGCCGCCGATCACCTCGGCGCAGTCGGCCAGAGCCTTGCGCAGATGCGGCCAAGCCAGTTCGCGATGAGCAAAAGACTGGGTCAGTAGCGCGTAGAAAGCCGTTAGTGCGGCACTTTCGGTCGGCGTGGCGAGGCCGCTGACCAGCGAGCCGATGGCGACGAGTGGCGCGAACAACTCCCATTTGGCAAACCACAGCGCCTTGCCAAGGCCTGGGACAGCTGTTCCCTGCTCAAGCTTGACGGCGGCAGTACCGGCGCCGCGCAGATAGCCACCGACCAGCAGCAGGCAAACGACCATGACGACGGCCGGCAAGACGCCGGCCAGGAACATGGTGTTGATCGGCACCCGGGCGATGATGGCGTACATGATCAGGGGCACCGAGGGGGCCAGCAAGACGCCGAGGGCGCTGGCACTGGTCACCAGGCTGATGCCGCGCTGTTCGGGAAAACCGGCCCGGGTCAGCAGCGGCAAAAGCAGGCCGCCGAGGGCCAGGATGGTGACGCCGCTACCGCCGGTAAAAGCGGTGAAGAAGGAGCAGAGCACCGCCGCCGCGCTGGCCGTCCCCGCCACGCCATTGCCGAAGGCCGCCGAGAAAACCCTGCCCAGACGCGCTGCCGCGCCGGTGCGGGCAAAAAGCAGGCCGGCCAGGGTAAACAGGGGCAAGGCCGGCAGGGAGGGATTGACGGTGATCTGGTAATGGCTGAGCGGTACAGAGGCGAGTGGCTGGCCCTCGCCCCAGAAGAGGGCCAGGGCCAGCCCGCCGAGCACGGCAAAAATCGGCGCACCGCAAAAGAGGGTCAGCGTCAGCCACAGGGCGAAGGGCCAGATAGGCAGCACGCTGCCGTCGAAATGAGCGGCGAAGGCATAGCCGGCGGCCGGCAGGACCAGCGCCAGAACGAGGCCGACGGCGGCGCGCGACGAAATGCGCCTGGCCAGTTTGAAGGCGAGCAGGGCGAAGCCGAGCGGCATGGCGATTTCGAACATCCAGCCGGCGATACCATAGGCGATGTCGCTCGGCATTTCCATTTCGCTGCCGACGAAGGAAGTGCTCGCCCGGGTCAGCATGCCGCAAAGGATAGCTGCACTGGCCCGGCCGAAAACGGCGGCCGAACGACGCAGCCAGGGATTGCGCGCGGCGGCGAAACCGGCGCCCAGCGAACTCAGGTGCTCTCCGCGCTCGGCGAGCAGGGCGCCAAACATGGCCAGCAGCAGGCCGCAGTGCTGAACCAGTACCGGCGCATTGGCGATGCCCGCTCCGAACAGAGGCCGCAGCACGATTTCGAGCAGCGGCACCAGCAGCATGACGAGCAGCGCGCCACCGGCGATCAGGGCATCGAATTCGCCCAGGCGGCGCAACAAGGGTTTGAAGTAGCTCACGCGGCCCGGTCCCAGGCTTATTTTTTGCCGGCGCGGAAGGCCTTCAAGTAGCCGAGCACCTCGTCAAACTGCTCGGCAGGGACCAGCTTGCCGCGAATACGCGGATACAGGCCCTCGGCCAGGGCATTCCATTCCTTCATCTGTTCGGCATTCGGCTTGTTGACCGTCAGCCCTCGTTTCTTCATGGCCTCGACCGCCTCGTCGACCTCCTGGCGGGCCCGGGTCCGCAGTTGAACGCCGGCCCGGGCGCCGGCCTCGCGTACGGCCGCCTGCCCTTCCGGCGACAACTCGTCCCAGGATTTCTTGGTGATGATCAGGGCGCCGACCACCGGCGCCCAGTTCAAGTCCAGCATGTTGTTGGCGGTGGTGTAGATCTGCGTCGCCAGGGCGAAGTAGGGGGTGGACGGCACGGCGTTGATCATGCCGGTCTGGATGGCCGGCAGGATGTCGGCCGTCTCCAGCGGCACGGGGGTGTAGCCGAGGCTTTTCATGATTTCCTGCTGGTCGGCCTCGGCTCCCCAGGCGAAGAACTTCATCTTCTTGAAATCGTTCGGGACGAATGCCGCTTCCTTGGTGAAGAAACGCACCCAGCCGGCGTCGCCCCAAGCAAGCACGACGAAACCCTTGTCGAGAAATTTCCGCTCCATGGCCGGACGCATTTTCTCGCGGACGTAATCGACCTCTTCCCAACTCCGGAACATCATCGGCATGTTCTGCAGTGCCGCGATCGACGGTTCGATCTCGCGCAGACCGACCACCGACAACAGGCCACCCTGCAACTGACCGATGCGCATCCGGCGCACCATGTCCGTTTCGCCGCCCTGGCTGCCATCCGGGTATACCAGGTATTTCCCGTGGCCGCCCTGCGCCGCTCGCCAGGCCTCCCCCAGTTCCATCAACTGGCGGTGGTAAAGCGAATTCTTGGGAGCCAGCGTGCCGATACGCAACTGGGGTTCGGCGGCAAAGGAGTTCAGGGCGAGCGCGAGGCCGAAGCACAGCGCAGTCAATTTCGTTTTCATTCTTGCTCCGCTAGTTCTTGTCGTTCAGAAAAGGTCGGGTGCCCGCTCCAGCAGCCAGGCTGCACGCCGACGCATGACCTCGTTGCGCAGGGTGTACGGGCTGTCCGGCTCATCCTTGACGGCCAGCGCCTGTTCAAGCAATTGTTCGAACAGGGTCCGGTCGCCGGCCGGCAGGGCATATCCCTCGGCCTTGCCGACCAGGGCGCCGACATTCCGCCCTGCCCCCTGGGCGATGGAGTGATCGAACCAGAGCAGGGCCTGCTGCTGGCTGCCGCCCGGTCTTGCCGCCTCGAAGGTCGCCAGCAGGCCGGTCAGCGCGCCCTGCCCCCAATCCGGATCGACCTGCCAGGCCAGTTGTGTCAGGCGCACCGCCTGCGGCAGATCGGCCACCACCTCGGCATCGTCCTTACTTAAGGAAATCCAGCCGCCCCATGCGGCGGCGGCCCAGTATGCGAGGCCAACCTGGGCCGGCGCCAGCCTCGGCCAGTCCGCCGCTTGCGAACTGCCCAGTGCCTGGGCGAATCCCGGCGTTTCCCGTTCCAATGCCGCCAGGGCATGCTCGCGAGCCCGGTGATAAAGCATTCCGGCCCGGTGGCGCAGGCGTTCGGCCGAGCGAACATCCTTTGTCTCGACACGATCCGCCTCGAAAGCGACGAAGGCATAGGCGTACTGCGTAAATCCGGCAGCGACAGCTTCGGCCAGCGCTTGATGCCCCGGATCACTGCGCAGCACCGATTCGGAGAGTTTCAGGTAGAAGGCACTCGCCTCGCGTGCCAGTTCGAGATCGTTTTCACTGGCCTGTCCTTGCGCAGCCAGTTCGTCGGCGATACCACCGACGACCAGTTGGCGCGGCGAGCAGGCTGTCAACAGCGAAACGATGAGGAGCGCAACAAGGAGGGTGCGGCGCCGGAGCGTGAGCAATTGAATTCCATAGGCAAAAATAGCGTGCTGCGCACACTAGCCAGCCGATGTTACGCGAACATGACAGCACCCATTTTCCGAACAATCAGGCAACGGAGGTCAACAGGCACTAGAATGGCGAAGATATCCTTCCCCCTCATGACCCGATCATGCACTACGCCGCCCCCGCCTTCGAATCGAAAATCTGTCCACCGGACCAACTGGCGGCACGGGCTGCCCAACTGGCCCGGCCGCTTGTCTTCACCAACGGTTGCTTCG
>JAJXVG010000191.1 GCA_021782315.1 Pseudomonadota bacterium | reverse complement strand
CGGATTGGTGCGGCCAACCTTCTTGGCGGCGGCGGCGGCGATGTAGGCATTGGTGTTGCACGGATTGCCGACGACCAGAACCTTGACGTCTTCCTTGGCGTTCTCGGCGATGGCCTTGCCCTGAACGGTGAAGATGGCGCCGTTGGCGGTCAGCAGGTCGGCACGTTCCATGCCCTTGGTGCGCGGACGGGCGCCGACCAGCAGGCAGACGTCGGCATCCTTGAAGGCGACGTTCGGATCATCGGTGGCAACCATGCCGGCGAGCAGCGGGAAGGCGCAGTCTTCCAGTTCCATCATCACGCCCTTGACGGCTTGCTGGGCCTGCGGCAGGTCGAGCAACTGAAGGATGACCGGCTGGTCTTTGCCGAGCATTTCGCCGGAGGCGATGCGGAACAGCAGGCTATAACCGATCTGGCCGGCGGCGCCGGTAATGGCAACGCGCATGGGGGCTTTGGACATATGTCGCTCCTGTTTGAAACAGCGTGGTTGAAATTGTTCGTATTCGCCCGGAAACCCGCTTTTTATTGCTTCCTTGCGTCAGCGGGAACGAGAGACTGACGATGTTAGAAGTTCAGCGTTTTTCTGTCAATTTATCATCTGTCTTATATAAGATGCCAGCCTGCTTGACTACCTCGATTGCCGCCACTTTGCTATCGTAGCGCCTTGCCACGACCGACAGAGTTTGAAAGGATTTCCTGGTGTTAACCAATCACTGGTGCGCTTCCGTCGATGCCACCATCCAGTTGCGGACCGGCTGCAACCCGCTGGAAAAATACGGACCGCAGGCGGTTGCGGTTCACGTCGATGCCTGGGCGCCGATGGATGCGGTAGGCGATCCCCACGATATCCGCCAGGTGGTCGACTACGAGGTGATCTTCCTGGCAGTCCGCAAACTCGAGGAAAACACCCATTGCGAGTGCCTGGAGTCGAGCATACTGGAGGTCATGGATGCGATTTTTGGTATCGCCATCGTGACTTCGGCGCAGATCTCCATGCGCAAGCCCCATGTCTATAACGGGCAGGCGACGCCTGCCGTTTCGCTTTCCCTGACGCGCGAGCAATGGGCCAAGACCAAGCGCTGATCTTTGCCATCGGCGCAGTAGCCAGCAACGGCATGCTCGGGCTGGACGGCTGGCTGCCCTGGGATATTCCAGAGGAATTGGCCTATTTCGAGACAATGGTAGCCGGCGCGGCGCTGCTCATCGGGCGGCTGACCTACGAATCGATGGACGTGGTTCCGGTGGATTCGTTTATCGTCAGTCGTCAAGCCGATCTCGCCTTGCGCCCCGGTTGTCGTCGGGTGGCCGGCGTCGAAGAGGGCCTGCGCGCGGCGCTGGCCACCGGCAAACCCGTATTCGTCATTGGCGGGGCCTCGGTTTACGCCGCGGCCTGGCCCTATTGCCACCGTTTTTACCTGACCCGGATCGAGCAGACCTTCGCTGGCGACATGCGCTTTCCGGCGGAAATTCCGCTGGCCGATTGGCCTGTGTACGAAGAATCGCAGAGAACTTTTCGGGAAAACAAGACCGGTCGGGATGTGCTCTGTCGTTTTCTCCAATATCGGCAACCGAACCCTCGTCCTCTGCCGACCGACGAATGAATCGCGGGTTTTTTCCTGCGCAGCACGATTTTTGGTGATGCATGAATAAATTGATGCGCGAACTGCAGCGACTGTATTTCCTCGAAGACGGCGGCGACTCGAACGGGCAGGGCGGAGATTCGTCGCCCGGCGGGAAGACCGGCAAAGGGCCGGAAGCGGAGGCTGGCTTCCGCCTTGTCGGTTCAGACGGATCGGTGCGCGCCATGGTCCTGGCCTTCGAGAGAAGCGGCGATTGGCCATCGGTGGCCAAACTCCACCGGGGGCTGCAGGAAGATCTTGAATTGCCGCCGCCGGCCATCTCGGTTTCCGGGCGAAGCGGCTATCTGCTCTGGCTGTCGCTGGCGGCACCCGTGCCGTTCGGCGACGCCGCTGCTTTTCTCGACGCGCTCAGGCTCAAATATCTGGCAGATGTTTCACCGGCCTGCCTGTGCTTGATGCCGGATGCCGATGACCGGCCGGTCTACCCGCTCCCCGCCCTCGACGAAGCGACCGGCAAATGGTCGGCTTTCATCGACCCGGACATGGGTTCCATGTTCATTGAGGAAGCCGGCCTGGAGATGGCGCCCAACATGAACCGGCAGGCCGAGATGCTGGGCCGGCTGGTGAGCGTCACAAATGCTGATTTTCGGCGGGCGCTCGACCTTCTCCGGTCGGCGACCACCACGCCTCCCGCGAATGAAATACCGACCGAACTGGAGCAGGGCGGCGGCGATTTTTCACGGCTTGGAGAAAACCTGGCCGGGCGGACGGCTGGGGAGGGTTTCAGCGATCCGAAAACCTTCCTGCTGGCCGTGATGAACGATGCTTCGGCCGGCGCCAGCCACAGAATCAAGGCAGCCAAGGCGCTTCTGCCATACTTTCACAGCCCTCGATGCGAGTAAGCAGGCTCGGGCGCCGGGCAGATGCTTGTCGCCGGCCGCCGCTATAATACCTGTTCCTGTCAGCCGGAAATCCATATGCGAGTGAATCTGAAGGTTCCTTTTGGCGAGAAGGACGAAGCCAAGAAATTGGGCGCACGCTGGGATGCCGCTCGCAAAATCTGGTACGTGGACAATCCGGGCGATATGACCCTGTTTTCCCGATGGTCGCCTGCACCGCATGGTCAATCGACCACTGCCGGACCTACCGCCAAACAGCGAGCGACCGGCAAGGTGATCGTGGGAAGCGAATACCTCGCATCGACTCGCCTTTGCCAATGCTTGCCTTGGGATGTTTGCGATCGATGCGCAGCGACGGCACTACCCCGTCAAACGGCCTGCTGAAAAGCCACGCCTGAAAAGACGAAAGATCCGCAGGAGGGATCTGTCAAGACAGCCTGTACACGCCCTGGTCTGTTGTGGATCGGTACTTGGCTTTCAGGATAAGAATTCGGGCGTTTCGCTTCAAGTAATGGATTGCAACAGGTGATATCCGGTTGTCCCCCCTGTTCTTGGTGGCTCAAACAGGCGTTTTAAAATACGTTTAAAAAGCGCTTGCATTGCCTGCCGGTTTTTTCTATGATTAAAACGAACGTATGAATTATGGGGGTGATGCATGGTTGAAGCAGTTCGATTGATCGATACACGCGAGCGCATTCTCGATTCAGCCGAGCGCCTGTTCATGGCGCATGGTTACGATGGGACTTCGATGCGCCAGATCACCGGTGAGGCCGGTGTCAATCTGGCGGCGGTGAATTATCACTTCGGCTCCAAGGAATCGTTGATACAGGAAGTCTTTCGCCGCCGCCTCGATTGGCTCAATGAAGAACGGATGCGGATTCTCAACGAATTGGAATCCGAGGCGGACGGCAAGGCGCTCAAGCCGTCGCAGATAGTCGACGGTTTTTTCGGCACCATGCTGCGGATGGCCGGCGACGAAAACCGGGGCGGCATAACCTTTCTGCGCTTGATGGGGCGGACGCTGACCGAGCCTTCGGAATTCATACGCGCCTTCCTGGCGCACGAGTACAAGGTCGTCCTCGATCGCTACAAGGAGGCGCTGTTCCAGGCCTTGCCCGATGTGCCCAAGGCCGAGATCGTCTGGCGCTTCCATTTCATGCTGGGCGCCACCTCGTACGCCATTGCCGGTACCGATGCCTTGCGTCTGGTTACCGACTGGCAGATCGAAAAGGAGGATTCGGTGGATCGTCTGGATCGCCTGCTGCCCCGCCTGATGTCCTTCCTGCTCGGCGGCCTCCGCGCCCAGTTGCCGCAGTTCCCGGAGGAAGCCGCAAGCGACGGCGAATAATCGGTAAAAACCAAAAAAACATAAAAGGAGACAGCAAAATGTTCAACAGCCTCATCCCTCTGCTCGGGCTCATCGCCCTGGTGGCTTTGGCCGGGTTGATCCTGGTTCGGCCCTTGCGCCGAAGCGTGATCACCCGGCCCATTTTTTCCACCTATCGCAAGGTGCTGCCGCAGATGTCGGATACCGAGTGCGACGCGCTTGAAGCCGGCTCCGTCTGGTGGGAGGGAGAACTGTTTCGCGGCCAGCCGGACTGGAAAAAATTGCATGGCTATCCGCAGCCCAAGCTGACGGCGGCCGAGCAGTCCTTTCTCGACAACGAGTGCGAGGAAGCCTGCCGCCTGGTCGACGACTGGAAGGTGACGCACGAACTCTACGACCTGCCGAACGAAGCCTGGCGCTATATCAAGGAGAAGGGCTTCCTCGGCATGATCATCCCGAAGAAATACGGCGGCCTGGAATTCTCGGCCTACGCCCATTCGCAGGTAGTGACCAAGCTGTCCACGCGTTCGTCGGCGCTGTCGGTGTCGGTCATGGTGCCCAACTCGCTCGGCCCGGCCGAACTGCTGCTGCATTACGGCACCGAAGCCCAGAAGAACCACTACCTGCCGCGCCTGGCCAAGGGCATCGAGGTGCCGGCCTTCGCGCTGACCAGCCCGTGGGCCGGTTCCGATGCCGCCGCCATCCCGGATACGGGGGTCGTCTGCAAGGGCATTTGGCAGGGCAAGGAAGTGCTCGGCATGCGCGTCTCCTGGGACAAGCGCTATATCACGCTGGCGCCGGTGTGCACGGTGTTCGGCCTGGCTTTTCATCTGTTCGATCCGGACGGCCTGCTCGGCGACAGGAAGCACATTGGCATCACCTGCGCCTTGGTACCTTACGATCATCCGGGTGTCGACACCGGCCGTCGCCACTTCCCGTTGAACGCCATGTTCATGAACGGTCCGACCCGCGGCAAGGATGTTTTCATGCCGCTCGATTTCATCATCGGCGGCCCGGAAAAGGCAGGCCATGGCTGGCGCATGCTGATGGAGTGCCTGGCGGCCGGTCGCTCGATCTCGCTGCCCTCGTCCAATACCGGCATGGCGCAGATGACGGCGCGCGCTGTCGGCGGCTATGCCCGGGTCCGTTCGCAATTCAAGATGGCGGTCGGCAAATTCGAGGGGGTCGAGGAGGCACTGACCCGGATCGGTGCCTACACCTACATGATGGATGCCGTGCGCAAGATGACGGCCGGTGCCGTCGACCTCGGCGAGAAACCGTCGGTCGTTTCGGCCATCGCCAAGTACCACGTCACCGAGCGCGCCCGCCAGGTGGTCAACGACGGCATGGATGTCATCGGCGGCAAGGGCATTTGCCTCGGCCCGGCCAACTTCCTCGGCCGCGCCTATCAGCAGGTGCCGATCGGCATCACCGTCGAAGGCGCCAACATCCTGACCCGTTCGCTGATCATTTTCGGCCAGGGGGCGATCCGCTGCCATCCCTATCTGCTGCCGGAAATGCAGGCGGCGCAGAATCCGGACCAGAAGCAGGGGCTGGTCGATTTCGACAAGGCGCTGTTCGGCCATATCGGTTTCACCGTCAAGAACGGCATTCGCGCCCTGTGGCTGGGCATGACCGGTTCGCATTTCGCGGCGGTCAAGGTCGACACGGCGCCTGAAATGAAGCGTTACTACCAGCAACTGACGCGTTTCTCGGCGGCCTTTGCCTTCATGGCCGACATTTCGCTGCTGGTGCTCGGCGGCAGCGTCAAGCGTCGCGAAAAACTGTCCGCCCGCCTCGGCGACATCCTCGCCCAGATGTACCTGATCTCCTGCACCTTGAAGCGCTACGAGGACGAGGGCCGCCAGGCCGAGGATGCGCCGCTCGCCCACTGGGCGATCTGGGACGCCATGTACAAGGCGCAGCAAGCCTTCGACGGCGTCATCGCCAATTTTCCGGTACGTTTCATCGCCGCCTTCCTGCACCGCTCGATCTTTCCCTGGGGCCATCCCTATGTCGTGCCTTCCGACGCAGTCGGCCATCAGGTCGCCAAGGCCTTGATCGCACCGTCCGCCACCCGCGACCGCCTGACCGCCGAATGCTATCTGCCGCTGGTCGACAGCGAGCCGGTCGGTGCCATCGAGTTGGCCTTGAAGGCGACGCTGCTGGCCGAACCGATCGAAGCCAG
>JAJXVG010000190.1 GCA_021782315.1 Pseudomonadota bacterium | reverse complement strand
CGGTCGTGTAGGCGTCGATGGCCGCCGAGACCTGGGTTTCGACCAGACCGCCCATTTGCAGCACGTGACTGCGCAACTGGCTCAGGTCTTCGTCGAACTGGCTGGAAAAATGATGGGTCTGGTTCATGAAAACCCCTTGCTTAGCCTACGCGGCCGGTAATGTAGTCTTCGGTCCGCTTGTCTTGCGGCTTGATGAAAATTTCGTCGGTCTTGCCGAACTCGATCATCTCGCCCAGGTACATGTAGGCGGTGAAATCGGAGAGACGCGCAGCCTGTTGCATGTTGTGCGTGACGATGGCGATGGTGAATTCACGCTTCAGTTCGTGGACCAGTTCCTCGATGCGCATCGTCGAAATGGGGTCGAGCGCCGAGGTCGGTTCGTCGAGCAGGAGAACTTTCGGCTTGACGGCGACGCCGCGGGCGATGCACAGGCGTTGTTGCTGGCCGCCGGACAGGCCGGTGCCGGGCTGGTTCAACTTGTCCTTGACTTCATCCCACAGCGCGGCCTTGCTCAGCGCCCATTCGACCCGGTCGTTCATTTCGCGGGAGGTCAGCTTCTCGTGCATGCGCACGCCGAAGGCGATGTTGTCGTAAATCGACATCGGGAAGGGGGTCGGCTTCTGGAAAACCATGCCCACCTGAGCCCGCAGCTGAATGGTATCGACTCCGTTTTCGAGAATGTTCTTGCCGTCGATGATCAATTCACCCTCGGCGCGCTGGCCGGGATAAAGGTCGTACATGCGGTTGATCGTGCGCAGCAGGGTCGATTTGCCGCAACCGGACGGTCCGATGAAGGCAGTGACGTTGCCCTTGTAGATATCCAGGTTGATATTCTTGAGAGCAATGGCCTTGCCGTAATAGAAATTCAGATTCCGGATGCTGATCTGGGAGTGTAGTTCTTGATTTGCGTCTTTGGGAGGCATTATGTCGTTCCGGTTTGATGTCATCGCTGTTAATACTGGGATCCGGTTTTGCGGAATAGCACGCGGGCAAGGACGTTGAGCAGCAGCACGGTCAGTGTGATGATGAATACCCCGGCCCATGCCAGACCCTGCCAGTCGGCAAAGGGGCTCATTGCAAACTTGAAGATGGTGACCGGCAGATTGGCCATCGGTTCGTTCAGATCGACGCTCCAGAACTGATTGGATAGTGCGGTAAACAGCAGCGGGGCGGTTTCTCCGGAGATACGGGCGAGGGCCAGCAGTATGCCGGTGACGACCCCCGTTTTGGCGGAGCGCAGGGTGATCATCAGGACCACCTTCCATTTCGGGGCGCCCAGGGCAAATGCCGCTTCACGCAGTGCATTGGGCACCAGGATGAGCATGTCTTCGGTGGTTCGCACGACGACGGGGATGACCAGCAGGGCCAGTGCGATGGCACCCGACATTCCGGAAAATTTGCCGAGGTGGGTGACGTAGACGGCGTAGATGAAGAGGCCGATGACGATGGACGGTGCCGACAGCATGATGTCGTTGACGAATCGCGTCGTCTTGCCGAGCCAGTTGGTCTGGCCGTATTCAGCCAGGTAAATGCCCGAAAGAATGGCGATGGGTGTGGCGATCGCCATCGCCAGTCCGACCATGATGCCGCTGCCGACGATGGCGTTGCGCAGGCCGCCGGCTGAACCGGGCGGTGGTGTGTCGAGCGTGATCAGCGCCAGGGAGAGGGAGGAAAAACCTTGCTCGCAGACCATCCAGAGAATCCAGATGAGCCAGAACAGACCGAAGGCCATGGCCGACAGCGACAGCGACAGGGCGATGAAATTGATGATTTTACGTTTGGTGACCAGATCCATGGCTATTCCCCCTTAGTGCTTTCCGCCCGATTGTTTCTCCAGCGACAGCAGGAGCAATTTCGACAAGGTGAGGACGATGAAGGTGATCACGAAGAGGACCAGGCCGAGTTCGATCAGTGCCGCGGTGTACAGGCCGGGTGTCGCTTCCGCGAACTCGTTGGCCAGCGCGGAGGTGATCGAATTGCCGGGCATGAACAGGGAGAAATTGGCGAGCAGGCTGGCATTGCCGATGACGAAGGTGACCGCCATGGTTTCGCCCAGGGCGCGGCCGAGGCCGAGCATGACGCCGCCGATGACGCCGACCCGCGTGTAGGGCAGGACGACGCGCCAGACGACTTCCCAGGTGGTGCCCCCCAGGCCGTAGCAGGATTCCTTCAACATCGGCGGGACGAGTTCGAAGACGTCGCGCATGACCGAGGTGATGAAGGGGATGATCATGATCGCCAGGATGATGCCGGCGGCCAGGATGCCGATGCCGAGCGCCGGCCCGCTGAACAGGGAGCCGATCACCGGCAGGCTGCCGATTGTCTTGGCGATCCACGGCTGCACATGCTCGCCGAAGATCGGGGCGAATACCAGCAGGCCCCAGATACCGAAGACGATACTGGGAATGCCGGCCAGCAACTCGATGGCGATGCCGAGCGGGCGGCGCAGCCAGGCCGGTGCCAGTTCGGTCAGGAAGAGGGCGATGCCGAAACTGATCGGCAGGGCGATAACGAGGGCGATCAACGAGGTCGCAAGGGTGCCGTACATCGGGACGAGGGCGCCAAAACGTTCGGCCGGCGGGTTCCATTCGCTGCTGGTCAGGAATCCGAAACCGAAGGCCTTGATCGACGGCAGGGCGCTCCAGGTCAGCGAGAGGATGATGCCGATCAGCAGGATGAGCGTAAGCGCTGCAAAGGCACGGGTTACGTTGAAGAACAACAGGTCTCCAATACGTCCTCGTTTATGTGATTCGTTCATTTTTACTGTCCGGGAAAATCCAGTTCCGACGTCAATTGCTCGAGAAGATGGCGAACCTCCGTCGTCGGACGGGGGTTGCCATCAATCAATGAGCCTACTCTCGTGCTTACTTGACTGCCTTGCCGGAAGCGTCCTTGATGTGGCTCCACGAAGCGGAGATCTGCTTCACGAGGCTGTCGGGCAAGGGGACGTAATCGAGGTCGGAGGCCATCTTGTCGCCGTTCTTGTAGGACCACTCGAAGAATTTAAGCACTTCGGCTGCCTGGCCCGGCTTGTCCTGCACCTTGTGCATCAGGATGAAGGTGGCACCGGTGATCGGCCATGCCTTCTTGCCAGCCTGATTGGTCAGGATTTCGCCGAAAGCGGATTTGCTCCAGTCGGCGGTGGCGGCGGCTTCCTTGAAGCTGTCGTCTTCCGGGGAAACGTAGTTGCCGGCGGCGTTCTTCAGTGAAACCCAGGCCAGCTTGTTCTGCTTGGCGTAGGCGGACTCGACGTAGCCGATGGAGTTCGGGATGCGCTGCAGGAAAGCGGAGACCCCTTCGTTACCCTTGCCGCCCATGCCGGTCGGCCACTGAACGACCGTGCCTTCGCCGACCTTGGTCTTCCATTCGTCGCTGGACTTGGAGAGGTAGTTGGTGAAGATGAAGCTGGTGCCGGAACCGTCGGCGCGGCGGATGACGGCAATATCGATGGCGGGCAGGGTGACGCCGGGGTTGAGTTCGGCGATGGCCTTGTCATTCCATTTGGTGATCTTGCCCAGGTAGATGTCGGCCAGCACCTGGCCGGTGAACTTGAGCTGGCCGGCGTGGATGCCGGAGACGTTGACGACCGGCACGACGCCGCCGATAACGGTCGGGAACTGGACCAGGCCGTCCTTTTCCAGGACTTCGGCCTTCAGGGGCATGTCGGAGGCGCCGAAATCGACCGTCTTGGCGTTGATCTGCTTGATTCCGCCGCCGGAACCGATGGACTGATAGTTGACCTTGTTGCCGGTGGCCTTCTGGTAGGCTTCAGCCCACTTGGCATACACAGGTGCCGGGAAAGAGGCGCCAGCACCAGTGATTTCTACGGCGAATGCCGATACGGCCGAAGCGCTGATTGCGACAGCGAGCATCGTTTGCTTGAAAAATTGCATTTTCGACATAGGAAGTGACCTCTTGTTTGGGAACGGAGTGGGTACTTTATTTCCCAAATATTACAGCCTTGTTACAGCGCCTTCCTTCTGTCCCGCGTGGAAATGAGCCCCGGGCAACGGGCGTCATCGCGCCTGACGATGGGAGCGCTTCAAGGGGGAATTGTCGTTCGTATCCTCTTGGCATCGAGGGTCTGCCCGCGGTTACCGTCAGGTACAAAAAATCCCTCCCCCTGCCGGTTCGTGCTTGCTATAGTCGGCGCCTCGCTTTGAAGTCAGGTGCCTTGTCGATCGCGCGCTGGCTGCAAGAGGCGCAGCGTAGTGCAATGAAAATAGGCTTGTTCGAACCTGACAGGAGGAATTTGTGATGAATGAAGCAAGGAAACACAGCCATCTGGCTGTTGGTCTGGCGATGGCGCTCACCCTCGGCCTGGTGGCCATCGAGGCGCAGGCGCATGGCGACGTGACGCCACATCCGATCGATACATCGAGCCTCCCGGCCGTCGGCAAGGAGTGGGTCGAGGCGAATCCCTATCGGGGCAACGAAAAAGCGGTCAAGGTCGGTGCCGAGGGGTATCTTCACAACTGCGCCGGTTGCCATGGCCTGAATGCCAACTCGGGGGGCGTGGCGCCCGATCTGCTGCTCCTGACCAAGGATTGCCTGGATATGACCGGCAAGGACCAGCAGGCGGCATGCCTCAAGGACTCGGACGCCTATTTCAAGGAGATTACGCTCAACGGCAAGAAAAACGGTGACGGTCGTTACGTCATGCCTGCCTACGGCGGCGTCTTTACGCAGGAGGCCGTCTGGGCCGTCAAGGCCTATACCGACGCCCGCACCGTCGAAGAAAACAAGAAGGCCAAGTAATTCTCAAGGCCCTGAGAGGCTGGCCGGGGAGGGGCATCATGCCTTCGTCCGGTCTTAGCCTTCGGCCACGGCCTCGGGGCCTGGTCGGGCGGCAAGAGGCAACTCGACGTGGCTGCTCGGGATCGGCCGGTAGTCCGGGCTGAAGCCGACATCGCCCGGACGCCATCCGGCCGGCCGGCGGAAGGCGCCCCAGAAGCGCTTGAGGGTTTCCCATTGCTGGACGATCAAGCCCCGTCCGTTGTCGGCATCGACCATCGGGTCGCCGACCCCGGTCGGGCGTACCGCTTCCCCGAACAGCGCGGTACCGAACAGGACGTCCCAGATCGACAGAACCTGCCCGAAATTGCAGTTGTGAAGCTCGGGGCGCGAGGGATCGACCTGCATGTGGTGCAGGCGGTGAAACCGGGGATCAACCAATATCCTTTCGCCGAAGCGTCCAAAACCGATGCGGACATTGGCATGGGAGAAATTCTGCATCAATTCGCTGAGCAAGGTCAGCAACGCAAATTCGTTTGGCGCGACGCCGATGACGATGCCCACCCCGGCCAGGATAAAGGACTGCAGGGCGCCGTCCAGGTAACAACCGCGATCGTTGCTCCAGCAACTGAGCTGTCGTTGGCTGTGGTGCATGCTGTGCATGGCCCACCACTAGGGGATCGCATGTTGTGTTCGATGCAGCCAGTAATAGACGAAATCGTAGGCCAGGTAGTAGAGCAGGAAACGCAACAGCGGATGGGCGTCGAGAGCAGGTAGCCAGTGGATTATGTGAAACGACGAGGCTTCCGCACCGTCGTTTCCTCCCAGGTAATGGTTGAGCGGGGTCAGTACCAGGTAGCTGAACAATGGAAAAAGACCGAGCAGCATGATCAGGGTGTACTGTATGTCGATGCGCGTCAGGCGGCGGTCAGGCCAGTGTTCCGCCGGAACCAGGCTTTCCAGCGGGCGGAAGATCAGGGCGATGATGCCCAGTTGCAGGGCGGCGATGACGACCGCTTCGGCGATTTCGCCGGGATTGCCCAGATCCTGCCAGGCCAGGGCCGACAACACTGGCACGACGCCGTGGTCGCCGACCCAGGCGATCAGGTTTTGCCAGAGCAGCGGCAACTCGGACATGTTTTTTCCTTTTTAAATGGCCGCCGGCATCCCGGTTGTCCGTGCATGGCGCGGACGGCCGGAAGGTCACCGGCGAGCCGATTCAGGCAGCCCCGAATTTCTCGCCGTGCACCTTCAACGCCCGGGTTCGGGCGATGTACAGCCGGACTTTCACTACCTCGGAGAG
>JAJXVG010000189.1 GCA_021782315.1 Pseudomonadota bacterium | reverse complement strand
ACGAACTGGGTGAAGCTGTTGACCACGGCAATGATCGGTTTGCCGAAATCGCCATCCTGCATGCCGGTGGCACGCCACAGCGAGCGGGCTCCGGCCATGTTGCGGCCGTGGGTGGAGGTGCGGGAACGGTATTGGGGCATGGAAATCTCCGTCTGAATCTGGCGCCGACACCTTGTCATGGCGCACGAACTATAATCGGGCAATTCTAGCCCACTCTGAACCTTCCATGCTCCTCCACCCACAGTTCGATCCCGTCGCTTTTTCGATCGGTCCGCTCTCGGTACGCTGGTACGGCTTGATGTATCTGCTCGCCTTCATCCAGTTCACCCTGCTCGGGCGCTACCGGATCAGGACGCGCCCATCCGTTCTCAGCGTCGAGCAACTCGACGACCTGCTTTTTTACGGCATGCTCGGCGTCATCGTCGGCGGACGACTCGGCCAGGTATTGTTCTACGACCCCGGCTATTACCTGGCCAATCCGCTGGAAATCGTCGCCGTCTGGAAAGGCGGCATGAGCTTCCATGGCGGCTTCCTCGGCGTGCTGGCGGCGATGGGGCTGTGGACGAACAAACAAAAACTGAACTGGTGGGACATCACCGACTTCATTGCGCCACTGGTTCCGCTCGGTCTTGCCGCCGGGCGCCTCGGCAATTTCATCAACGGCGAGCTATGGGGCCGGGTCGCCGATGCCAGCCTGCCGTGGGCGATGATTTTCCCGCAGTCGGGGGACATGCTGCCGCGCCACCCGTCGCAGCTTTATCACATCGGCCTCGAAGGTTTCGCCCTGTTTGCGATCCTGTGGGCCTTTTCCAGCCGGCCCCGGCCGCGCAGCGCCGTGTCTGCGGTTTTCCTGATCGGCTACGGCTGTTTCCGCTTCGTGACCGAGTTTTTCCGTGAGCCGGACGCCGGTATCTTCGGCCAGTCCTACACGATCAGCATGGGCCAGTGGCTCTCCCTGCCCATGATCCTGGCCGGCATCGTTTTGCTGCTTCTCGCCTACCGCAGGAAATCTCTATAATTATGGATTACATCGTCCATTAGGAGTCGACTCATGACCCGTCCGTTCAAGGTTCTCGGTATCCAGCAAATTGCCATTGGCGGCCCTTCCAAGGAAAAACTCCGCACCCTGTGGGTGGAGAAATTCGGCCTGGAAATCACCAGCAGCTTCATTTCCGAGCGCGAAAACGTCGATGAAGACATCTGCGCCATGGGCAGCGGCCCGTTCAAGGTCGAGGTCGATCTGATGCAACCGCTCGATCCGGAAAGGAAGCCGGCCGTGCACGCCACCCCGCTCAATCACGTCGGCCTGTGGATCGACGACCTGCCCAAGGCCGTCGAATGGCTGTCGGCCAATGGCGTGCGTTTCGCTCCTGGCGGCATCCGCAAGGGCGCCGCCGGTTTCGACATCACCTTCCTGCACCCCAAGGGCAACGAGGAATTTCCCGTCGGCGGGGAAGGCGTGCTGATCGAACTGGTACAGGCGCCGCCGGAGGTCGTTTCCGCCTTCGCCAGACTGGCTGCCCAATAAATTTTCATGGCCGACTTTCCCGAGCGCGAACTCGAGGAAACCCGCGCGGCGCTCGCCCCCACACTGGAGGCGACCGCCGCCATCCTGCCCTGGGTCGCCAAGCCGAGGAAGGCACGCTTCGACCCCAAACTGAACGAGCGCTGGATCGCCGGCGGCAAGCGCCTGGCCGCCGCCTGGTCCGAACGCCATGACAGCGGCGACGTCCGGGCGGCCATTTTCAATCTTTACGCCATCGCCCTGGAAACCGCCGATGCCAATTGCCTGCGCCTGGGCGAAGCACTGGCCACAGCAGCCGATCTCTTCGAGGAAAATGCCGAGGCACCGCGCCTGATTACGGCGATAAGCGCCGCCGTCGAATGCCTGGGCGAAGCCGATGGACTTGAAAACCCGGTCTTCGCCGAACGCGCCGTCCACTTCGCCGGACGACTCGAAACCGTAGCCAGCCACGCCGGCCCCGACGAGCGCTCTGCCGTTCTCGATCGCCTGTTCGTCGACGAGGCCCGCGAACAAGTCCAGTTCATGCATGACGCCCTGGCCGCCCTACCGCCGGACGCCTACGCACTGCTCACGGAATCGTCGAAGCTGGCCCAGCATGCGGAATTGCTGGAAATCTGGGGAATCATGCACATCGCCCGACAACTGTCGGAAACGGTCGGCCGCAACGCCGCCGATCTCGACAGCAGGCTGGCGCAGATCAACGGGCTTCTGGACCAACTGAACGACGCCCTGACCACCGTCGACCAGTCGATCTAAGCCGGCAGGGGAGGATTTCAGATGCCGAGTACGGCCTTCAATCGCAGGTCGGCCTCCCTGGCCAGGCGCCTTGCCTCGTCAGCCTCGCCTTCGACCAGCCCGAGTGCGATCAGATTGGCGATGGCCTGGGCGAACAGGGCATGGGCCGGAGACCAGGACTGATGGGTGCCGACCTGCTCGAGACTGAGTACGCCCTGTAATTCGCCACGGATATGTATCGGCGTGCCGAGCATGGCGGTGACACCGTGACGCGGCAGGTAATCGACGGCAAATTCGGCTGTCAGCGGGTGGGTATAGGCGTCGTCGGCCATGATGCCGCTCCCGGCCCGCATGGCGCGAAAAAAAATGGGGTACTGCCCGGCTCTGATGCTACAGCCTTTGCTGTGACGCCCGATCGACAGTTCGTACAACTCGAGGCAGCGCAATTCACGATGCTCTTCGATCAGCGCCCAGATGCCGACGCGCGCCACACCCGACATGCGCGCCGCCGACTCGCTCAGGATGCTCAACATCATGTCGAACGGCGCTTCCTTAAAGTAGGCGCCGCGCGAAAGCGCAGCCACGCCTTCCTGCAAGTCGTACGACGACATCAAGGCGGAGCCGGCCACCGGCGCAAACGAATTTTCCATACGATTACGGATTGTCTCTGTCCTTGCATGGACATTTTTAGCGAATTCGAATCGTAGAAAAATTCGCGAGCACAGTCTGTGAAATACGCCACACTTTACAAAATTGACAAGCAGCGATCACCGGCTTGTTGCGTTCAGCCCTTTCCCAATGCGGCAATCCGCTCCTCGAGCGGCGGATGCGTTGCAAACAGCGTCCCCCAGCCACCGGCGATACCCGAAGCGGCCATGCCTTGCGGCAGCGGTTCGGTATGCAGACTGCCCAGGCGACGCAGGGCGTTCTGCATCGGCAGCGCCGAGCCCATCAGTCCGGCCGCGCCGGCATCGGCACGAAATTCCCGTTGCCGCGAGAACCAGGCGACGATGATGCTGGCGAGCAGGCCGAAGGCAATTTCGCAAACCACGCTGGTCACCATGTAGGCGATACCCGGGCCGCTGTTCTGGCTGTCGCCGCGACGCAGGAAGCTATCGACCGCGTAGGCTACGATGCGCGACAGGAAAACGACAAAGGTGTTCACCACGCCCTGGATCAGCGTCATGGTCACCATGTCGCCGTTGGCGATATGCGATATCTCATGGGCCAGAACGGCTTCGGCCTCGTCGCGGGTCATGCCCTGCAGCAGGCCGGTCGATACGGCGACCAGCGAATTGTTTTTCGTCGCACCGGTCGCAAACGCATTTGGCTCGCCTTGGTAGATGGCCACCTCCGGCATCGGCAGCTTGGCCCGCTTGGCCAGTTTGGCGACGGTATCGACCAGCCATAGCTCCGTCGACGAGCTTGGCGAGACGATGACCTGGGCGCCGGTACTCCACTTGGCCATGGTTTTCGACATCAGCAGGGATATCAAGGCGCCGCCGAAACCGATCACCGCGGCGAATCCAAGCAAGGCACCGAAATTCAGGCCGTTCGCCGTCAGGTAGCGATTGACGCCGAGAAGGCTGGTGACCACGCTGAGCACCAGCATGACGGCGAGATTGGTGGCGAGGAAAAGTACGACTCGTTTCATTTGAAACCTCCTCCAAAAGAAAAGCAGTCAATGATATGACTTTGCAGATATTAGAAAAACAGGAGCAAAATTGACAGACCTTTCGTTTTTTCCTGTGCGACCGATGACCATGCTCAACTATAAACATCTTCATTACTTCTGGGTCGTCGCCCAGGAAGGCAGTATGACCCGGGCCGCCGAACGCCTGGGGGTGGCCGTCCAGACCATCAGCGGCCAACTGTCGCTGCTCGAACGGCAACTGGGCAAGGCCCTGTTCAACAGCCAGGGGCGCGGACTGGTGCTGAGCGAGGCCGGACAGGTGGCCCAGACTTACGCCGACCAGATATTCCAGCTCGGTGAAGCCCTGGTCGAAGCGGTCGACAGCAGCGGCAGCGAGTCGACCCTTCGCCTCAAGGCGGGAATTTCCGACGGCATACCGAAATTGCTGGCCTATCGTCTGCTGTCCACGGTCACCAACATGCCGGCCGATGTTCGCCTGATCTGCGACGAGGGCGAATTCGAAGCGCTTCTGGCCGACCTCGCCCTGCACCGGCTGGACGTCGTGTTGACCGACCGGCCAGCGCCGGCCGGCGGCAATCTCAAGGTGTTCAGCACGCCACTCGGCGAATTCGCCACCGGGCTGTTCGCTGCCGGGCCGCTGGCCAAACGCTACCAAACCGGGTTTCCGGCCAGCCTGGACGGTGCCCCGATGTTGCTGCCCACCCGCCACCACGCCCTGCGGGGACACATCGATCGCTGGCTGGAAAACAGCCGCATCCGCCCGAAAATCGTCGGCGAATTCGAGGATAGCGCCTTGCTGACCACCTTCGGCCGGGAAGGACTGGGCATTTTCCCGGCGCCGCTGGCCCTGGCCGAACAGGTCTCGACCCAACTCGAAGCCGAGCCGCTCGGCGCCATGGCCGGCGTCAGCGAGCAGATCTATGCCATCTCGAACGAACGCCGCATTCGCCATCCGGCGGTCGAAGCCCTGTGTGCCGCGGCGCCGCGACCCCCAATCCAGCCAAGGGTATAATTCCATTCCCCCAACGCGTCACAAAGGTAAGTGCCAATGTCGCTGTTTCGCAAGCTTTCGTTTCTCCTCCTGACCATCTTTACCGCCACCCAAGCCCTCGCCCTGCAACTGCCGGTTCCTCCTTCGCTGGCCGCCAAGTCCTGGCTGCTGCTCGATGTCGGCTCGAACCAGATGCTGACCTCGGAAAAGCCCGACGAACGTCTCGAACCGGCTTCCCTGACCAAGCTGATGACGGCCTACCTGACGTTCGCCGCCATTCACCAGAAGTCCATCGCTCTCGACCAGACCCTGCCGATTTCCGAGAAGGCCTGGCGTACGGGCGGTTCAAAGATGTTCGTCAGGGTCGACACGCAGGTTCCGGTCGAAGACCTGATCAAGGGCATGATCGTGCAGTCCGGCAACGACGCCTGCGTTGCGCTGGCCGAGGCCATCGCCGGCAGCGAGGAGAATTTCGCGCAGATGATGAACCGCGAGGCAAAACGCCTGGGCATGACTGCGTCCAGCTTCCGCAACGCCACCGGCCTGCCCGACCCGGAGCACTACACAACGGCGCGCGACCTGTCCCTCCTCACCTCGGCCCTGATCCGCGACTTTCCCGAGGAGTACAAGAAGTATTACTCGATGAAGGAATATACCTATAACAACATCACCCAGCCGAATCGCAATCGCCTGCTCTTCATCGACCCGACAGTCGATGGCGTCAAGACGGGTCATACCGAAGCCGCCGGTTACTGCCTGATCTCCTCCGCCTTGCGCGACAAGCGCCGCCTGCTCTCGGTCGTCCTCGGCACCAGTTCCGACTCGGCCCGCGCCAGCGAATCCCAGAAACTGCTGAACTGGGGCTTCATTTCCTACGATAACGTGACCCCGTATGCCAAGGGACAGGCGGTCGCTTCCCTGCGTGCCTGGAAAGGTGCCCAGAAGGAAGTCAAGGCCGGTTTTGCCGACGATCTGTCGATCGCCATTCCCAAGGGCTATGCCGACAAGGTCAAGACCGAGTTCGTCGGTGCGGAGCGCCTGATCGCACCAATCGAGGCTGGTCAGAAACTTGGCACGCTGAAAGTCACGGTGGACGACAAGGTTTACGGCGAATACCCGGTAATTGCCCTTGAAAGCGTGCCGCTCGGCAACATCTTCATTCGCATCCTG
>JAJXVG010000188.1 GCA_021782315.1 Pseudomonadota bacterium | reverse complement strand
GGCCGCAGCTGCTTGCCGCAGTCGACGCGAAAAACCCGGCCCGCTTGAATCCTTTCAAACGGGCGATGGGCTGGGACGAGCTCGGCCGGCAACTGGAACCCATCGTCCTGGCCCACCCGAACAGCGTACTGATCGCCGACAATCGCACCCTGCTCGCCCACATGCTTTACGAATTGCGCGACATCGCACCTGCTGCGGCCAGCTGGAATCCCTCCGGCATCGCCAGCGACCATTACAAACTGACCACCGACCTGCGCCCCTACCTCGGCAGGGATGCCATCCTGATCACCCAGGAGGCCGTCGGCGAGGAATTATCATCCCGCTTTGCCGCCGTGGACAAGATCGCCACGCTCAAGGCGTCACTGGACCCCCGGACTACTCGCGACATGGATGTGTACCTGCTGCATGATTTCAAGGGCTACTGAGTTTCGTCTCGTCAGCGCCGGTTTCGTGCTGCTGGCCGTGCTCTTCATCGCCTTTCCGCAGATCGACCTGGCGCTCAGCGGCAAGATCCTGCGCGACATGGGGCAATGGTACCTGCCCGGCGACGGCCTGATTCGCGGCCTGGCCTACAAGGGCTTGCCGCGCCTGGGCCAGGCCATGATCCTGATCCTCACCCTGATCCTGCTCCTCGGCTTCGTCAAGCGCTTCGACAAACTTCGCGCCCGCCGGGTCGTCGCCGGTTTTCTCCTCGCCAGCGCCGTACTCGGGCCGGTGCTGCTGGTCGATTACGCCCTGAAGGGACATTTCGGCCGGGCGCGGCCGTCGCAGGTCCAGGAACTCGGCGGCAGCCTCCGGTTTACGCCGGCCTTCATTCCATCGCAGCAGTGCGACGACAACTGCTCCTTCGTCAGCGGCCATGTCGCCACCGCCGCCTTCATCATGGCCTTCGGCTGGCTCGGCACCCCGGCCAGCCGCCGTCGCTGGCTGCTGGCCAGCATCGTCTTCGCCGGCTACTTTGCCGGCATACGCATGACCGCCGGCGGTCATTTCCTGTCCGATACCGTTTTTGCCTGGTTCGCCACCTATTACAGCCTGTGCCTGACGGAATGGATTTTCCGGCGCCTGGGCTGGCTACCCGCTCGTCCGGATCAAGGCCTGCCTGCTCAGTGATGCAGTATCTTGGCCAGGAATTGCTGCGCCCGCTCTGAACGCGGGTTGGCGAAAAAGGCCTCCTTGCCGTCATCCTCGACGATGGCGCCCTGGTCCATGAATATCACCCGGTCGGCGACGCGTCTGGCGAAACCCATTTCATGGGTTACGCACATCATGGTCATACCTTCCTTGGCCAACTCGGTCATCACGTCGAGCACCTCGTTAACCATTTCCGGATCGAGCGCCGAGGTCGGTTCGTCGAACAGCATGCAGATCGGGTCCATGGCCAGCGCCCGGGCTATCGCCACCCGCTGCTGCTGACCGCCGGACAACTGCCCGGGAAACTTGCCGGCCTGCGCCTTGAGGCCGACCCGGTCGAGCAGCTTCATGCCCTTCTCCATCGCTTCGTCGCGGCTGCGCTTGAGAACCTTGACCTGGGCGATGGCCAGGTTCTCGGTAATGCTCATGTGCGGGAAGAGCTCGAAATTCTGGAATACCATGCCGACCCGGGCGCGCAGCTTGGAGAGATCGGTTTTGGGATCGCCGACCGAGGTGCCATCGACGACAATTTCCCCGGCCTGGAACGGCTCCAGGCCATTGACGCATTTGATCAGCGTCGACTTCCCCGAACCGGAGGGGCCGCAGACGACGATGACCTCACCCTTGGCGACCGAGGTGGTGCACTCCCTGAGCACCTGGAAACTGCCGTAATGCTTGCTGACCTTGGCAATCTTGATCATGGAATCCCTCCTTGACGGCCTCAGGCCGGGGTGTATTTTTTCTGCAGTCGCTTGACGATCTGCGAAGCGCTGAAGCAGATGACGAAATAGACGGCGCCGGCAAAGAGCAGCAGTTCGACCAGGCGACCGTCGCGATCGCCGACCTTGTAGGCGGCGCCGAAGAAATCGGCCAGTGCCGAGACATAGACCAGCGAGGTATCCTGGAACAGGATGATGGCCTGGGTCAGCAGCAGCGGCACCATGTTGCGGAAGGCCTGCGGCAGGACGACCAGGCGCATCGCCTGGGCGTAGTTCATGCCGAGGGCCGAGGCGGCGGAAATCTGCCCCCTGGGCACGCTCTGGATGCCGGCCCGAATGATTTCCGAGTAATAGGCCGACTCGAACAGCGCGAAGCCCATCATCGCCGAACTGAGGCGCAGGTCGGTGCCCGGCGGGAAGTCGAGCAGGGTCTCGATGAAGCGGGGAACGATCAGGAAGAACCAGAGCAGGACCATGACCAGCGGCACGGCGCGGAACAGGTTGACGTAGCCGGCGGCGAACCACGACAGCGGCTTGATCGACGACAGGCGCATGATGGCCAGCAGGGTTCCCCAGACGACCCCGACGACCACCGCCTGCACGGTGATGAGCAGCGAAATCTTCATGCCGTCCCACAGGAAGGGCAAGGCGCCGGGAATGGAGGACCAATCGAATTCGTAAGTCATGCCGGCCTCCGGATATCGTCGTCGGCAGGCATGGCGGCGGGACGCACGGAGCATGGCGGATGGGCGAGGGTAAACATCATTTGCCTCCGATGTAGCCGGGTACCGCGACCCGCTTTTCGAAACGGTGCATCAGGGTCATCACGGTGACATTGATGACGATGTAGGACAGGGTCACGGCGATGAAGGATTCGTAAGGCTGCGCCGTATAGTCGACCAGTTGGCGCCCCTGGGCGGCCAGTTCGAGAAGGCCGATGGTCGAGCAGACGGCGGAATTCTTGAAGATATTGAGAAATTCCGAAGTCAGTGGCGGCACGATCAGACGAAAGGCCATCGGCAACAGCACGAAGCGGTAGGTCTGCGGCAGGGTGAAGCCGAGCGCCAGCCCGGCATTCTTCTGCCCCCGGGGCAGGGAATTGATGCCGGCGCGTACCTGCTCCGCCACCCGGGCGCTGGTGAACAGCCCGAGACAGACCATCGAGGCGAGGAACTGCTGGAGTACCGGGTTGGCTTGCTTGTAGGCGTTGCCGAGGCCGGTCGGCAAGAGTTCCGGCAGGACGAAATACCAGATGAACAGCTGGACCAGCAGCGGCACGTTGCGGAATAACTCGACCCAGGCCGTGGCCAGGCCGGCCGGCGTCCTGTTCGGCACCGTGCGCAGAACGCCGATCAGCGCCCCGAACAACAAGGCCAGCAGCCAGGCGCTCAGCGACAGTGCGATGGTCATTTTGAAGCCGGCGAACATCCAGCCCAGGTAGGTGTCGTCCCCGCTCGCGCTCGGCTGCAGGAAGACACCCCAGTTCCATTGATATGCCATCATGCCCTCCTCAAGGATATTCTTGCCCCCCCGGCCCCGCGCTCGAGGGGGCAGCCTGCGCCTTACTCGAACGCCTTGTCGTTCGGCGCTTTGAAGGCAGCCTTCATTTCATCGGAGAGCGGCATGTTGAGGTTCAGTCCCTTGGGCGGAATCGGGTTGAGGAACCACTTGGCGTAAATCTTCTCGGCCTCGCCGGAAGTCAGCGCCTTGGTCAGCGCGGCATCGACCACCTTCTTGAAGGCCGGGTCGTCCTTGCGCAGCATGCAGCCGTAGGCCTCCTTGGACTGCGCGGTGCCGGTGACTATCCAGTCACCCGGTTTCCTGGCCTTGGCCATTTCGCCGTAGAGCAGAGCGTCGTCCATCATGAAGGCGACGGCACGGCCGGTCTCCAGGGTCAGGAACGCCTCTCCGTGATCCTTCGCGGAGATGATGTTCATGCCCATTTTCCTGTCTTCGTTCATCTTGCGCAGCAGGCGCTCCGAGGTGGTACCGGCGGTGGTCACCACGTTCTTGCCGGCAAGATCGGGGAAATCCTTGATGCCCGAATCCTTCCGCGTCATAAGGCGGGTGCCGACGACGAAAATGGTGGTCGAGAAAGCGACCTGCTTCTGGCGTTCGAGATTGTTGGTGGTCGAACCGCATTCGATGTCGACCGTGCCGTTCTGGATCAGCGTGATGCGATTGGCCGAGGTGACCGGCATCAGGCGGATGTCGATCTTGGCCAGCTTGAGGTCGGCCTTGATGCCGTCGACCGCTTTCAGCATCAGTTCCTGCGAATAGCCGATGACCTGCTGTTTGTCGTCGTAATAGGAAAAGGGTATCGACGATTCGCGATGACCCAGCGTAATGCTGCCGGTATCCTTGATTTTCTTCAGGGTGGCGGATTCCTGGGCCTGTGCCGGCAGGATGGCTGCCCCCCCCAGGATGGTGGCGAGGGCTGCGGTAAAGGCAAAGCGTTTCATGTCGTCTCCTGTTGTTTTGAAAGAAGCCGCGCTCCGGCTTCGCTGGCGTCCACAGCTAGCCTGCCAGAAAAACCAGCCGAACACAAAAGCGCCCGGGCCCAGTTTATCGACATCTTATTGCAGACCGAGTTCAGCACCATCGGAAATCCGACACTGCAAGCCTGGCGCACCAGAAAAAAGCCGCCCATGGTCGGGCGGCTGGTTCGGGCGTATCCGGCAGCGGGTTTCAGTCGACCCGCGTATCCAGCCCCTGTTCGGCGAGTTCCGCCGCACGCAGTACGGCCCGTGCCTTGTTCTGGGTCTCGTCCCATTCCGATTGCGGATCGGAATCGGCGACGATGCCGGCACCGGCCTGGACGTGCAGTTTCCCGTCCTTGAGCACGGCGGTGCGGATGGCGATGGCGACGTCCATGTCGCCGTTGAAGCCGAGGTAACCGACCGAGCCGGCATAGATGCCCCGCTTGACCGGTTCCAGTTCGTCGATGATTTCCATGGCCCGAACCTTGGGCGCCCCCGAAACGGTGCCGGCCGGAAAAGTGGCGCGCAGCACGTCGAGCGCATCCAGCCCCGGCTGCAACCTGCCTTCGACATTGGAGACGATGTGCATGACATGGGAGTAGCGTTCGACGATCATGTTCTCGGTGAGCTTGACCGTGCCGACGCGCGCGACGCGACCGCAGTCGTTGCGTCCGAGATCGAGCAGTTGCGTATGTTCCGCCCTTTCCTTTTCGTCGGCGAGCAGTTCGACCGCCAGAGCGGCATCCTCTTCCGGCGAGCCGCCGCGTTTGCGCGTGCCGGCGATCGGCCGCACGGTGACGCGCTCGCCTTCGAGGCGGACGAGGATTTCCGGCGAGGCGCCAACGACGTGGTAGTCCTCGAAATTGAAATAGAACATGTAAGGCGACGGATTCAGGCTGCGCAAGGTGCGGTAGAGCGCCATCGGGCTGGCCCGGAAAGGCTTGGTCATGCGCTGCGAGAGTACGACCTGCATGATGTCGCCCTCGGTGATGTAGGCCTTGGCCTTGAGCACCGCCTGCTTGAAAGCGGCTTCACCGAAAACCGAAACGGCCGGTTCGGAATGCACCGGTTGCTCGTCGGGCAGGCTGACCGGTGTCCGCAGTTTCTGCAACAGTTCCTTGAGGCGCGTCCGCGCCTTCTGGTAAGCGCCGGGAAAACCGGGTTCGGCGAAGACGATCAGGGTCAGTTTGCCGGACAGGTTGTCGACCACGGCGATCTCTTCGGAGAGCAGCAGGCCGATATCCGGCGTGCCGATTTCATCCGGTTTGTTGGTGCGGGTCAGGCGGGTCTCGACGTAGCGCACGGTGTCGTAGCCGAAACAGCCGACCAGGCCGCCGCAGAATCGCGGCAGGCCGGAAGCCGGCGGCGCCCGGAAACGCTCCATGAACTTGCCGATGAAGTCGAGCGGGTTGGTGTCATCCTCGCGCTCGGCAATGCGATTGCCGGTCAGAACCAATACCTGGTGGCCGGTAACGACGATGCGGGTCGAGGCGGCCAGGCCGATGATCGAGTAGCGGCCGAAACGCTCGCCGCCCTGCACCGACTCGAGCAGGTAGGTGTAGGGCGCGTTGGCCAGCTTGAGGTAGATGGAAAGCGGCGTGTCGAGGTCGGCAAAGGTTTCCAGCGTAACGGGAATACGGTTGTAGCCTTGCGCGGCAAGCGCGTTGAATTCGATTTCAGTCATGGGGAGCCTCGGGAATGACGGGTGTTTGCGTTCTGGGGCGCCGCGGGGGCGTACGAAGGG
>JAJXVG010000187.1 GCA_021782315.1 Pseudomonadota bacterium | reverse complement strand
AAGTCCTTGCCCGCGTCCGGGAACGCACGGCCCAGTTGCTGGCGGCCCAGGCCAGTCTGTTCGATTCGCAGAGCAGATTGCAGGAGTTGACCGGCTTCCTGCAGAAGGTGCGCGAGGAAGAGCGCACCCGCATCGCCCGCGAGTTGCACGATGAGTTGGGTCAGGCGCTGACCTCGCTGCGCATCGATCTCGGCTGGCTGCGCGGCAAGTTCGAAAACAGCGGCGCGGCGGTGGTCGACCGCGTCAGCGGAGCCTACTCCCTGGTCGAACGGACCATAGAGGCGCTGCGCCGCATATCGGAAGGACTCCGTCCCGGCATGCTCGACGTCCTCGGTCTGGCAGCGGCCGTCGAACACCACGTCAACCAGTTCGAGGAACGTAGCGGCATCGCCTGCTCGCTGACCATGAATCGCGAGGAATTCGCCATCGACGGCGAACTGGCCACCGGTATTTTCCGGCTGATTCAGGAAGCGCTGACCAACGTGCTGCGCCATGCCGCCGCCAGCCACGTCAGCGTCGGCATAGACGACGATGCAGGTAACATACGGGTCTACATCGAAGACGACGGCCAGGGATTTCAACCCGAACAGGACAAGAAAACCTTCGGCCTGCTCGGCATGCAGGAGCGCGTCAAAATGTTGAGCGGAAACATCGAAATAAGCAGCCAGCCGGGTCACGGCAGCCGGATTTTTGCCACCTTTCCTCACCGGGGTAGCCCAGAAAAATGATACGCGTCCTGATTGCCGACGACCACGACATCCTGCGCGCCGGTCTCAAGCACATCCTTCACGAGACAGGCGACATCGTCGTCGCGGGCGAAGCCGGCGACGGTTTCCAGGTGCTCGAACTGGTCCGCACCGAGCCATGGGATGCTCTGGTCCTCGACCTGACCATGCCGGGCAAAAGCGGCATCGAGCTGATCCGCCAGATCAAGGGCGAATACCCCAGGCTGCCCATCCTGATTCTCAGCATGCACAAGGAAGACCTGTACGCCGTTCGCTCCCTGAAGGCAGGCGCCTCGGGCTATCTGTGCAAGGACAGCGCCGAGGCCCTGCTCGCCCAGGCAATCCGCAAGGTTGTCAGCGGCGGCCTGTTCGTCAATCAGGCGGTTGCCGAAAAACTCGCGCTTGACATGCTGGCCGGCGCCGGCAACGGTGCGCCGCATAGCCGGCTGACCGACCGCGAATACCAGGTCTTCATCTTCCTTGCCCGGGGGCACGGGGTCAGCGAAATCGCCAGGGAACTCAATCTGAGCGTCAAGACGATCAGCACCCACAAGACGCGGATTCTGGAGAAAATGAACCTGGGCAACACCGCCGACCTCATCCACTATGCCATTCACAATCAGTTGATCGGCAGTCCGGACGGTCTCGGCACCGCCCATTGACCTCCCCGCCGTAGGAATATTCCTACCCCCAATCAGACAATTTCCTAAACGAGATTCAGTTAATCTTCCCTACGTGGCGCGGACGGCCGAATCTAAACTGATTTCACAGAGCAGCCCTTGCGGCGAGCAGAAATCAGGATATTGTCGATATGCCCCCAAACCCACGTTACGTGTGTCGCAAGCGAGAAGCGGACAAACCGGTCAACATTGCCGCCCAACTCGCCACACAACCCCTGTTCAACACCCTTTCACCGGCCGAAATCGAGCAACTGGCCGCCACCGCGCGCAATATTCGCGCCAAGAAGGGAGAGGCAGTGTTCCACAAGGGAGACCCCTGCCACGGCTTCCATGTCATCGTTTCAGGCAAGGTCAAGCTCCTCTTCAATTCGCTGGGCGGCACCGAGAAAGTCGTCGAAATACTGACAACCGGCCAAACCTTCGGCGAATCGATGATGTTCATGGAACAGCCCTACCCGCTCGACGCCCAGGCCTTGAGCGACACCAGACTGATCTACGTAACCAGGGCGGCGGTGTTGCAGGCGCTCGAGTCCAATCCACAGCTCGCCCGAAAACTGATCGACAGCCTGTCGACGAGCCTCTATCAGTTTTTCACAAAACAGGAATTCACCGGCAACCGCGCCAGCAAACAGCGCATTGCCGACTACATCCTGCGCCAGATAAATCCCGGCGATTCCGACAATATCTTTCCGGTCGTCACCCTGCCCGCCAGCAAGGGAACCATCGCTTCCCACCTCGGGATCACCGCGGAGCATTTCTCCAGGGTTCTCCACGAACTGGCCGAGAGCGAACTGATCGCGGTCCGGGGCAAGCGGATCGTAGTGCTGGACCTGGCCCTGTTCCAGGAATTACGCGACGGCGGCGATGAGAAGTGCTTCATGCAACTGGGCAGAAAATCGATATTCTCGAGCCACGAAACCATTGCCCGTCATTGAAGAAGGCCAAGGGGGACGCCAAGCCGGCCCCCAATGTCGACGCACTAATCAGGCGGGCACACCCAATATGACATGACTGGCCTTGATCAACGCTGAAGCCTGAACGCCGGGCCTGAGTCCGAGTTCGAGGACGGCCTCGTTGGTGACGATGGCATGGATCAGCGTGCCGCCACTCAACCTGAGTCCGATTTCGCTGTTCACCGCACCCTTGTCGACGCTTTCCACCGTGCCCGCCAACTGGTTGCGAGCGCTGAAACCGACGCCCTCACCACCGACCATGAGCATGACCCACGGCGCTTTCACAATGGCCATCACCGGCTTGCCAATAGCCAGGTTCAAGGAGCGAACGCTGCCTTCGGTGACGACGGCGACGATACGGTCGCCACCGGCCATCGTGATATCCACCTCGGCATTGACCGCGCCATCGACAATGGCCGTGATCCTGCCTTCAAATACGTTGCGGGCGCTGATTTTCATTTTTCTCTCCTGAAAGCGATTGGCCTTGCCCGGACCCGCCTTCCGCTAAACATCAATAGGCACATCGAAAAAAACAGGCGCCGCCGCACTTTAACCAGAAACCCGTCGAAACCCCAAGGGTAGAACAGGAAAAAATCCGATAAAAAATAGGGCAAGCCCGGATAAAACGGCTATCGTTATATATGTACAGCCATAACGTAATAAGGTCGAAAAATGGAGCAGGCTCTGAATTATTACGTCATTTCGAGACCTCGGCCGTCATCTTCATCTACAGGAGCGAAAGGAAGCGAATCATGAAAAAAGCCATTTTGTTTACATTGACCATGGTCGTCGGCGGTCCCGCCTGCGCCGATGAAGTCCAGGTCGCAGTAGCCGCCAACTTCACCGCCCCCATGAAGCAAATCGCCGCCCGGTTCGAAAAGGATACGGGTCACAAAGCAAGCCTTGCTTTCGGGTCAACCGGCAAGTTGTACGCCCAGGTCGTCAACGGCGCCCCTTTTGAGATCCTGCTCGCGGCGGACAACGCCACCCCGGCCCGGCTGGAAAAGGAAAACCTTGCCGTCGCCGGGAGCCGCTTCACCTACGCCGTCGGCAAACTGGTCCTGTGGTCCTCCAATCCGGACCTGGTCGACACCCGGGGCGAGGTTCTGAAAAATGGCCAATTCAAGCACCTGGCAATCGCCAATCCGAAGACCGCTCCTTACGGAACGGCAGCCGTTCAGGCCATGACCAAACTGGGCATCCTGCCGACCCTGCAAAGTCGCTTCGTGCAAGGCGAAAACATCGCCCAGACCTATCAGTTCGTGCTGACCGGCAATGCCGAACTCGGCTTTGTCGCCCTCTCACAGGTATGCAAGGATGGCAAGATCAGCGCCGGCTCGGCCTGGAACGTACCCGGCGACCTGTACGAACCGATCCGCCAGGATGCCGTGCTGCTGGCCAAGGGCAAGAACAACCGGGCAGCCGCCGCCCTGCTCGCCTACCTGAAAGGCGATAAGGCCGGGGCCATCATCAAGTCCTACGGCTACGAACTGCACTGAGCGCAGAAGCCGCCCGGCAGCCGGTGCCCGCCGTGCTCTATCGCAGTCGCCTATTGCCGCCAGCCGCCCCGGACACCCGCTGTACCGAGAGCGTGACCAGGAAGGGAAATTCCCTGTCGGGCGACTGCTCGAAGCGGAATTCGGGGCCGACGGCGCTGGCCAGCCAGGCGGTCAGGCCCTCAAGGTCCACCGCTTCGCAGCGAAGATCGGCGATGACGCTGCCGCCATCCTCGTACACCGGAAAATCGCTACACCCCGCGGGTTTGTGCTCCTGACCGTAAACCCGGCAGGAGCCACAGCTTTCGTCATAGGCTGGACAAACCTTGCGGTGGGCGTAGTACAAGCCATTCCCCGCCCGTATCTCGACCGGGCCCCGCCCCGAGGACAGGCGGCGGTCAAAGGCGGAGCGCGACTCGTCAAGTTGCCACAATGCCTTGAGCTGCTTCCATTCCAGTTCGAGAACGAGGACATCGAGTCGACAGCAGGGCCTGGCACACTCGGCACAGTGGGGAATGACGACGGCAGCCTGGTAGGCGGCCGCCGCGGTGCTCAGTTCCTTGGCCAGGAAACGGCGGGGGCTGCGGGAACTCATCGAAGGCCCGGCACGGGATGTGCGGCGAATGGCGGAATACGGATCATGGACAACAGATATCACGATCACGAAGCAAGGCGCAAGGGGCCGAATCGGCGCCATCACGGCATTGGGCCACAAAGGTCCCACTCGAAAAAACAAATCCCCTTTGTTTTCTTGATATTAAGTTCCGGCACGGCGACAGACTAGCTTCTCTCCTGCGCCCGCCTTTCCCGACGGCATTCGCAAATCTGGCGCAACTCGCCGTTCGGCAATTGTTCCTCAAGTCGCACCGTGAAGCCCCAGAGATAGGCCAAATGCTCAAGCACCTTCTCCGTTTCCGGCCCAAGCGGTCGACGCTGGTGGGAAAAATGGCGCATGGTCAGCGAACGGTCGCCGCGCAGGTCGACGTCCCAGACCTGGATGTTGGGGTCGGCGCTGCCCAGGTTGTATTGTTCGGCCAATGCGCGGCGCACCGCGCGATAACCCGCCTCGTCATGAATGGCATCGACTTGCAGCTTGACCCGGGTGTCGTCGTCGACCACGGAGAACAGGCGGAATGCCCGCATCAGGCGCGGCGACAGGTACTGGGCGACAAAGCTCTCGTCCTTGAAATTGCTCATGGCGAAATCGAAGGTCTCGCGCCAGTCTGAACCGGCGATATCGGGAAACCACTCGCGATCCTCGGCCGTGGGTTCCTCGCAGATGCGCCGGATGTCGCGCCACATGGCGAAACCCAAGGCATAGGGATTGATGCCGGAATACCAGGGGCTGTTGTAGGGCGGCTGATAGACCACGTTGGTGTGCGACTGCAGGAATTCCATCATGAAGCCGTCGGCCAGCCGGCCCTCGTCGTAGAGCGAATTGATCAGGGTGTAGTGCCAGAAGCAGGCCCAGCCCTCGTTCATCACCTGGGTCTGGCGCTGGGGATAGAAATACTGCGCGATCTTGCGGACGATGCGGATGATCTCGCGCTGCCAGGGTTCGAGCAGGGGCGCGTTCTTCTCGACGAAATAAAGCAGGTTTTCCTCGGGTTCCTCCGGAAAACGCCGTTCTTCCGCTTCGGCGACGGCGGCGGCATGGCGCGGCAGGGTGCGCCACAGGTCGTTGATCTGGGCCTGCAGATAATCCTCGCGCTCCTTCTGGCGCAAGGTTTCCTTTGCCAGCGACAGGCGCGGCGAACGCTTGTAGCGGTCCACGCCCAGATTCATCAGGGCATGGCAGGCGTCGACCAGGCGCTCGACCGCCTCGAAACCGTGGCGCTCCTCGCACTGGGCGATGTAATTCCGGGCGAAGACCAGATAGTCGACGATGGCGTCGGCGCTGGTCCATTGCTTGAACAGGTGATTGCCCTTGAAGAAGGAATTGTGGCCGTAGGCGGCATGGGCGATGACCAGGGCCTGCATGGTCAGCGTATTTTCCTCCATGAGATAGGCGATGCAGGGATCGGAATTGATGACGATTTCGTAGGCCAGTCCCATCTGCCCCCGCCGGTAGCGATTCTCGGTTTCCAGGAAATGCTTGCCGAAGGACCAGTGGTGGTAATAGACCGGCATGCCGATGGCGGCGTAGGCGTCCATCATCTGCTCGGCGGTGATGATTTCCAGTTGGTGCCGATAGCAGTCCAGGCCGTAGGCGGCAGCGACACGGCCGATTTCGGCGTCG
>JAJXVG010000186.1 GCA_021782315.1 Pseudomonadota bacterium | reverse complement strand
TACCGCTCGCCGTCGCCTGGCGCCGATGCCTTCGTGCAGATCGGCCAGGCCGTCAAGCAGGGCGAAACCCTGTGCATCATCGAGGCCATGAAGCTGCTCAACGAAATCGAATCCGACGCCTCGGGCGTGGTCAAGGCCATCCTGGTCGAAAATGGCGAGCCGGTGGAATTCGGTGAACCGCTCTATGTGATTGGCTGACATGGCCATGTTTGAAAAAATCCTGATCGCCAATCGCGGCGAGATCGCCTTGCGTATTCAGCGTGCCTGTCGCGAACTCGGCATCAAGACGGTGGTGGTGCACTCGGAGGCCGACCGCGAAGCGAAATACGTCAAGCTGTCCGACGAGTCGGTCTGCATCGGGCCGGCCGCTTCCTCCCTGAGCTACCTGAACGTGCCGGCCATCATCTCGGCGGCCGAAGTCACGGATTCCCAGGCGATTCACCCGGGCTATGGTTTCCTGTCGGAAAATGCCGATTTCGCCGAGCGGGTCGAAACCTCGGGCTTCGTCTTTATCGGCCCGCGAGCCGAAACGATTCGCCTCATGGGCGACAAGGTATCGGCCAAAAATGCGATGAAGGAAGCCGGTGTGCCTTGCGTTCCGGGTTCCGAAGGCGAGTTGCCGGAAGATCCGAAGGAAATCGTCAAGATTGCCCGTGCCGTCGGCTACCCGGTGATCATCAAGGCGGCCGGCGGTGGCGGCGGTCGCGGCATGCGCGTCGTGCACACCGAAGCCGCGTTGGTCAACGCCGTGGCGATGACCCGCCAGGAGGCCGGCAGCTTCTTCAACAATCCTGCGGTCTACATGGAAAAGTTCCTGGAGAATCCACGACATGTGGAAATCCAGGTTCTGGCCGACGAATTCAAGAGCGCCATTTATCTCGGCGAACGCGACTGCTCGATGCAGCGCCGTCACCAGAAGGTGATCGAAGAGGCACCGGCGCCGCACATTCCGGCCCGATTGATTGCCCGAATCGGCGAACGCTGTGCCGAAGCCTGCCGCAAGATCGGTTATCGTGGCGCCGGCACTTTCGAGTTTCTCTACGAAAACGGCGAGTTCTATTTCATCGAAATGAATACCCGCGTTCAAGTCGAACACCCGGTCACCGAAATGATTACCGGTGTCGATATCGTGCAGGAGCAGATTCGCGTCGCGGCCGGCGAAAAGCTGCGCTACAAGCAGAAGGATATCGTCTTGCGCGGCCATTCGATCGAGTGCCGGATCAATGCCGAAGACCCCTTCACCTTCGTACCCTGTCCCGGCAAGATCGAGTTCTATCACCCGCCGGGCGGCCCCGGCATCCGGGTCGATACGCATATCTACCAGGGCTATACCGTGCCGTCGCATTACGACTCCATGGTCGCCAAGGTGATCGCCTATGGCGATACCCGCGACCAGGCCATTCGCCGTATGCGCATCGCCTTGTCCGAGATGAGCATCCAGGGCATCAAGACGAATATCCCGCTGCACCAGGAACTGATGCAGGATGCGCGTTTCGTCGAAGGCGGCATGTGCATTCATTATCTTGAACAGAAACTCGCCGACAAGGGCGAAGTGAAGCAGTGAACGATGGCTTGGCAAAGCCTTAGCTTCCTGACCGACGCATCGCACGCCGAGCCGGTCTGCGATGCCTTGCTCGATGCCGGCGCCCTGTCGGCCAGCATCGAGGATGCCGATGCCGGTACGCCGGACGAGCAACCGCTGTTCGGCGAGCCGGGTTCGATACCGAGTTCGGGGTGGACCCATTCGCGCATCGTCGCCCTGCTCGAACCGGATGCCGATATCGACGCCCTGTTGGCCGAGGTCGCGGCGGCGATCGGGCTAGGCGAAGTGCCGGCCTATACTGTCGAGCCGGTAGCGGAGCAGAACTGGGTGCAACTGACCCAGTCGCAATTCGATCCGATTCGCGTATCCGATCGCCTGTGGATCGTGCCGTCATGGCACGAAACGCCGGACCCGACGGCGCTCAACCTGATCCTGGACCCCGGCATGGCCTTCGGTACCGGTTCGCATCCGACCACCCGGCTTTGCCTGGAATGGCTGGAGCGCAATGTTTCGGATGCCTGTACGGTGCTCGATTACGGTTGCGGTTCCGGTATCCTGGCGATTGCGGCGGCTCGCCTCGGGGCGGCCAGGGTGGCCGGCGTTGATATCGATCCGCTGGCGGTTGAAGCAGCCCGCTCGAATGCCGAGCGCAACGGCGTCAGCGCCCTGTTCGCCGATTCGGCGGCCCCGCTTGCCGGCGAATATGATCTGGTCGTCGCCAATATTCTCTCCAATCCGCTTCGGGTGCTGGCGCCGGCCATTTCTGCGCACGTCCGTCCGGGTGGCAAACTGGCGCTGTCGGGAATATTGCGCGAGCAGGCGGAAGAAATCATCGCCATCTACGCCCGCTGGCTGCCGTTACTGGTGGCCGACACACGCGAAGACTGGGTATGCCTGGCCGGAACCAAGCCCTGATGCGGACGCGCTGCCCGGCTTGTGGCACGGTTTTCCGTGTGACATCCGCGCAGTTGCGCCTGAAGGCGGGCAAGGTTCGGTGCGGCAGTTGTCAGAGCGTATTCAACGCATTCGACCAGTGGCTGCCCGATGCCGAGTCTTTTCCCGGGGCGGAATTGCCTCCCGAAACAGTGATGGCTTCTGCCGATGACTGGCGACCCGAGATTCGGCAACACCCGCAGCCCGCGGATATCCAGGTGGCGCCCGAGGAATCGGTTGTCGAGCCGGCGCCTGCCTCACCGGCGAAACCGCTTGACGATGAGCCTGCGCTACCCCCGGCCGACCGCGTCGAAGCTCTCGTCGCACAAGCGGAAAGCCCCGCACGGGCCGAACACGACAGCCTTGGCGAATCGCCCGAAGAGAGCACACAGGCGGCGCGTCAAGCCGGCCTGGTCGCGGCGCGCGAGCTCAGCGATAGCCCGGCTTTCAATCGCTGGGCGGCCGGCACCCTGGCGGCCGACGCTGCAGGTCAGTTTGCCGGCGACTCGAATCAGCGGGCGCTCTGGCCCTTTGCCCTGGTTGCCGCGCTTCTGTTCATGGGCCTGCTTGCTCAGATGCTGTATTACTTCCGCACCGAAATTGCCCTGCGTCTGCCCGATGCCGCTGCGCTGTACGAGGCGGCTGCGATTGATGTTCCCCTGCCCCGGAATGCAGCGCTGGTCTCGATCGAGGCCTCCGACCTGCAATCCGACAACGCCCGCGGTCTTTTCGTTCTGCAGGCCACGCTCAAGAACCGGGCCGCCTATGCCCAGGCATGGCCCGCCCTTGAACTGAGCCTGACCGACACCAGCGATACCGTTGTTTCCCGGCGTGTCATGTTTGCCGCCGATTACCTGCCGCCCGGCACGAAATCCAATGCTTTTCCGGCCAACGGCGATGTCGCCGTCAAGCTCTGGATCGAAGCCAAGGAAATCGGTGCCGCCGGCTACCGCCTGTACATCTTCTACCCCTAATCCCAAATGACGACACTGATCTGCGGTTCGCTGGCTTTCGACAACATCATGGTCTTCCCCGACCGCTTCAAGAATCATATCCTGCCCGAGCAGATCCACATTCTGAATGTCGCTTTCCTGGTCCCGGAAATGCGTCGTGAATTCGGCGGTTGCGCCGGCAATATTGCCTATAACCTGATGCTGCTCGGCGGCGACCCGGCGATCATGGCGACTGTCGGCGACGATGCCGCGCCTTATCTGGACCGCCTCGACAGGCTGGGCCTGGCGCGTACCCACGTCCGGCAGGTGAACGGCAGCTTCACGGCGCAGGCTTTCATCATGACCGACCTCGACGACAACCAGATCACCGCCTTTCACCCGGGAGCTATGAGTTTCTCGCACCTCAACAAGGTGCAGGGCGCCAATCCCAAACTCGGCATCGTCGCGCCGGACGGCCGCGAAGGCATGATGCAGCACGCCCGCGACTTCGCCGAGGCGGGGGTGCCGTTCGTTTTCGATCCGGGCCAGGGGCTGCCGATGTTCAGTGGCGACGAACTGATGGATTTCATCGACCTGGCAGATTACGCCTGCTTTAACGACTATGAGGCCAAGTTGCTGTGCGATCGCACCGGCCGCAGCCTGGAACAACTGGCCGGCCATCTCCGGGCGCTGGTCGTCACGCGTGGCGGCGCAGGCTCGGATATCTACGCCGACGGCGTGCACCACGAGATTCCCTGTGTCGAAGCCGAACGGGTCGTCGATCCGACGGGATGTGGCGACGCCTATCGTTCCGGTTTGCTCTACGGTATCGCCAACGGCTTCGACTGGCCGACCTCCGGACGCCTGGCGGCCGTCATGGGCGCGATCAAGATCGCCCATCGCGGAGGGCAGAACCATCAGCCCGGTCGCGAGGAAATCGCCGGGTGCTTTCACAAGGCCTTCGGTACAAAGCCATGGTAGATTGCGCGGCGTGAAATATCGCTGTCATCTTCGGGCAAAGCGCTTGTAACAACGCTGATCCAGACTTGTTCTCCATGAATACAAGGAGAACAGAGATGGAAAATGTCCATAAGGCTGCGGGCCGCAGCCGCCCGGAAAAAAAGAGTCTGGCTGTCGGCTTTGCTCGCAGCCAGAGCGACATTCTCGAAGCGCAACGCCTGCGTTACCGCGTCTTTGCCGGCGAAATGGGCGCCAAGCTGCCGAGCCGCACACCGGGTGTCGATCACGATATCTACGACCCGTATTGCCAGCACCTCGTCGTACGCGATACGCAAAGCGGTGAGATCGTCGGTACCTACCGTATCCTGACGCCGGAAAATGCTCGCCAGATAGGATACTACTCGGAAAATGAGTTCGATCTGACCCGTCTCCAGCACCTGCGCTCGCGCCTGGTCGAAATCGGCCGCTCCTGCGTTCATCCGGACTACCGTACCGGAGCGACGATCACCATGCTTTGGTCCGGCTTGGCGCAGTTCATGGTTGAGAATGCTTACGATTATCTGATGGGCTGTGCGTCGATCAGTATGGCGGATGGTGGTCATGCCGCCGCCAGCTTGTATAATCGCCTGGTTGCCGATCACCTCGGGCCGCAGGAGTATCGTGTGTTTCCGCGTTGCCCCCTGCCTCTGGCCGCTCTGCAGCAGGATAGGCCGGCCGAAACGCCGCCGCTGATCAAGGGCTACCTGCGTGCCGGTGCCTGGATCTGCGGCGAGCCGGCATGGGATCCCGACTTCAATACCGCCGATCTGCCTATCCTGATGCCGATGGCCAAGGTTTCCGACCGTTATGCGAAGCATTACCTGGGGCAAGAAGACTGAGCCAAACGAACCTAGCGATTCGCGCTTTCCGGATTTTACGGATCACCCTGCTGGTCCTCAGCGGGGTGTTTTTTTCGCTGTGCATTTTTCCTCTGTGCAGCCAGCGCAAGCGACTTGCCTTGAAGGCCAGTTGGTCTGCCGCCTTGCTCGATGCGCTCGGCGTCGAAGTCGAGGCCGACCTGACCCATGCCGTTCCCGGTGCCTTGCTGGTCGCCAACCATATTTCGTGGATCGACATCTACGTCATCAATTCGGCCATGCCGGCCGCCTTCGTCTCGAAGGAGGAGGTGCGGCGCTGGCCGCTGATCGGCTGGCTGGCGGAAAAAAACGACACGGTATTCCTGCGTCGCGGCAGCCGTGGCCACGCCAAAGTGATCAATAGTCAGGTGGCGGAAATTCTCGACCAGGGCAAACATGTCGCCGTTTTTCCCGAGGGCACGACAACCGATGGCCGCAGCCTGCTGCACTTCCATGCCGCACTGATCCAGCCGGCGCTGGCCGCCGGGCGGCCGGTGCTGCCGATGGCGATCTCCTATTGGGAACTGGACGGTCGGCGCAGCCTGGCGCCGCGCTACGACGGGGATATCTCGATTGGGCAATGTACGGCGGCGATCCTCGGCCGAAAACGCCTGATCGCGCGCCTGGTAACCACGCCCCTGCGCGGTCTGAACGGTGAAGACCGCAAGCAGGTGGCTGCCGAAGCGCGTGAAGCTATCGCTTTGGCGGCAGGGCTTCCGATGGCGAGCAGTCAACTTGAAATACCCGACGGTCTTCCAGTCGTACCGCCGTCAGATGTCCTCCCCACAGGCAGCCGGAGTCGAGCGCCAGCAAGTTTGGCGTAACCTTCAGGCGATCGGAA
>JAJXVG010000185.1 GCA_021782315.1 Pseudomonadota bacterium | reverse complement strand
CCATCTACCAGGCGAAGAAGGGCGGCAAGGTGACCGGCGTCGCCTTCGAAATCTTCGGCACCGGGTACGCCGGCGAAATCAAGCTGATGATGGGCATCGACGCCGAGGGCAAGGTGCTCGGCGTGCGCGTTCTGGCGCACAAGGAAACGCCGGGCCTGGGGGACAGGATCGAGGCCAAGAAGGGGCCGTGGATCGAGCGTTTCACCGGCCTTTCGCTGGGCAATCCACCGCTCGAGCGCTGGAAGGTGAAGAAGGACGGCGGCGACTTCGACCAGTTTGCCGGGGCGACCATCACGCCGCGCGGTGTCATGGCGGCGATTCGCGGCGGGCTCGAATTCTTCGCCGATAACAAATCCACTTTGACGAAGGTAGACTGACATGGCAAACAGCGACTACAAGACGATCGTCAAGGACGGCCTGTGGGACAACAACGGTGTTTTCAGCATGCTGCTCGGCATGTGTCCCTGCATGGCGATGACCACCAGTGCCACCAACGGCTTCGGCATGGGGCTGGCGACGGCGGTGGTGATGGCCGCCTCGAGCTACCTGGTTGCCGTGTTCCGCAACCGGATCACGAGCGAAGTGCGGATTCCGGTCTATATCCTGATCGTTGCCTCGATGGTGACCATGGTCGATCTGGGCATGAACGCCTGGATGCATGAATTGTACAAGGTGCTCGGCCTGTTCATCCCGCTGATCGTCTCGAATTGCCTGCCGCTGGCGCGGCTGGAGGCCTTTGCCGCCAAGCAGTCGCCGACGCCGGCCTTTCTCGATGGCCTGTTCATGGGGCTGGGTTTCACGATAGCCCTGACGGCGATCGGCGCCGTGCGTGAAATCATCGGTTCCGGCACCTTGTTTGCCGATGCATCGCTACTCCTCGGGCCAAGTTTCAAGGTGATCGAGATGCGGCTGCTGCCGGCTGACATGGGCGTCCTGATGATGATCCTGCCGCCGGGCGGCTTTATCGTCACCGGCCTGCTTGTCGTCTGCAAGCGCCTGATGGATCTGGCCGCCGGCAAGGAAATCCGGATGGCCGGCGCACACGCCCTGTGATCATGAGCCGCGACGCCCTGAATCCTTCGCCAGCCAGCCGGCACTTGTCGCCCCCGTCGGTCGAGGGCATCGCCCGGGTCGTTCGCGTTTCCGGCGATCAGGTCTGGCTCGAGCCGGAACAGACGACCAGCTGCGGCCACTGTGCCTCGAGCGCGAGTTGCGCTGCCGGTGCCCGCGCAGCGGCCGGTATCGGTACCGTGACCAGCCGCCTGCAGGCGCGTCGCTTCGTGCTCGACAATCCGCAAGGCTCGTCCGGATTCCACGAAGGAGAGCGGGTGGTCGTCGGCGTCAGCGAACGGTCGCTGTTCAGTGCTGCGCTGACCGCCTACGGCCTGCCCCTGGTCTTCGCCCTGGCGGCTGGCTCGGTGACCCAGGCCGTCTACGGGGCGGATTTGACCACGATGCTCGGCATGGCCGGCGGGCTGTTTCTCGGTCTGCTCGCGGCCCGGCTCAAGGCGCGACGACTGGCGGCACGGGGCGAGCTTTCCCCGCGCTTCCTGCGCCGGGCAAGTCCCGACGAAACCTGCGGAACCCTAGAGGAAAGATCATGAAAGAATTTGCCCTGATGATGATTGGCGCGGCCCTGGTGAACAACGTGATTCTGGCGCGCTTTCTCGGCCTCTGCTCGTTCATGGGGGTGACGACGCGAGTGGATACGGCGGCCGGCATGGGGCTGGCGACCACCTTCGTCATCACCGTCTCGTCGATGGCCGACTGGGCCGTGCAGACCTACCTGCTCAATGCCTACGGGCTGGGCTTCCTGCGCACGGTGACCTTCATCCTGGTCATTGCCAGCGCCGTGCAATTTACCGAAATGACCATCAAGAAGGTGTCGCCCAGCCTGTTCCAGATGCTGGGCATCTACCTGCCGCTGATCACGACCAATTGCGCGGTCCTTGGTGTCGCGCTGCTGCTGGTCGAAGGCAGGATGGGCTTCCTCGCTTCGACGATGTTCGCCTTCGCCTCGTCCGTCGGCTACAGCCTGGTCATGATCATTTTCGCCGGACTGCGCGAGCGCCTCGTCCTGGCCAATGTCCCCCGATTGTTCGCCGGCCCCCCCATCGCCTTCATCGTGGCCGGCATGCTGGCCATGGCCTTCATGGGGTTTTCCGGCATCGCCACGAGCTGATCGCTCAACAAATTCGGCAGGAAGGAGAATGTTATGACCCCCACGCTCACTTTGTACGGTAAAACCGCATCCCGCTTCGCGGGTCCAGGCTGCGGCTGTCCTGCGGCCTGCGGCCTGGTCTTCGTTGCCCACGGGGCGGCCCGTCGGGAGGCTTCATCATGTTGATGTCCGTAGGAAGTCTCGCCGTCATGGGCCTGACCCTGGGCAGCGTGCTGGGGGTGGCTTCACGTTACCTGGCGGTTGAGGCAGACCCGATCGAGGCCGAATTGCAGGCGATGCTGCCAGGGTCGCAGTGCGGTCAGTGCGGTTATGTCGGCTGCGCGCAGGCTGCCGCGGCCCTGGCCAAGGGTGAGGCGGCCGTGACCCTGTGCCCGCCGGGCGGCAAAGCCACGGCCGAAGCGCTGGCTGCCAGGCTGGGCGTCAAGGTAGATCTCTCCAAGGTTTCCGACAAGGGGCCGGAGATCGCCGAAGTGACCGAGGAAATCTGCATTGGTTGCTGCCGCTGCATGAAGGTCTGCCCGACCGACGCCATCGTCGGTGCCGCCAAGCAAATTCATAACGTGATCCGCGAAGCCTGTACCGGCTGCTCGTCCTGTGTTGAGGTCTGTCCGACCGAAGCACTGGGGATGATGCCGATAGCGGTCACGCTGCAACATTGGACCTGGCCGAAGCCGGCATCTGCCCACCACTGAGGATACGACGATGGGATTTCTCGACCACTTTCTCAAAGCCCCCAGCTGGGGCGTCCATCCGGCAGACCACAAGCGTCCGGCGGCGGACGCGCCGCTGCGGATTTTTCCGTCACCGGCGCGCGTCTTCATGCCCTTGCACCAGCACGTCGGCGGCGTTGCTCGGCCCATCGTTCTGGTCGGCCAGAAGGTGCGCAAGGGAGAACTGATTGCCGAAGCGCAGGGCAATATCTCGGCCCCCATACACGCGCCGCTATCCGGCACGATCGCAGCGGTCGGCGAGGTGACGGCACCGCACCCGTCCGGTTTGCCCTTCAAGGCGATCACCATCGATTCGGACGGCCGCAACCTGTGGGCCGACGTTGAACCGCTGGCCGATCCGTTCTCGGTGGCGCCGGAAGAAATCGCCAGGCGCTCGGCCCAGGCCGGCGTCGTCGGCCTGGGCGGCGCGACATTTCCCTCGGCCGTCAAATTCGCCCTGGGCAAGCGCCTGAAGGTCGAAACCCTGATCGTCAATGGTGGGGAGTGCGAGCCCTACCTGTCGAGCGACGACCGGATCATGCGCGACTTCGCCGATCAGGTGGTTGATGGGGCGCGTCTGGTCATGCATGCGATTGGCGCGAAAGATGCGCTGGTCGGTATCGAGGACAACAAGCCCGAGGCCATCGCCGCGATGCGCGTGGCCGCCGCGCCTTATCCCGAGGTGAAGATCTGCCCGGTGCCGGCCCGCTACCCGATGGGCTCGGACAAGCAACTGATCCAGACGCTGACCGGCAAGGAGGTTCCTTCCGATGCGCGGGCCGCCGAAGTCGGGGTGCTGGTCCATAACGTCTCGACCTGCGCCGCCGTGCATAAGGCGATCCGCCTCGGGCAGCCGCTGGTCGAGCGCATCGTCACGCTTAACGGCGGTGCGATTGCCGCGCCGGGCAACATCTATGCCCCGCTCGGCACGATGATCGGTGAGCTGCTGGCCTTCGTCGGCATGAAGGAGGCGCCATCCAGGTTGATCCTGGGTGGCCCGATGATGGGTACGCCGCTGTTGCACGACCGGATTCCGATCGTCAAAGGGGCATCGGGAATCCTTGCCTTCAATGCGGCCGAAGCCTTCGTGCCGGAGGCTGGCCCCTGCATCCGTTGCGGCAATTGTTCCAAGGCCTGTCCGATGGGTTTGCTGCCCCTCGAAATGGCCGCCCGCATACGGATTGGCGATCTGGAAGGGGCGGCAGCCTTCGCCCTGTCGGATTGCATCTCCTGTGGCTGTTGCGCCTATGTTTGTCCGTCGCATATCCCGCTTGTCCAGTATTTCAGCCATGCCAAGGGCGAACTGACGGCGGCCGAACGAAGCAGGTTGCGAACCGACGCGACCAAGCGGCTGGCCGAGGCGAAGGCCGCGCGAATCGAACGGGAAAATCGTGAAAAGGCCGAAGCCGCTGCCAGGCGCAAGGCCGAGCGCGAGGCCGCCAAGGCGGCTGCCGCCCAGCCGGGTTCGGCCGCCTCCGCCGCTGTCGAAAAAACCGAGGGAGCCTCAGCATGAGCCACGCATACGGAATGCCCGTCGCAGCACCGCACACCACGACGACCAACAGTCCCGGACGCATCATGTTGCTCGTCATGATGGCGCTGGCGCCAGCGACGCTTTATGGTTTCTGGCTCTACGGGTGGCCGGCCTTCTACCTGTGGCTGATCACGATCATGGCCGCCATGTTCGGCGAGGCCTTCTGCCTGCGCTGGCAGAATCGCCAGGCGTGGGCGGTGCTGCTGGACGGTTCGGCCGTGCTGACCGGTTGGCTGCTGGCGGTTTCCCTGCCGCCCTGGGCGCCCTGGTGGATCGGGGTATTTGGCGGCCTGTTCGCGACAATGCTGGGCAAGCAGGCCTTTGGCGGCCTGGGGCAGAATCTGTTTAATCCGGCCATGGTCGCGCGCGTCGCCTTGCTGATTTCTTTTCCGGTTCAGATGACGGCATGGATGGGGCCAGTGCCGATATTCAGCCCGGGTGCGCCGGGGTCGTTCGAAGGCTTGCTCATTATCCTGCGTGGAATGCCATCGGGACTGGATGGGCTGACCAGCGCGACGCTGCTCGGTTATGCCAAAACCGAGTTGTCGCGAGGTGTCGATCTGTTCCAGTCAACACCGCATATGCCGGTCTTGTCTTTCTTCGGAAACCGTCCCGGCAGCCTTGGCGAGACGGCTGCCTGGCTGATCCTTGCCGGCGGCGCCGCGATGATGGCGCTGCGCATCATCACCTGGCACATTCCCTTGTCCATGCTGGCCGGTATCACCATTCCCGCGGCAATCATGCACGCGATTGATCCGGGCCGCTATCTCGACATCGGCCCGCATTTGCTGTCAGGCGGGGCAATGCTCGGCGCCTTCTTCATCGCCACCGATTATGTGACCTCACCAAACGCCCCGCGGGGCCAGCTGATTTTTGGCTTTGGCTGCGGCCTGCTCACCTACATCATCCGAACCTGGGCCGGTTATCCGGAGGGTGTGGCCTTTGCGGTCCTGCTCATGAATTCGATGACACCGATTCTCGATACCTATTTCAAACCACGTATTTATGGCCGCGACAGCAGGGGCAGGCCCCTGCAAACGGCGAATTGATGGAGGCAGGACAACATGCAGATCGGTGTGGCCTATTCTGAACCCAGTCAGCAGATCTGGCTCAATATCGAAGTGCCGGACGAATCATCGGTCAAGGAAGCGATCGAACGTTCCGGCATCCTCAGGCAATTTCCGCATATCGACCTGGGTACCCAGAAAGTTGGCATCTTTGGTCGCCTGGTCAAACTCGATGCATCGTTGAAACCCGGCGATCGGGTCGAGATTTACCGGGGAATCATTGCCGACCCGGAAACCGTCCCGCGTCGGGACATGAACGAAGAAGAATAATCGATATGCCTTTAATCATAGGTGTGGTGCGCGAAAGCGCGCCAGGGGAACATCGTGCCGCCATCGTGCCTGAAATGAGCAAGAAATTTCAGGCTTTGGGGGCGAAGATTGTGCTGGAAAACAATGTCGGGCTGGATAGCCACTTCATGGATTCCAGCTTTGAAGGCGCAGCCTTCAATAAAACCTTGCCTGAAATTTATGGCGGGTCGAATTTGATTTTGCGCGTGACCCCGCCGTCTGCCGGGGAGATTGCGGCGATGCCCGAAGGCGCGGTGCTGATTGGCCTGTTGAAGCCGTTCGAGAACCGCGAACGCCTGGCCGCGCTCAATGCGAAAAAGATCACCGCCT
>JAJXVG010000018.1 GCA_021782315.1 Pseudomonadota bacterium | reverse complement strand
TACTCCCTAGTCCATGACGACCTACCCTGCATGGACGACGACGTGCTGCGCCGCGGCCGCCCGACCTGCCATGTCGAATTCGACGAACCGACCGCCCTGCTCGTCGGCGACAGCCTGCAAACCCTGGCTTTCGAACTGCTCGCCGGCCAGCCGCTGGGCGAACCGGCCGGCCAACTCGAAATGATCGCCCTCCTCGCCCATGCCAGCGGTTCGCGCGGCATGGCCGGCGGCCAGGCCATCGACCTCGCCTCGGTCGGCCGGCCACTCAGCCAGCCCGAACTCGAACTGATGCACGCCTTGAAAACCGGGGCGCTCATCCGCGCCGCCGTCTTGCTCGGCGCCCTGGCCGGCCGGCCGCTGACCGGCGAAGAACGCACCAGCCTCGATCGTTTCGCCAAGCGCGCCGGACTGCTCTTCCAGGTTGTCGACGACATTCTGGACTGCACGGCGAGCACTGCCACGCTCGGCAAGACGGCCGGCAAGGACGTGGCGGCGGACAAACCGACCTATGTCAGCCTGCTCGGCCTCGATGCCGCCCGCGCCTATGCCGACGAACTGCGCGGCGACGCGCTCGACGCCCTCTCAATTTTCGGCCCGCGGGCAGCACGCCTGACCCAACTCGCCGACTTCATCTGCGACCGGCAATTTTAATGAGTGCTTACTGCCTGCTTGAAAGCATCACATGCCCGGCCGACCTGCGCCGCCTGGACCGCAAGCAGTTGCCGCAGCTGGCAACCGAGCTGCGCGCCTTCCTGATCGAATCCGTCGCGCAGACAGGCGGCCACCTGTCGTCCAACCTCGGCACGGTTGAAATGACCATCGCCCTGCACGCCGTCTTCGACACACCGGAAGACCGCCTGATCTGGGATGTCGGTCACCAGTGCTACGCCCACAAGATTCTCACCGGACGCCGCGAAGGCATGGGCCGCCTGCGCATGCACGGCGGCGTTTCCGGCTTCCCGAAGCGCAGCGAGAGCCCCTACGACACCTTCGGCGTCGGCCACTCCTCGACTTCGATCTCGGCCGCACTCGGCATGGCGCTCGCCGCCAAGCTCAAGGGCGAAGACCGAAAATCCGTGGCCATCATCGGCGACGGCGCGATGTCCGCCGGCATGGCCTTCGAGGCGCTGAACAATGCCGGCGTCGCCGATGCCGACATGCTGGTCATCCTCAACGACAACGAGATGTCGATCTCGCCGCCGGTCGGCGCCCTCAACAACATCCTGACCCGCCTGATGTCGGGCAAGACCTATAACGCGGCCCGCCAGGCCGGCCGCCACATGCTCGGCTTTGCGCCGCCCCTGCTCGAACTGGCCAGGCGCGCCGAGGAACACGTCAAGGGCATGATCGCCCCCGGCACCCTGTTCGAGGAATTCGGATTCCATTACTACGGTCCGATCGACGGTCACGACCTCGATGCCCTGATCCCGACGCTGGAAAATCTGAAAAAACTGAAAGGGCCGAAATTCCTGCATGTCATTACCAAGAAGGGGCAGGGCTACAAACTCGCCGAGGCCGACCCCATCCTTTATCACGGCGTCGCCAAATTCGAACCGGGTAAAGGCATCCAGTCGGCCAAGGGCGCCGGCAAGCTGACCTATACCCAGGTTTTCGGCGACTGGCTGTGCGACATGGCCAGGGTCGATTCGCGCCTGGTCGGCATCACCCCGGCCATGCGCGAAGGCTCCGGCATGGTCCGCTTCTCGGCCGAGCACGCCGATCGCTATTTCGACGTCGGCATCGCCGAGCAACACGCCGTCACCTTCGCCGCCGGCCTGGCCTGCGAAGGACTGAAACCGGTCGTCGCCATCTATTCCACCTTCCTGCAGCGCGGCTACGACCAACTGGTCCACGATGTCGCCCTGCAGAACCTGCCGGTCGTCTTTGCCGTCGACCGCGGCGGCCTGGTCGGCGCCGACGGCCCGACCCATCACGGCACCTTCGACCTCTCCTTCGTCACCTGCATCCCGAACATGGTGGTCATGGCTCCGGCCGACGAAGCCGAATGCCGACAGATGCTATCCACCGCCTACGCCCTGGATGGCCCGAGCATGGTGCGCTATCCGCGCGGCGCCGGCTGCGGCAGCCAGCCGGGCACCGACCTCGCCACCCTGCCCGTCGGCCGTGGCGAAATCCGCCGCCGTGGCAAGGATGTCGCCCTGCTCGCTTTCGGCAGCACGGTGACGGCCGCCCTGGCCGCTGGCGAGGCAATCGACGCCAGCGTCGCCAACATGCGCTTCGTCAAACCGCTCGATGTCGAGCTGATTGTCGAAATGGCCGGGAACCATTCCCTGTTGGTCAGCATCGAAGAGAATGCCGTGATCGGCGGCGCGGGTTCGGAAATCGAGCGCGTGCTGGCCGAACGCGGCCTCCACGTACCGGTGTTGCGCCTCGGCCTGCCCGACCGCTTCATCGACCACGGCGAACAAGGCCAGCTGCTGGCCGAACTTGGCCTCGACAAGGATGGTATCGTGCGTGCCATACGCGCCCGTGCCGCCGGACAATAAATCTCTACAGAACAGCACATGAGCACCCCAAACCCCAATATTCCAGACGTCCAGAACTCCGCCGACACCCGTCACATCGCCATCAACAAGGTCGGCATCAAATCCATCCGCCACCCGATCAAGGTGCAGGACAAATCGACCGGCGTCCAGCACACCATCGCCATGTTCAACATGTACGTCGGCCTGCCGCACAATTTCAAGGGCACGCACATGTCCCGCTTCGTGGAGATTCTCAACAGCCACGACCGCGAAATCTCGGTCGAGAATTTCCCGACCATGCTGGGCGACATGGTGCTCAAGCTCGAAGCCGAAACCGGCCATATCGAGATGAATTTTCCCTACTTCATCAACAAGACCGCACCGGTTTCCGGCGTACAGAGCCTGATGGACTACGACGTCACCTTCATCGGCGACATCTGCCACGGCGAAATAAGCACCTCGGTCAGGGTCGTCGTCCCGGTCACCAGCCTCTGCCCCTGCTCCAAGAAAATTTCGGAGTACGGCGCCCACAACCAGCGCTCGCATGTCACCGTCACCGCTCGCACCAATGAATTCGTCTGGATAGAGGAAATCGTCCAGCTCGTCGAGCAGGAAGCCTCCTGCGAGCTGTTCGGCCTGCTCAAGCGCCCGGACGAGAAATACGTCACCGAACGCGCCTACGACAATCCAAAATTCGTCGAGGACATGGTGCGCGACGTCGCCGCCCGCCTCAATGCCGAAAAACGCGTCGATGCCTACATCGTCGAATCGGAAAATTTCGAATCGATTCACAACCACTCTGCCTACGCCCTGATCGAGAACGACAAGACCAATCCCGTGACCAGCGCCTGAAGACACCGGACAAACAAAAAGGGCGCCGAGGCGCCCTTTTTCCGGAAAACCCGCTTAAGCAGCGGCGACCGGCTTTTCCTTGCGAACCAGCTTTTCCTTGATGCGAGCCGACTTGCCCGAGCGCTCGCGCAGGTAGTACAGCTTGGCGCGACGCACATCGCCGCGACGCTTCACTTCGATGGAAGCAACCAACGGCGAATAGGATTGGAAGGTACGCTCGACGCCTTCGCCGGAAGAAATCTTGCGGACGGTGAAGGCAGAATTCAGGCCCCGGTTGCGCTTGGCGATAACGACGCCTTCGTAAGCCTGCAGGCGTTCGCGATTGCCTTCCTTGACCTTGACCTGCACGACGACGGTGTCGCCCGGCGCGAAGTCGGGAATGGTCTTGCCCAGGCGGGCAATTTCTTCTTGTTCCAGTTGTTGAATCAGGTTCATGTGAGATCCTTGAAATTTATAAACACTTACTCACCGCATTGCTCTTCTCCGGAAATTTCCGTGAGGAGTTGCGCTTCTTCCGCGGTCAAACTGCGGTGCGCCAGCAAATCCGGCCGGCGCTTCCGGGTTCGGGCCAGCGACTGCTTGAGCCGCCAGCGACGAATTCTTTTGTGGTCGCCGGACAACAACACCGCCGGCACCGCCTCGCCCTCGTAGATTTCCGGGCGGGTGTAGTGCGGGCAATCCAGCAAACCACCGACAAACGAATCTTCCGCCGCCGAAGCGGCATCTCCGAGCACGCCCGGCAACTGGCGGACAACGGCGTCGATCAACGCCATCGCCGGCAACTCGCCGCCGGACAGTACGAAATCTCCGATCGAAATTTCCTCATCGACGCAGCGCTCGATCAGGCGCTCGTCAATTCCTTCGTAGCGACCGCAAAGAAGGATCAAGCCCTCCTCGCCGGCCGCCAGTCGCATCACCCGCTCGTGCGTCAGCGGCGCCCCCTGCGGCGAGAGATAGATGACCCGGCTCTTCGCCTGCCCCATCTCGCGCTGCTGCGCCCTGGCTGCAGCGATCGCCTTCTCCAGCGGCCCCGGCTGCATCAGCATGCCGGGCCCGCCGCCGAACGGACGGTCATCGACCCGGCGCCACGCATTTTCGGCGAAATCCCGCGGATTCCAGCCTTGCCACGCCCAGCGCTGTTCTTCCAGCGCCCGCCGGGTAATGCCACTTTCAGTCACGGCCGCGAACATCTCCGGGAAGAGGGTGATGCAGTCGAACCGAATCACCAGTCGCTGCCCCACTCCACTCGAATCCGTCCCACTTCCTTCTCCACTGCCAGCACCACGGCCGAAACAAACGGCAGCAGGCGCTCGGCCCCTTCACCGTCCTGCACGCGCAGAACGGCGTTGGCACCGGTTTCGATCAGCCCGACCACCTTGCCGAGCGGTTCGTCGCCGGTATTGACGACATCCAGACCGATCAGGTCGGCCCAGTAAAACTCGTTCCTGTCGGGCATGGGCAGCGCGTCGCGTGGCGCGCCGACGAGAACCCCCTTCATCGATTCCGCGGCGTTACGGTCGGCGATGCCGTCCAACAGAACGACCAGACCATTGCCGTGGGCTTTCAGGCTTTTCAGCCGGCACTCGCGCCACGGCTCGCCCTCCCTGGCGATCCACCAGACGGGCATTTCTGCCCAGGCCAAGGGATCATCCCCGAAGGGGTACAACCAAAGCCAGCCCTGAATCCCGTAAGGGTCGGCCAGCCGACCCAGTACGACGATATCCTTGCCGGTCAAAGCAGATACTTAGGCGGCTTGCTGTGCGGCGTGTTGCTTGACCAGACGGGCAACGGTCGGGGACAACTGGGCACCGTTCTTCTGCCAGTAGGCCAGACGATCGACGGAAACGCGCAAGGCTTCCGCATTGCCCGAAGCAACCGGGTTGTAGAAGCCGATACGCTCAACGAAACGGCCATCGCGACGATTGCGGGAATCGGTAACGACCATGTTGTAGAACGGACGCTTCTTGGCGCCACCACGGGCAAGACGGATAACAACCATGGGAATACTTTCGTTAGCTGGAAAAAAGACCGTGGATTATAGCGCTTTATCAAGGAAAAACAAGCCACTTAGGAAGTCGAAAATATCTTGTGATCGAACGCCCTTCGGCGCTTGTCGACGGACGCTTATGGCCAAAAGACAATTTTTTGTTATCCTGCCGGAAAGATGAGCGCCACGCTGGATTCCCTTTCGCCCGCTTCCCACGAAGCCAGGATCAAGAGCATTCTTGAGTGGCTGGCGCTCGCCCATGGACACAACGGCACCGAAGGGATCAATCAGCTCCATCGTCAACTGCTCCTGCTGCGCGAAGCCCCTCTTCCCAATCCACAGCGCCTCAAGCTGCTGGACCTGCTCTATGCTCAGGCGGAACGCATGGCCAACGCCGAACTCCCCCGACTGCTGGAGGTTTCGCTCCCCATTCCGCGCAAGCTCCGACAGCGGGTCCGCATTCTGCTCGATGCGCTTGAAATTCTCACCCAGGACTACCTCAACACCCTGGCCGACATGTTCGACCCCAACGGCCCGAGCACGCCGCACGCCCCGCATACCTCGCTGCGCCGGGCAATGTACGCCATCGCCTGGCAGGCCAGGATCACCCACCTGATAGCCGCGCCCTCCGCCATCGGCCTGTGGCAACAACTGCATTCCGCCTACCTGACCGCCCGGCGCCTAGGGTTCGCAGACACTCCCGCCCCCCTGGGAATGCCGATCATCCGGAAGATTTATACTGACATATTGTTGGCGGCGATCGCCCAGCCCGCCTCGTTCTCTCCGCTTGAGCTCGAATTCATCAGCCAATACATCAGTCAATGCACGCCGCCCCTCGAACTCTCGGAGGCCCCTCCGCCGGACAGCGACAGCGTTTTCTGGATCGACCTCGATCGGGACTTTCCGGCCCATTCGTTGAGCCGACGCAGCCCGAGCGCCGATGCCCGCATTATCTATTTCTCGTGCGATTCCGTTTCGACAAACGCTCTCAAGCATCGTACCGAACTGTTGGGCGGGGCGCATGCCAAGGCGCTGGGGCTGCCGGAGTTCGCCGACACCCATGGCGGCCCGGCCGTCCTGCAACGGCTGCACCAGCTCTGGGGACATCCGGCGAAACGTCGATTCCCCCGGCGGCGCCAGTCGTATCGCGCCCATCTCTGCGCCGGCCTCGACAATCTCTGGCAACTGATCAGATCACCGGGAAGTGCGGGAGAACTGAGCGAATGGATGGTCACCAACGAAAGCCCCGACGGCTACGCCTTGATGCATATCGCCGGACGGACGGATCATCTGCGGGTGGGCGACGTCATCGCCCTGCAAGCGGTCGGTGAACACGCCGAAATTCCGCCGCTTTGGCATATTTGCATCACCCGCTGGGCCATCTCGGAAAACCCCGAACACATCGAACTGGGACTGCAGGTGTTGGCCCCCATGGCTCAGGCCGTCGAGATCGCCCACCCCTGCGCAACAGGCCCCTCATCCAAGGTGCCGGCGCTGATTCTCCCACCGACGCCACCCTTGCGCCCCTCGCCGTCTCTCGTGCTGCCGGCCGGACTGCTCAAGGAAAATACACGGCGCATCATCGTCATGGTTGAAACCGGAAACCTGGAAATCAGGGAGGTCAGGGCAACCGGCCTCAGCGAGCAAACCAGTTCAATCGAGATTTTCAGCGTTTCTCCGGACGACTGACGGTCGCTGCGATCAGGCCTCCAAACAGGACGACCGCCCACGACAACTGGAGCCAGACCAGGAATATGGGAAAGGCGGCAAATGCCCCGTAGATGCTCTTCAGCATTGCCGAACTGACCAGAAACAACTCGAATACCTTCTGCATGGCGGAGAAGGCCAGGGTAGCGAAAAGACCGCCGGTCAGTGCGGCTCGGCGGGAAACCCGGGCATTGGGCACCGCATAGTAGAGAAACGAAAAAAACAGGCCGAGCAGCAGCACGGCCACCGCCTTCAGCGCGAATCGACGAAACCAGGCCGGCTCGTCGAAGAGGCCAAGCGAAGTGGTCAAGGCGTATGAAATCGCACCGGCCACCGCCCCCAGGATGAACGGCCAGACAGCCATGACAAAGGCATACAGGCGCAAGCGGGCGAGCACCGGGCGGGGTTGAACTAGCCAAAGATGATTGAAGGCCCGCTCGATGGTGTTCATCAACATGAAAGCCGTCACGCTCAATACGCCGATGCCGGCCCAGGTCAATTGCTGGGCCTTGCGCGAAAAGCGGCCGATGCTCCCGGCGATCGCGCCGGCCGTTCCCGGTGGCAACAGGGCGTCGCGAATCAGGACATCGAGCCTGGCCACCAGGTGATCGAGATAGGGAAGGGCAGCAGCCACCGAAAGGATGACCGTAACCAATGGCACGAGCGCCATCAGCGTCGTGAAAGCCAGCGCCGAGCTGGTTTGCATCATGTTCTCGTCGCGAAAGCGCCGGAAGATGCCCACCGTCGATTGCGGATGGCCGCGACGGGACCGGGAACGATTCTGCATGGTTCCCTATGATAGTCGACCCGGCCAGGCCCTTGCCGAAAAATATCCAGCGCTTGGCGCGACGGACTTCCTAGCAAGCTTTTGATGAAAAACGGCAGCGAGCAAGGCAGCGACTCTCCCCGCACCTCGTCGGCACGCCACGATGCTTACGCTTTCAGTTTGCTCGCCAGCACGTCTGCGAAACAGCGCAGTTCGACAGAACTCGCATCGATCAGACGTTCATCGATCGTGCCGGCGCGCGCCAGATGCTCGATTTCGGCAAAGAGCGCCGCCAGCGGCTTGGCTTCGAACTGGGTAGCGAGTCCCTTCTGGGTGTGGGCCAGACGCTCGACGACTGTGACATCGCCTTTCTCGCCCGCAGCTTTGAGCATGGCCATGTCGTGCTCGTGACCGGCCAGATAGGGTTCGCCTATGATATCCACGATTTCGCCGTCGCATCGATTAAGCGCCGCGGCGTAGTCGTAACGAGTATCTTCCCGTTCGCCTCGGCCACTCGGACGGATACCATCGAGCACACGATAGAGTTCAGGCCGGTTGATCGGCTTGGTCAGGTAGCCGTCGACGCCGGCCCGGGCGCTCTTTGCCTGAACTTCCGGCAAAACGGCGGCGCTGAGCGCATAGATGGGGACGGGATCGCCGCCCGGTGTCTGCGCTCCCATTTCGCGTATCCGCCGAGTGGCTTCGATGCCACCGAGCACCGGCATCTGGACGTCCATCAGGATCAGGTCGAAAGAGCTATCGCGACAACGATCCACCGCTTCCTGCCCATTGCCGACCAGGGTAACGCGATGCCCCCTGTTTTCGAGCAGGGTGCGAATCAGCTTCTGATTAACTTCGTTGTCCTCGGCAACTAGAATCGAGAGTTGCTCCTGTGTTTCGCTCAGCGAGTGCCGCGTAACCAGCAGCGGCTCAGCGGCGAAGTCCGCATCCCCAGCCGGAGCGAGAATTTTGTTGATCGCGGCGATCAACTCCTGACGGTCGACCGGCTTGGTCAGGTAGGCGGCAACACCGAGCTCCCGGCAACGAGCGCCCTGCCCCGGCATAGCCGCCGATGAAAGCATGACGATGCGTGCCTGACCGAAACTGTGGTCGCAATTGAGTTTTTCAATCAACTCGAAACCGTCCATGCCGGGCATGTGGTAATCGACAAGCAGCAGATCGTAGCCCTCCTGCCGACGCTGGTCGAGATGACCGAGCAAGGTCAGCGCCGAGCTTTCCTCTTCGACGACCAGACCCCAGCGTAGCAGCATTTCGCGGAAGATACGCCGGTTGATTGCATTGTCGTCAATCACCAGGGCGCGCTTGCCGCTCAAATTGAGGGCATCGATGGCGACGGGCGCCGGGGTCTCGGCTACCTGCAGCGGAATTTCCAGGAAAAAGGTACTGCCCTGGCCGGGCCTGCTCTCCACCCAGATACGACCATGCATCAGGCTGCTCAGGCGGTTCGAGATGGTCAGTCCGAGACCGGTACCGCCGTATTTCCGCGTAGTGGAAGTGTCGGCCTGGGAAAAGGCCTCGAAGATGGCATCCTGCTTTTCCGGGGGGATACCGATGCCGCTGTCGCGCACGGCAAAACAAAGACGGGACGATTCGCCATCGACAGAAAGCTGACTGACCTTGAGTTCGATCTCTCCCCTTTCCGTGAATTTCAAAGCGTTGCCGAGCAGGTTGATCAGCACCTGGCGAATACGGCCGGGGTCGCCGTGCACCTGCACCGGGACATCCTCCTCGATATCGCATATCAGTTCCAGCTGCTTTTCCTCGCTGCGCACGGCCATCTGCTTCATGACCGACGACACCATACCGTGCAGGTTAAAGGGTATGGACTCAAGCGCCAGCTTACCGGCCTCCATTTTCGAAAAATCGAGAATATCGTTGATGATCGTAATCAGACCATCGGCCGAGGATTTGACGATCTTCAGGTAATCGCGCTGCTCGTCCGACAGTTCCGTATCGAGCACGAGATCGGTCATCCCGATGATACCGTTCATCGGCGTGCGGATTTCGTGGCTCATGGTGGCCAGGAAATCGCTCTTGGCCTGGCTGGCACACAGGGCCGCCTGTTGCGAACGGATCAACTCGACCTGCATATGCTCAAGATGGGTGATCGTTTCGTGCAATTCCCGGTTACTCTGCTCCAGCGCCGTCGTCCGCTCGGCGATACGCTGCTCCAGCGTGTCATTCAGTGCCTTGACGGCAATTTCGGCCTTTTTCCGGTCCGTGATGTCCTGCAGGGTTTCGATGGCACCGACGACCAGTCCATCGGCATCGAACAGCGGCGCAGCGGTGAAGAAAAGCCAGCGGCCGCCGTCCGGAAACTGCGGAAAGAAGTCCTCCGCCTCGAAGGCATTGGGAATCGAGCTCGATCGCCGGTATTTTCCGGAATAGAAGCGGGTAACCTCATCCTCGCTGCCGTGATCGATAATGATGTCGGCCATGACCGGACGGGGCGTCGCATAGAAAGCACGCCAGGCATCCCTGGTCCCGACCATGGCCGCAGCCGGAATGCCGATCACCTGTTCGCAGCCCTTGTTCCAGTGAGTCACCACATGCTCGGCATTGAGGACAAAAGTAGGCACGGGACTACTGTCGAGCAGGCGATCAAGAGGCATGGACGAAAGATGCTGCGCTTCGATGATGACGCTGTCTGGAACCATCGCACCTCCTGGCAGGATTAAAGTTCAATATACGACAAAATTCACAATTATGTAATCGAGCCTTGCTTGGATCGTATCGACATCGGAAAAAAACCTTCGACGGCAGGTTTCCCCGCCGCACCGGCTTACCCGACAGTCGATCGAAACTGCCAAGCGCCCCGATGGCGGAATTCCGAGACATCCCGGAACTGGCCCATTAGAATGCCGGGCGCCGACCTCATTCACCCCAGGGAAGCACATGCCCAACCCCGCACTGGAATCAATTGTGAGCATTCTGAAACGTATCCTCGGTTTATTCCAGCGAGAGTCATCGCCTTCTACGACGCAGTTGCCTCCGAAAGCTTCCGTTGCGATACGACCGGCGCCACGCACGGTAGCGATCAGTTGGCAGGAAATGCTGGATGACGGCGCGAGAATATCCGGTTACATCCTGCGTCCGGCCCCGTTGCCGCCGGTGACGGAAATTTCGGGGCCCGCCCTGCTCGATGCCCTGGATAAGGAACGGGTAGACCATCTGGCCGCTCACCGGAAGGTAATCATTCCGCTCAGGCCGGCCCAATGGTCGGCGGGCGATTTCCGGTCTTTCGCTTCGCCCAATGTCTGCTTCCAGCTTTCGGCAAAGGATTTCCCGCCTTCGCCCGAAGCCGGGTGGCAAGAAACGGCAAGGGGCATTCGCGCCATGGGCGGCAGCGTCGCCGTCGACCTGGACATATTCCTGTCCTCAAACGATGCCCCGGCCTTGACCAATCACCTGCTGCTCGGCATCCAGGGCGCCTCGCTGGCGGCCTTTGAAAAGACACTGCGGGCGATTCGCGAACAACACCCGACGCTGGTCATTATCGTGCATGGCGTCTCCAGTTGGTCCGAGTACCGCCTTCTGATAGCACAGGGCGTTTCCTTCTGCGTCGGGCAGTTTTCCACCAGCCCCGACGATGCGGTGCAGGCCGAACAGATCAGCCAGAGCCGCCTGGTCATCATCGACATGCTGAACTCACTGCGCCACGAAGGCGATGTCGCAAACCTTGCCTCAATCGCCAAGCGCGATCCGGCAGTCGTTCTGAAACTTCTGGAAATGACCAATTCGCCGCTATCCGGGCTTTCGCGCCGCGTCTCGAACATCGAGGACTCACTGCTGCTGCTCGGGCACGACGCGCTCTATCGCTGGCTGTCGCTGGCCATGTTCCGAATCGATGCGCGCAAGCAGCGCGATGAAGGCCTGATGATCATTGCCGCCAGCCGGGCAGCCTTCCTCGAAAGCCTGGCCGATACTTCCAATCGCGAAATGGCCGGCGAACTGTTCCTGGTCGGGCTGCTGTCATTGATCGACAGCCTGTTGTCGATGCCCATGGAAAAAATTCTTCTAAAAATGCACTTGCCCGAACGAGTGGCTGCGGTGCTCCTCAAAAACGAGGGCCCCTATGCTCGCTATCTGCTGCTTGCCTTTGCCATGGAACGATGCCAAATCGATCAGGCACTATCCCTGTGCACGTTGATCGGGATCGATGCCCAAACGATGCTCGGCAGCTATGGCGAATCGATGGCCTGGGCAAGCGCTCGTTAGGCCGCACTGCCTGCCGTAAGGCAGGCTGCCGCTAACCAAGACGATTGCGTTCGTCCTGCTGTATCCTGGTGATGAATTTCTGCAGCAAACTCTCGTTCAGCGAGCCCAGTCTGACGAATTTGCAGCCCAGTTTTTTGAACTGCTTCGCTCCGTGGCTCAATTCCCGGAGATGCTGAAGTTCCAGATCGACATTGAGCCGTCCGATCTTGCCCAGATCGATGGCGACATTCTTAAAGATACACCCCGGTTCAAACGCAATATCGGCAGTTGCCGACTCCAGCCCGACGCCACCGATGCCGATATCGACAACCGACATCGGCACGGATATCGCACCATGGGTCAACTGGCAAGGAATACGCTGGCTCATCGACAGGACAAGCCTGAAATACTCGCGGCGCTGAAACCGGATAAATTTCTCCGGGATCGAGGTTGCAAAGGCATTTAACCCCTTGTATGTCGTTTTTCTCGGTTTGCCGGTCAGAAACTGGTTGCGAACGCCGACCGGATTGGCGACGAATTGCACCTGCCGCGAATTGAGCAGATGCTGGGCGGTGTTGCCGATGTCGCTCCAGTCGAAGATCAGACTGTCGTTTTTTTCGTCGATATCGAGAAGCAGCGTCAGGAATGCATCCTCGCCGTCGTCACAGCTTACGGTGACCAGTTCCTTGTCGCCGATCAGTTGGCGCAGGTAAAAAATAATTTCCCGTCGAAATGTAATCGTAAAGGCTTCAATGCTTTCTTTTGCATCCATTGCAACTCGACAAAAAACGCCAAAAATAATAGGTAGAGCATATTAATAGCTATCGTGCAAGCGATCAAACACCTCCGCAAGCTGATCGAGAAGCGCGTCTTTTGCATTCTGCGCCGCCGAGCCAAAAGCGCCAGAACCGAATTATTTAATAAAATCGTTGATTGACAACTCAGCTTCAAGTGCTGCCGGAAGCCGCCTTTCAACTGATTTTCGCCGTTCAGTCCAGCCATTCGGCGGCCCGAAGTCACAAATTCGCCTTTCAAGCCCATTTCCACGTTCATTTTCCGCGCTCATTTTTACCCAAAGCGTCAATCACGCTGTGGCACGCCCTCACCCATGATCTCGAAACCCGCGCCAATACATGGGGGTGTATAGTCGCTCCCCATGCAAGAAATCCTCGTCCTCTATTACAGCCAGCCCGGTTCCGTCCGAGCACAGGCCAAACGCATCGCCTGCGGGATCGAATCGCCCCCCGGCATGCAGACTCGCCTGCGCACCGTACCCGAGCCTGTCTTGGCCAGCAGCGGTGGAACGCCCTACGGTCCGAGCCGCGCCGCCGGAGCCATGGGCAACCCCGCGCTGACCGAAGGCGAAAGCCGCCTGGCCGCTTTTGCCCAAAAACTGAGTTGATCGTGACCAACGCCATACGCTATCAAATTTCTGCCAGCGCCAGCCTGATTGCGCTGATTTTTCTCTGTCTGGCCTGGGAAGGCTGGCTAGCCCCGCTCAAACCGGGCGGTTCGTGGATGATATTGAAAGGGGCCGCCCTGCTCGTCCCGCTCTTCGGCATCCTGCGCGGCAAACGCTATACCTACAAGTGGCTGTCGCTATTCGTCCAGTTCTACCTGATGGAAGGGGCCCTGCGCGCGACCAGCGACCACGGCCTGATCCAGTTGCTGGCGATCGGCGAAACCGTGCTCGCCGCAACCCTCTTCGTATCGACCGTCCTTTTTGTCCGGGCCACTCGCGCCCCTCTGAAAGAAAAAGCCGCCGAGCAAAGCTGAGGCGGCTTCTGGCGGACAGATCAGGGGATCAGATGTCGCCCTGGGCCCTGACCTTGTCCAGTGAAGAATGCAGCTTGTTCAGCGCGTTCAGGTAGGAACGGGCGGAAGCGATGACGATGTCGGTATCCGCCCCGTTGCCGTTGACCACCCGACCTTCCTTGCTCAAACGGGTTGTCACTTCGCCCTGGGCATCGGTTCCCGTGGTGATCGCATTGACCGAGTAAAGCATCAACTCGGCGCCGCTGTTGGCGATGCTTTCGATGGCCTTGAACGTCGCATCGACCGGCCCGCCGCCGCTTGCCTCGCCTTTCCGTTCGCTGCCGTCGACGCTGAGGATAACCTTGGCGTGAGGCATCTCGCCCGTTTCCGAGCAGACATGGGAATAGAGCAGCTTGTAGCGCTCCTGGTCCGGCGTCACCACCTCGTCGGAAACCAGCGCATGCAGGTCCTCGTCGAAAATCTCGTGCTTGCGGTCAGCCAGTTCCTTGAAGCGGGCGAAGGCGGCATTCACCACCTCGTCGCTTTCCAGTTCGATGCCGAGTTCCTGCAGGCGGCTCCGGAAGGCGTTGCGCCCCGAATGCTTGCCGAGAACCAGCTTGTTCTGGCTCCAGCCGACATCCTCCGCCCGCATGATTTCATAGGTCTCGCGATGCTTCAGTACGCCATCCTGGTGAATGCCCGATTCGTGCGCGAAGGCATTGGCGCCGACCACCGCCTTGTTCGGCTGCACCGGATAGCCGGTAATCTGCGAAACCAGCTTGGAGGCGGGAACGATCTGCGTGCTATCGACCCGGGTTTCGACCGGAAAGACGTCGCCGCGGGTGCGCACCGCCATCACGATCTCTTCGAGCGAGGCATTGCCTGCCCGCTCGCCGAGGCCGTTGATGGTGCATTCGACCTGCCTCGCGCCGGCCAGCACGGCGGCCAGGGAATTGGCCACCGCCAGCCCGAGATCGTTGTGACAATGCACCGACCAGACCACCTTGTCGGCATTCGGCACGCGCTCGATCAATTGGCGCAGGGTTTCGGCGTACTGGAACGGTATGTTGTAGCCGACGGTGTCGGGGACGTTGATGGTCGTCGCGCCGGCCCTGATGACCTCATCGAAAATCCGGCAGAGGAAATCGATATCGGAGCGACCGGCATCTTCTGCCGAAAATTCGACATCGTCTGTGTACTCGCGCGCCCAGGCGATGGATCTGACGGCCTGTTCGACCACCTGATCCGGCGCCATGCGCAGCTTCTTCTCCATGTGGATCGGCGAGGTAGCGATAAAGGTGTGTATCCGCCCCGAATTTGCCGGCTTGATCGCTTCGCCGGCCCGCCGGATGTCGTTTTCGTTGGCGCGCGCCAGCGAACAGACCGTCGAATCCTTGATCGCCTGGGCAATCGCCTGGATGGCATCGAAATCACCCGGCGAAGCGGCGGCAAAACCGGCCTCGATGACGTCCACCCGCATTTTTTCAAGCTGCCGGGCGACGCGAATCTTCTCTTCCCGGGTCATCGAGGCGCCGGGACTCTGTTCACCGTCGCGCAGGGTGGTGTCGAAAATAACGAGATGCTGTTTCATTTGGTACTCCGTGATATCACTGCGCCTTGCGCTTGACCAGGCCGACAGCAACCTGCACGTAACCCGACAGGCCGTAGATCAGGAAAAATCCGAACAGGGCCATTTCCGGACTGAGCGAGACCAGGGCAAAGCCGAGGGCAATCGCTGCGACTGCGACGAAAGGGACGCTCTTGCGCAGGTTGATATCCTTGAAACTGTAGTAACGGATGTTTGAAATCATGGTGACGCCGGCGAAGATGGTCAGTCCGCAAGCCAGCCAGCGCACCTCGCTGCCCGGAATACCGGAAGAAATCATCACCCAGACCAGGCCGGCGACCAAAGCCGCGGCGGCCGGCGACGGAAGCCCCTGGAAATAACGCTTGTCCATGACCTCCAGGGTCGTATTGAAACGGGCCAGGCGCAAGGCTGCGCCAACGCAATAGACAAAGGCAGCGATCCAGCCCAGGCGCCCCATGTCGCGCAAGGCCCATTCGTAGGCGACCAGCGCCGGGGCAGCGCCAAAGCTGACCATGTCGGACAGCGAGTCATACTCCGCCCCGAAGGCGGACTGGGTATGGGTCAGGCGCGCCACGCGGCCGTCCAGGCCATCGAGCACCATGGCGATGAAAATGGCCATCGCCGCCCGCTCGAAATCGCCCTGCATGGCTTGCACGATGGCGAAGAATCCAGCAAACAGCGCAGCCGTGGTAAACAGGTTGGGCAACACGTAGATGCCGCGCCGCTTCAGTTCGGGATTGAATAAGGCTTTACGGGGTTTGAGTTCGGTCATGGGTCACAGCTTGAACTACGATCACGGAAGGATACACCCGAGGCTGGCAGAATCCGCAAACAACAAGGGCGGTGCAGATTTCCACACCGCCCGTCGCGGGATGGAGGCAGACATCGCACTCCATCAAGAAGCCGGCAAGATCAGTTCTTGGACTGGTCGACCAGCTTGTTCTTCTTGATCCACGGCATCATGTCGCGCAGCTGACCGCCGACGGTCTCGATCGGATGCACGGCATTCAGGCGGCGGCGGGCCGTCATCGAAGGATAGTTGGTCTTGCCTTCCTGGATGAACATCTTGGCATATTCGCCGGTCTGGATGCGCTTCAGGGCATTGCGCATGGCGACGCGGGACTGCTCGTTGATCACTTCGCTGCCGGTCACGTACTCACCGTACTCTGCATTGTTGGAGATGGAGTAGTTCATGTTGGCGATGCCGCCCTCGTACATCAGGTCGACGATCAGCTTCAGTTCGTGCAGACACTCGAAGTAGGCCATTTCCGGCGCGTAACCGGCTTCGGTCAGGGTTTCGAAACCCATTTTGACCAGTTCGACGGCGCCGCCGCACAGCACGGCCTGTTCGCCGAAGAGGTCGGTTTCGGTTTCTTCGCGGAAATTGGTCTCGATGACGCCGCCCTTGGTACCGCCGTTGGCAGCCGCGTAGGACAGGGCGATATCCTTGGCCTTCTTGGTCACGTCCTGGTACACCGCGATCAGGGACGGCACGCCGCCCCCCTTCAGGTACTCGGAACGGACGGTGTGGCCGGGGCCCTTCGGGGCGATCATGATGACGTCCACGTCGGCGCGCGGCACGACCTGGTTGTAATGGACGTTGAAGCCGTGGGCGAAGGCCAGGGCGGCGCCCTTCTTCAGGTTCGGGGCGACTTCTTCGTTATAGACCTGCGGAATGTTCTCGTCCGGCAACAGGATCATGACCACGTCGGCGCCCTTGACGGCCTTGGCGATCTCTTCGACCTTCAGGCCGGCCGCTTCGGCCTTCTTCCAGGAGGCGCCTTCCTTGCGCAGGCCGACGGTGACCTTGACGCCGGAATCCTTCAGGTTCTGGGCGTGGGCATGGCCCTGCGAGCCGTAACCAACGATGGTGACCTTCTTGCCCTTGATCAGGGAGAGATCGGCGTCCTTGTCGTAATAAACTTTCATGAAATCCTCTTTATGGGCAAATGGTCAGACTTTGAGAATACGATCACCGCGACCGATGCCACAAACGCCGGTGCGGACGGTTTCGAGAATCAGGCCGGCATCGAGCGCGGCGATGAACGAATCGAGCTTGGAGCTTGCACCGGTCAGCTCGACGACATAGGTCGACTCCGTGACGTCGATGATACGGCCACGGAAGATATCGGCCATCCGCTTCATCTCTTCGCGGTCCTTGCCGGTGGCGCGAACCTTGATCAGCATCAGTTCGCGCTCGACATGCGCGGCCTCGGAAAGATCGACCACCTTGACCACATCAACCAGCTTGTTGAGCTGCTTGGTAATCTGTTCGAGTACCTCGTCGGAACCCCGGGTCAGGATGGTCATCCGGGACAACGAGGGATCTTCCGTCGGTGCCACGGTGAGCGATTCGATATTGTAGCCGCGGGCGGAAAATAGCCCCGCCACGCGGGAAAGTGCTCCTGATTCGTTTTCGATCAGGATGGAAATGATGTGTCGCATGTTCTTTTCCTCCCCCGCTTACAGTTCTTCGGCGAGGATCATTTCGGTCAGCCCCTTGCCGGCCGCCACCATCGGGAAGACGTTGGCCGTCGGGTCGATGATGAAGTCCATGAACACCAGATCGTTCTTGTGTTCGGTAAAAGCCTTGCGCAGGGCCGGTTCGACGTCCTCCGGCTTTTCGATACGCATGCCGACATGGCCGTAGGCCTCGGCCAGCTTGACGAAATCGGGCAGCGAAGTGACGTAGGATTGCGAATAACGCTTCGAATAGAACATTTCCTGCCACTGGCGGACCATGCCCAGCATGCCGTTGTTCAGGTTGATGATCTTGATCGGCAGACCGTACTGCTTGCAGGTCGACAACTCCTGGATGCACATCTGGATGGAACCTTCACCTGTCACGCAGGCCACCGGCACGTCGGGATTGGCCATGAGGACGCCCATGCCGTAAGGCAGGCCGACCCCCATGGTGCCCAGGCCGCCGGAATTGATCCAGCGCCGCGGCTTGTCGAACTTGTAGTACTGGGCGGCGAACATCTGGTGCTGACCGACGTCGGAGGTGACGAAAGCATCGCCGCCGGTCACCTCGTAAAGCTTCTCGATGACGTACTGCGGCATGATGTGTTCGGCCTGCTTGTAACGCAGGGAATCGCGGCCGCGCCACTGATCGATCTGCTGCCACCAGTCGGCGACTTCCGGATCGGTCTTGAAGCCGGTATCGAGCAGCTTGCTCATTTCATCGAGAACGTCGGCGACATTGCCGACGATGGGCACATCGACCTTGACGCGCTTGGAAATGGAGGAAGGATCGATGTCGATATGAATGACGCGACGCTTCTCTTCGCCGAAATGCTCCGGATTGCCGATGACGCGGTCGTCGAAACGGGCGCCCACGGCCAGGATCACGTCGGCGTAATGCATGGCGTTATTGGCTTCGAAGGTGCCGTGCATGCCGAGCATGCCGACCGATTGCCGGTCGGTTGCCGGAAACCCGCCCAAGCCCATCAGGGTATTGGTCACCGGGAAATTCAGCCGGTGCGCCAGTTTGGTCAGCCTGTCGGCCGCATCGGAGAGAATGACTCCGCCGCCGGCATAGATGATCGGACGCTTGGCTTCCTGCAGGATCTGCACGGCCTTCTTGATCTGGCCGAGATGCCCCTTGACCACGGGGTTGTAGGAGCGCATCTGGATCGTTTTCGGGTAGTCGAACTCGCACATCTGAGCCGTAATATCCTTGGGGATATCGACGACGACCGGCCCGGGACGACCGGTGGCGGCAATGTGGAAAGCCTTCTTGATGGTCGTTGCCAGGTCCTTGACGTCCTTGACCAGGAAGTTGTGCTTGACGCAAGGGCGCGTGATGCCGACCGTGTCGCATTCCTGGAAGGCATCCTGGCCGATGTACTGGGTCGGCACTTGACCGGTCAGGACCACCATAGGAATGGAGTCCATGTAGGCAGTGGCGATACCGGTGACCGTATTGGTCACGCCGGGACCGGAGGTAACCAGGGCCACACCGACTTTCTGCGACGAACGCGAATAAGCGTCCGCAGCGTGAACGGCCGCCTGTTCGTGGCGGACCAGAATGTGCTTGACCTGATCCTGTTTGAAAAGGGCGTCGTAAATGTGCAGCACGGACCCGCCGGGGTAACCGAAAACACAATCGACCTTTTCTTCTTGCAGGCACCTGATTACAATTTCTGCACCGCTGATCATCATTCTCGAGCCTAAAAAAGCTATTGCTGAAAAGGGCGTAACCTTAATCGACCGCCCATTTTCGGTCAAGGTTTCCCGGCAATTCACTATAATGCTCAAGAACTTTCGGAAGAGCCGACCCTGTCATCCCCCCAACAACTCTCCAGCTTTTTGGAATCCGTCGAACGCAGAGCCTTCAAACAGGCGATATTTGCCGTTCGCGACGAAGAAGCCGCGCTCGACATCGTTCAGGACGCCATGCTCAAGCTGGCCGAGAAGTACGGCGACCGGCCGGACGACGAGTATCCGATGCTCTTCCAGCGTATCCTGCAGAATACCATTCGAGACTACTACCGGCGCAGCAAGGTCCGCTCGATGTGGACCACCCTGCTCTCCGCCTTCACACCCGATGACGAGGACGATTACGACCCGCTCGAAACCCTGGCCGCCGACGAGGACGAAACCGGGCCGCGAACGCCCGAAAGCAAGCTGCAGCAGGCCCAGACACTGAACCTGATCGATGATGAAATAAAAAAACTGCCAGCACGTCAACGCGAAGCCTTCCTCATGCGTTATTGGGAAGACATGGACGTAGCCGAGACCGCGGCTGCGATGGGCTGCTCAGAAGGCAGCGTCAAAACCCACTGCTCGCGCGCCACACACGCGTTGGCAGCCGCCCTGTCGGCAAGAGGTATCAAATTATGAACGAAGAACGTTACGCATATAGAATTCGGCAGGCGCTGAATTTCGGACTGAAGGATGTGCCGCCGGCGGCGACGCGGCGGCTGGAGGCCGCCCGCCATCTGGCGCTGGCCAAGCAGAAACAGGCCGTCCCGCAAATGGTGCCGGCAACAGCCGGCGCTCCCTCTTTCTGGTCGGGTTCGCGCGCCATCTACGCCAAGCAGACCCTGGCGGCATTGGCCCTGCTGCTCGGCATGTGGATTTCCTTCTACTGGCATAGCGTCCAGTATGTAAACGAACTGGAACAGGTCGATAGCGCCCTGCTCACCGACGAACTCCCCCCCGATGCTTTCTTGGATAACGACTTTTTCGAATGGTTAAAAGACGACTCGTCGGCGGAGTAATTCTCTGTCTCACCTTGGCCACCGCCATAGCCGAACCGCCAACGACGGCAATCATTGGCACCCCGCCGCAACCGGCGTGGCGCCAATTGAGTCAGCAGCAGCGGGATGCCCTGGCGCCGCTCGCCAAGGACTGGGACAAGATGGGAAACATTCGGCGCATGAAGTGGCTGAGCATTGCCGAACGCTACTCGTCAATGAAACAGGACGAGCAGCAGCGCATGCAGGACCGGATGCGCGAGTGGGCGGAACTGACGCCCGAGCAGCGCTCCAAGATTCGCCGGTCGTACAGGGATTTCAACCAGTTGCCGCCGGACCAGAAGCAGATCGTCAAGCAAAAATGGGAGGCCTACTCGATTTTGCCGCCCGACCAGCAGGCCCGCGTTCGAGAAGAGGGGAAATCTTCCCAGTTGCTCGCCCCCCCGCCGATCACCGAACCGCTCCCCCCGTCGACCATCGCCCCGTCTGCCGAAATGACACCCCAGCCAACCGCCGCCGAAGCGATCAAACACTGATGTCCGGCCATCTGCCCGGAATCAGGCGACGCCTGGCCTGCATGCTTTATGAAGGCCTGGTTGTCTTCTCGATCCTGCTCATCGGTTTCCTGCTGCCGCAAATCGTCCTTTCGGGCTTCGGCTTTTCCCTCGCGCCCAAATTGTTATGGCTGCACGTCACCCTGCTGCTCATGGCCTACTTCGTCTGGTGCTGGCTCAATGGCGGGCAGACGCTACCGATGAAGACCTGGAAGCTTCGCGTCGTCGACGCGAACGGCACGCCGCCGAGACCGCTGCAGGCGGTGTTGCGCTACATGCTGGCCTGGCCAAGCATCCTGTTGTTCGGCATTGGAATTGCCTGGGCCCTGTTCGACCCTGACAAGCAATTCCTGCACGACAGAATCGCCGGAACCCGAATAATCGGCAGCGATTGATCAGCGGCGCTCGACCCACCACAGCATCCCGATCGCCGTGAACAGGAACAGGGCGGCGGGTGCCGTCGCGCTGGCAAATGGAGGCCACGAGTTGATCACGCCGAGGTTGGAAAAAAGCCCGTTCAGCGCATAGAACAGAATTCCCAGCATGACGCCAGCAAAAATCTTGAGACTTACGCCGCCGACGCGGTCGTGGGAATACCCGAAAGGCAGCGCCAGGGCGACCATGACCAGGGCGGTCAGCGGATAGATCAGTTTTTTCCAGAGAGCGATCTGGTAACGCTCGGCTTTCTGCCTGTTGTCCAGCAGATGCTGGGTATAGTTGAACAGACCGTAAAGCGACATCCGTTCGGGCGAGACCATCAGGATCGACAGCAAATCCGGGGTGACCGCGGAGCGCCATTCGGCATCCTTGCTGGACTCGACTCGCGAGGAATTGCCGTTCAGTTCCGTTTTGACCACATCCTTCAAAACCCAGACATCCGGCAGACGGAAACTTGCCTGGCGCGCTTCGGTGACCGATTCCAGCGTGTATTGCGCCGTAAAACGGTAGATTCTCACCCCCTCCAGCGTGGCGTCCGGATTGGCTTGACGGACATTGATGAAGCTCCGCCCATCCTTGATCCACAGACCGCTGTCCAGGCCACTTTGTGCGATAACCTTGCTCAGCGCCTTCGCCTTGATTTCCTGGGCAAGGCGTTCGCTGACGGGAACCAGCAATTCACCGACCAGGAAAGTAAACACGGCCAGTATTGCCGCCGCCCGAAACAGAGTGTAAAGCAGTTCCGAGGTAGCCAGTCCGGACGCGCGCAGAACGGTAATTTCGGAATGCCTGGCCAATGTGGACAAGGCATACAGCGAACCGATCAATGCGGCAATCGGGATCAGTTCATAAACCAGGCCGGGCAAGCCGAGCATGACGAACAAGGCGGCGCGACCCGCCGTGTAATCGACCCGGCCGACATTGCGCAATTCGTCGACAAAATTGAAAAATGCGAAGAGCGCGAGGAAGGCCAACAGCACGAGCAGCACCGAGGCGAGAATCTCTCGCATCAGGTAGCGCTGATAGATGCCCAACTTAAACACCGCCCCTCCTCTGCCACGGCATCCTGATGGCGATTCGACGATAGAACATGAAACACAGGGGGACGACCATGCAGGCGTGAATGACCCACACGCCGATCCAGAACGACAACTTCCCCTGGGAAACCCAGGCCTGGGCGACCCACAGCAGATTGCTGTAGATGGCGTAGATGAGAACCGCGATCAGCATATTGGCCGAACGGCCGGCGCGCGGATTGACATATGAAAGCGGGATGGCCAGCAAGGCCAGGATCAATGCCGAGATCGGGATGCCGATTCGCCACAGCAGTTCGCCGCGAGTCCGGTTACTGTCCTCCTGCAACAACTCCATCGTCGACATGCGATTGGGCAGATGTTCAGCAGGCTTGGCTTCAGCGTCCTCGGTGCGCACCTTGTAGCGCTCGAACTCCATCACCCTGAACTCCGGAGAGCCTGGCTCGACTTCGTAACGACGCCCTTTTTCGAGGACGACGAAGCGATCGCCGTTTTCGGCGTACTCCTGGTAGCCGCGATCGGAGACGACGACACCCAGTTTGCCGTCCTGCAGGCTGGCAACGAAAATATTGCCGAGCATGGTGTCGCTATTGGCCATGGCTTCGACGAAAAATACCCGCTTCCCGGCTTTCGTTTCCTGAAAGACACCGGGCGAAATCTGGGAAGCATCGCTACGCGCCGACAGGACCTGCCGATACTGCGCCGTATTCAAGTTCGCCCAGGGCGAGAGAAAGCCCGCCAGGCCGGCGATAACCAGCACGAAAGGCAGCGCGAAGCCGAGCACCGGTCGCACCCAGGCCGTCAGCGGCAAACCGCAGGAAAACCAGACCACCATTTCGGAGTCCCGGAATGCCCGGGTCAAACTGAGCAGTATCGAGACGAAAAGCATCAGGCTCAGCACCAGCGGCATCAGGTTCAGCAGGGCGAAACCGAGCAGCGAGGCTACCGCTTCGGGCACGATGCGCCCTCCGACGGCCTCTTTCAGAAGGCGAATCAACAGGATGGAAGCCAGGATAGCCAGCAGTGCAATACTGATGCCGGCGGCAGCCTGAGCAAACTCGCGCCGCACGGCGCGTTCGAATATCATGCTTTGACGAAACCGAAAAAATACGAGGATAATCCCTCGGAAACTGATATTTCCTTGATCAGGAGCAGCTTGTGGAATTTAGCATAAAAAGTGGAAGTCCGGAGAAACAGCGTAGCGCCTGCGTCGTCGTCGGCGTCTTCGAATCGAGAAAACTGACCCTGCCGGCCGAACTGCTCGACAAGGTATCGGGCGGCTATATCGCCGACATCATTCGCCGCGGCGACATGGAGGGGAAACCTTCCTCCACCCTGCTCCTGCAAAACGTTCCCGGCACGCTGTGCGACCGCGTTCTGCTCGTGGGACTGGGCAAGGAAAAGGATTTTCGCGAAAAGGAATACGGCGCCGCCATCGCCGCGACAGTGAAAGTACTTAACGAAACCGGCGCTTTCGACGCATCCATATTCCTGACCGAACTCCCGGTCAGAAAACGCAGCGTCGCCTGGCGGATTCGCCAGGCGACGATACTCGTGCTGGACTCATGCTACAAATTTGAACAGTTCAAGAGCAAGAAGGAAGAGGTTCGCCGGCCCCTGCGCAAACTGACTTTCAGCGTCGAGCGGCGCAACGAGTTGGCACCGGCCGAGGAAGCGCTGAACCAGGGCATCGCCATCGCCGAAGGCATGAGCATGACCAAGACGCTGGGCAACCTGCCGCCCAATGTCTGCCATCCGACCTACCTGGCGGAACAGGCGCAGGCCATGGCCAAGGCCTTCAAACTCGACTGCGAGATCCTCGACCGCGACGCCATGGAAAAACTGGGCATGTACTCCCTGTTGGCCGTGGCCCAGGGATCACACCAGCCGCCCAAGCTGATCGTTTTGAGCTACAAGGGCAGCAAGACCAGCGAAAAACCGGTCGTCCTGGTCGGCAAGGGGGTCACTTTCGACACCGGCGGCATCTCGCTGAAACCCGGCGCAGACATGGACGAAATGAAATACGACATGTGCGGCGCCGCCAGCGTGCTCGGCACGATGCAGGCGGTTGCCCGCATGGCCCTGCCGATCAACCTGACCATCGTCATCCCCGCCACCGAAAACATGCCAGGCGGCAAGGCGACCCGGCCGGGCGACATTGTCACCTCGATGTCCGGCCAGACCATAGAAATCCTCAATACCGATGCCGAGGGACGCCTGATCCTGTGCGACGCGTTGACCTACGCCGAGCGCTTCGACCCCGACACCGTGATCGATGTCGCGACGCTGACCGGCGCCTGCGTCGTCGCGCTCGGCAATGTAGCGACCGGCTTGTTCGCCAACAAGGACAGCCTGGCCCGCGAGCTGCTCGACGCCGGCGACGAGGCCCATGACCGCGCCTGGCACTTGCCCCTGTGGGACGACTACCAGGAATTACTGAAGAGTCCGTTCGCCGACATGGGCAACATCGGCGGCGGCCGCTCGGCAGGGGCCATCTCGGCCGCCTGCTTCCTCTCCCGCTTCACCAAGAAATTCGACTGGGCACACCTCGACATTGCCGGCACGGCATGGAAATCGGGCGCCGGCAAGGGGGCTACCGGCCGGCCGGTGCCGCTGCTCACCCATTACCTGCTGCAGCGAGCGGGCAAGCTCAATTGACCCAGGTTTTTTTCTATCACGGCGCGGCGGACAGGATTGCCGCCGCCTGCGCCTTGCTGAGCGGCGCTTACGCCAAGAAAAAGCCGGTGCTGGTCTATGCGGTGGAAAACATGGTGGCCAGCAGCATCGATCGCATGCTGTGGACCCATTCGGCGCTCAGTTTCGTGCCCCATTGCCGGGCCGGTTCGCCCCTGGCCGCCGAAACCCCCATCCAGATCACCGACAATCTGGAGAGCATTCCGCAAGACGAGCGGCTGATGAACCTGAGCGAGGAAATTCCACCGGGATTTTCGCGCTTCCAGAGCCTGATCGAAGTGGTCGGGCAGGAAGAAAATGACCGCCTCACTGCCCGCGATCGGGTCAAGTTCTACAAGGACCGAGGTTACGAAGTCCGCTATTTCGATCTCAGCGACCGCTAAGGAAACAAGGTGCCCAGCCCGATCATCGCCCGAGCCGACGCCCTGATGCATCGCAAGCGCCAAAGCAACGGCGAACTCGACGATGCACCGGTATTGACCGATGTCGTCGACGAAGACGACGGCATTCCGCTCCTGACCCTGATCGACACCGAGACGGACACCCCGGAAGCAGGCCTTTCGATACCGCTGACTGACGCTGCCGCCCCACCTGCCAGCCAGAGCCTGGAAATGCCGCCGCCACCCACCGACCCGGCCTGGCGCGACCAACTGGTTCGGGAACTCGCCGGCCGCATAGAGGTGCGCCTCAAGGCGGCACTGCCCCAGATCATCGAGTCGACCGTCAAAGACTTCCTGGCCGAACAGGACATGATCGCCAACAACTAGCCGTCCCGCGGCCCGAAGCCCTCATCCCATCACTTCATGACTCAAAGCAATTCAAGCGTGTCTGCCGCGGCGGCCTCCTCCCGTTTTCCATTCACCCTGCCGGCCGTCATCGCCATCGTCGCCACCTACGCAACGGTCCATGCCCTGACCCGCCTGATGGCTTCGGGAAATCTCGGAGAAGACGACCCCCTGGACAATATCCTGATCCAGGCCCTGCAGCCCGGCTACAGCCTTGTGCAAGGCCCCATCTACGACTGGGCGCTATGGCTGCTGCAACAGCTTTTCGGGACCGGACTCCAGAGTTTTCTGCTGCTCAAGTACAGTCTGCTGGTCGGCATAGCGGGATGCCTGTTCCAGATCACGCGACAACTGACAGGCAGTGGGATGTGGGCCTTTATCGCGGTCGAATCGATGGCCAGCGTTTACCAGATATTTTGGCGCTTCCACGAGGGCTTCACCCATCGCGTCGGCGCCATGGCGCTATCGGTCGCCACGGTCTGGGCCCTGTTGCGACTGGCCGATCGCCCCGGCCGGAGCAGCTATCTCATCCTCGCCGCGCTTATCGGATGCGGCCTGCTTTCCGAGCACATCTACGCCTTCGTCCTGCTCTCGGCCCTGCTCGCGGCCAGCCTGCAACCGGCCATGCGGCACCGGGTATTCGCGCTGCCCATGCTGGCTGCTCTCCCGCTCAGCCTGCTCATCGTCTCGCCCTACCTCCTCTGGCTGACGGCGGATGCTTCACGCCTGCACGAACTCGGCAGCATCCTCGTCCCCGCCCTGCCCCAGCATTCGCTTTCGGGCCTGGGCAAGAGCCTGCGCGATGCGCTCAGCTTCCCCCTGCTCGTCCTGGCGCCCTACATCGTCATCCTGCCACTGACCTTTCCGGCGATCTTCCGGCGCATCTTCCGGCACAGCCCGCTTCGTCCCCCGGCCTCGGAGACGGTCGATACCAGGCAATTCCTGCTGCATCTTCTGCTCATAGAACTGAGCGGACACATCATCTTCAACGGCCTGCTCTATTCGCACGCCAACTATGCCGTGCACAGCATTCTGCCGATGCTGGTCATCGCCATTCCCTGGCTCACCGCGAAAGCCCAGGAAACCGCCCCGACGCCGCGCCGGGTGCGGGTCTTCATGGCCGTCCTGCTCGCCTTCACGATTACCGCCTACGCGGTGCGCAGCGGCAATCTGTTCGTCTACGAACCCTTTTGCTCACGCTGTCGCTGGGGCGTTCCCTACGCCGACCTGGCGAACAAACTGGAGGACCTTGGCTTCCGCCGGGGAACCATCGTCAGCGAGGACGCGACCATAGGCGGCAATCTCCGGCGCTTCTTCCCCGATTCTCGTTTTATCACGCCCGAAATCGACATGCCGCAGCCAAGGCCGGACGGCAAGGTCGTCGTCGTCTGGTCGACGGCGGGCAGGGGCGGAGAAATGCCCCCTGCCCTGCGCAATGCGGTATCCGGCCTGACTTTCGACACCCCGGCGCAAGGTATCGACCTGCCCTGGAAACCAAGATGGAAACCGCCAGGCTACCGCTCATCGACGTGGGCGGCCATCATCTCGGAAGGACCCAACTAGGGCGGCGAAGAGGGGGGAACAATCGCGGGTATAATCACGGGTTTTCCCCAATTCTGCCAAACCCATGGAACTCGCCAAAGCCTTCGAACCCGCCGATATTGAACGTCGCTGGTATCCCGAATGGGAATCCAAGAACTATTTCGCCGCCGGCACCGACGACGGCGCGGCCGACAATTTCTGCATCCTGCTGCCGCCGCCCAATGTCACGGGCACGCTGCACATGGGCCACGGCTTCAACCAGACGATCATGGACGCGCTCACCCGCTACTACCGGATGCGCGGCCACAACACACTGTGGCAGCCGGGCACCGACCACGCCGGCATCGCGACGCAGATCGTCGTCGAGCGCCAACTGGATGCCCAGGGCATTTCTCGCCACGACCTCGGCCGCGAAAAATTCCTGGAAAAGGTCTGGGAATGGAAGGAATACTCAGGCAACACCATCACCAAGCAGATGCGCCGCATGGGCACCAGTCCGGACTGGAAGCGCGAGCGCTTCACCATGGATGCCGGACTCAACAAGGTGGTCAACGAAACCTTCGTCCGTCTCTACAACGAAGGCCTGATTTACCGCGGCAAGCGCCTGGTCAACTGGGATCCGAAGCTGCACACCGCCGTCTCCGACCTCGAAGTCGTCCAGGAGGAGGAAGACGGTTTCATGTGGCATATCCGCTACCCGCTGACCGACGGCTCGGACAGCCTGGTCGTCGCCACCACCCGTCCGGAAACCATGCTCGGCGACACCGCCGTCATGGTGCACCCGGAGGACGAACGCTACCGGCACATGATCGGCAAGATGGTGAGATTGCCGCTGACCGACCGCGAAATCCCGATCATCGCCGACAGCTACGTCGATCTCGCATTCGGCACCGGTTGCGTCAAGGTCACGCCGGCCCACGATTTCAACGACTATGCGGTCGGCCAGCGCCACGGCCTGCCGATGATCGCCATTCTGACGCTGGACGCCAAGATCAACGAGAACGCCCCGGAGAAATATCGCGGCCTCGACCGCTTCGACGCCCGCAAGGCCGTCGTCGCCGATCTCGAAACACTCGGCATCCTGGTCAAGACCGACAAGCACAAACTGAAAGTGCCGCGCGGCGACCGGACCAACGTCGTCATCGAACCCATGCTCACCGACCAGTGGTTCGTCGCCATGTCCAAGCCCGGCGTCGACGGCAGGTCGATCACCGAGAAGGCGCTGGACGTCGTCCATTCCGGCGAGATCAAGTTCTACCCGGA
>JAJXVG010000184.1 GCA_021782315.1 Pseudomonadota bacterium | reverse complement strand
CCTCCCGGCCGCAGCTGACCGATGAATTGGACGAACAGCTGCTGCCCATCTTCCTCGAAGAGGCGGTCGATCTGACGCGCGACCTGACCACGCAGCTGCGCGCCTGGCGTGCCGATCCGGCGAGCAGCGCCGCGTCGCACGGCATCGCCCGCCTGCTGCACACCTTCAAGGGCAGCGCCCGCATGGCCGGGGCGATGAACCTGGGCGAAGCGACGCACATGCTGGAAGCCCGGGTCGAGGAAGCCATGCGTGCCGCTTCGGCATCGCCGGCCTTCATCGAGGAAATCGAGTCCGGTTGCGACATGCTGGCCCAAGCCGTTGAGCGCTTGCGCGAAGGACCGCAGGAAGCGGCCGCGCTTGCCGAGCCGGTCATTGCCGAGTCCGGAAGTGCGCCTGTGGCGGCTCCGGTCGTCGTGCCGGCAGCGGCGGTCGAAGCCGAGGCGGAAACCGATGCTTCGGGCCAGCGCGCGACGCTGCGGGTCCGTGCCGACCTGGTCGATCGTCTGGTCAACGAGGCTGGCGAGTTGTCCATCGCCCGGACCCGGATCGAAGGCGAAATGCGTAGCCTGAAGGGCTCGCTGCTCGAACTGACGGAAAACGTCATTCGCCTGCGTCGCCAGCTGCGTGAGATCGAAATTCAGGCCGAAACGCAGATTCAGGCGCGGGTTGCCCATACGCCGGACGGCGAGGTCGATTTCGACCCGCTCGAGATGGACCGCTTCACGCGCTTCCAGGAACTGACCCGCTTCATGGCCGAATCGGTCAACGACGTGGCGACGGTCCAGCAGAACTTGCTGAAGAACCTCGACGACGCCAATGCCGCCATTCTTGACCAGTCGCGCCTGAACCGCAGCCTGCAGCAAGAACTGATGAGTGTGCGCATGGTGCCCTTTGCCAGTCAGACCGAGCGCCTTTACCGCATTGTGCGACAGACGGCCAAGGAGACCGGAAAGCGGGCCAATCTGGATATCGTCGGTGGCCAGGTCGATATCGACCGCTCGGTACTCGACAAGATGCTGCCGCCGATCGAACACATGCTCCGTAATGCCGTGGCGCACGGCATCGAGAGCCGTGACGAGCGCCTGGCGGCGGGCAAGCCGGAGGTTGGCGAAGTCGTCGTCAAACTGGCCCAGGAGGGTAATGAAATCATCCTTTCCATGTCCGACGATGGCAGGGGGCTGGATGCCGACCGCATCCGAGCCCGGGCCGAAAGCATGGGACTGCTCCAGCCGGGGCAGGCAGCGGAGTCGGGGAATTTGTTCGACTTCATCTTCATGCCCGGTTTTTCGACTGCCGTCGAGTTGACGCAACTGGCCGGCCGCGGTGTCGGCATGGATGTGGTGAAGACTGAGGTTTCCGCGCTCGGCGGCCGTATCGAAATCGTTTCGGAACCCGGTCGGGGAACCACCTTCCGCCTCTACCTGCCGCTGACGCTGGCAGTCACCCAGACACTGCTGGTCCGCGTCGGCAGCCAACTCTACGCCGTGCCGTCCACGATGATCGAGCAGGTCAAGGAGATGAAGGAACAGGGTCTGGCGGCCATCCGCAAGCAGGGCGAAGTCCTCTGGCAGGACAATCGCTATCCCTTCCATTTCCTGCCCCACCTTTTGGGGGATGAGCGGGCGGTACCGGAAGCCCATCGTCAATACTGGGTCCTGTTACTGCGCTCCGGTTCCCAGCGGGCGGCCGTGCTGGTCGACGAACTCAAGGGCAACCAGGAGGTCGTCGTCAAGAACATCGGTGCCCAGCTTGCCCGTGTGGTCGGCATTGCCGGCGCCACGGTGCTCGGCGACGGCAAGGTGGTGCTCATTCTCAACCCGGTCGCACTGGCCAGTCGGACCCTTGTCTCCATGGTACATACGGCGGTGCCGGCGATGTTGTCACCGGTTCAGCTTGAGGCGGCGTACCTGCCGACCGTGATGGTTGTGGACGATTCGCTGACCGTGCGCAAGATCGTCAGTCGCCTGTTGATGCGCGAGGGCTATCAGGTTCTGCTCGCCAAGGATGGCGTTGACGCATTGGAGCAAATGATCGATATCGTACCTGACGTCGTGCTCTCCGATATCGAAATGCCGCGCATGGACGGATTCGATCTGGTGCGCAACATCCGTGCCGACGCTCGTTTGCGTTCGCTGCCGGTCATCATGATTACCTCGCGCACGGCCGACAAGCACCGCAACCATGCGCTGGAAATCGGCGCCAATCACTACCTGGGGAAACCCTACGACGAGGTCGAGTTGCTCGGCCTGGTCGCCGGATATTGTCACCGGGACCGATAGATCCGGCCGGTCGCCTGGCCGGCCCGGACAGCCTCAGACCGCCTTTTTGACCACGGCATAGCGGGCCAGCGTTGCCGCACGCGCCCTGGCGTGATCGACGATCGGTCCCGGATAGTCGCGCCCGATCACCACGCCCAGCGCTTCCTGCTCGTTTCGCCCCATCAGCCACGGGGCGTGGATGTATTTGTTCGGCACCCTGGCCAGCTCCGGCAGGTAGCGGCGAATGAACCGACCGTCGGGGTCGAACTTTTCCGACTGGGTGACCGGGTTGAAAATGCGGAAGTAGGGTTGGGCGTCGCAGCCGCTCGATGCGGCCCATTGCCAGCCGCCGTTGTTGGCCGACAGGTCGAAATCGTTGAGCTGCCCGGCAAAATAAGCTTCGCCCAGGCGCCAGTCGAGACCGAGATCCTTGCTCAGGAAAGAGGCGGCCAGCATGCGCAGGCGGTTGTGCATCCAGCCGCAGGAATTGAGCTGGCGCATCGCCGCGTCCACCAACGGGTAGCCGGTGCGTCCCTCCCGCCAGGCGGCGAATCCGGCCGGCCAGTCGGCCCACCGGATGGCGTCGTATGCCGGCTTGAAGGCATGGTCGACGACCTGTGGAAAGCGGTCGAGAATCATGAAATAGAAATCCCGCCAGATCAGTTCGCCGAGCCAGGCGTCGGCGCCTTTAGCCAGGGCGGTGCGAACCAGTTCGCGGATCGATAGGGTGCCGAAACGGAGGTGTACCGACAGGTAGGAGACTCCCCTTGCCGCAGGGAAGTCGCGCAGTGCGCCGTAATGCGCGATGGGCCGGTCGCGAAAGGTCGTCCACAAGGCGCGGGCGCCTGCCATCCCGGGCTGGATGCCGAGGGTGTCCAGATCGCTCGTCGTGAAGCCGATCTCGGCCAGCGCCGGCACGCCGGCCAAGGCGCTTCCCGCCAAGCGGCCGGTGCAAGGCCAGGGCGCGGTGTCGGCCGGGCTCAGCCGTTTCAGCCAGGCGTTCTTGTAAGGCGTGAAGACGGAGAATGGCCTGCCGGCCTGGGTCAGCACCTCGTCGCCGTCGAAAATCGCCTGGTCCTTGAAGGCGCGAAAAGCGATGCCGTCGGCGTTCAGGGTTTGCTTCACCGCGTCGTCGCGCTGCTTGGCCGCAGGCTCGTAATCGCGGTTGGCGAACACCGCCGACACGCCGAGTCGTCGCGCCAGTGCGGGAATTTCCCGGCTCGCCTTGCCATGGCGGACGATCAGGCCGCCGCTCCCGGCCCGCAGCGCGGCATCCAGTTCGACCAGAGATTCTCGGATGAAATGGAGGCGCCGGTCTCGCCGCTCGGGCAGTGCGTCGAGTATTTCGGTGTCGAAAACAAAGGCGCAATAGACCTGCCGCGCTTCGCTCAGCGCCGTGCTCAGGGCGACATGGTCGTAATCGCGCAGGTCGCGGCGAAACCAGACGAGGGCTTTTTCTATTTTCATGGTTGGTTTGTATCTCCTCGGCGATTAAAATTCCAGCATGGACAATGTCAACCTGACCGACAACTTCCTGATCGCCATGCCGGCCCTGGAAGACCCCTATTTCTCGAACGCCCTCGTCTACATCTGTGAACACAACGAGAACGGGGCCTTGGGGATTATCGTCAATCGTCCGATCGACATGGATCTGGCCGGATTGTTCGACAAGATAGACATCAAGCTGTCGGTTGAAAACCTGGCCAGACTGCCGGTCTATTTTGGCGGTCCGGTGCAACTCGATCGCGGTTTCGTGCTGCATCGCCCGGTCGGCCATTGGCAATCGACCCTGGCGGTGAATAGCGAGGTCGGCCTGACCAGTTCGCGCGACGTGCTGAATTCGGTGGGCAGCGCGGGCTTGCCGGCGGAAATCATCGTCACTCTCGGCTATGCCGGATGGGATGCCGGTCAACTCGAAAACGAACTGGCCCAGAATTCCTGGCTGACGGTGCCGGCCAAGGCCGAAATCCTCTTCGACATGCCGCCGGAAGAGCGCCTGCCCGCGGCCATGCAAAAACTCGGCATCAGCTTTACCCAGCTTTCCGACGTGGCCGGCCACGCATGAGCGGATCGCGTCGCTGATGGGTACTGTCCTCGCCTTCGACTTCGGCGAAAAACGCATCGGCGTCGCCACCGGCGAGACCCTGCTTGGCACCGCCCACCCGCTGACCACCATCCATGCCGAATCGAACGACGACCGTTTTGCCGCCATCGCCAAGCTGATCGCCGAATGGCAGCCGGAGCAGCTGGTCGTCGGCCTGCCTACCCACGCCGACGGCACGCCGCATGACATGACGCGGCTGGCGACGAAGTTCGCCGAGCGCCTGCAACGCCGCTACAAACTGCCGGTCGACCTTGCCGACGAACGCCTGACCTCGCTCGACGCCGCAGCCCGGCTGCGCGAAACGGGCCGCAACAGCAAGGCCGCCAAGCCGCTTCTCGACGCCGTGGCGGCGCAACTCATTCTCCAAACCTGGCTTGAAAGTCCGCATGCCCAATCTGACCAATCCTCTGCCTGAAGCCGAGGCCCAGTGTCGCCAACTGGCCGACCTGATTCGCCCGCAATTGACCAAGAACCCGGCGCTGGTCGGGATATACAGCGGCGGCGCCTGGATCGCCGAGCGCTTGAAGGATCTGCTTGGCCTGAGCGAAGAGATCGGCCTGATCGATGTTTCCTTCTACCGCGACGACTTCGCCGAGAAAGGGCTGCACCCGCAGGTCAAGCCGACGGTCATCCCCTTCGATGTCGAAGGCCGCCACCTGATCCTGGTCGATGACGTGCTCTACACCGGCCGTACCACCCGTGCCGCCATCAACGAACTATTCGATTACGGCCGTCCGGCTGCGGTCGAACTGGCCGTGCTGGCCGATCGCGGCGGACGCGAACTGCCGGTGGCCCCCACCTACGGTGCCTGGGAGGTCACCCTGGGCGATAACCAGAGTCTGGTTCTCGACCGCGGCGACAGCGGTCGGCTTGCCTGGAGGCTGGAAAATGTATAACCCGCAGCTCAACAGGAACGGAGAACTCAGCCACCTGCTCTCCATCGAAGGTCTACCGAAAAGCGTCCTGACGCAGATTCTCGATACAGCCGAATCCTTCATGGAAGTTTCGGCGCGCGAGGTCAAGAAGGTGCCCTTGCTGCGCGGCAAGAGCGTCTTCAACCTGTTTTTCGAGAACTCGACGCGTACCCGCACCACCTTCGAGATCGCCGCCAAGCGCCTGTCGGCCGACGTCATCAATCTCGACATCAACAAGTCGTCGGCGAGCAAAGGCGAAACGCTGCTCGATACCATCGACAACCTGTGCGCCATGCACGCCAACCTGTTCGTCGTTCGCCACGCGTCGAGCGGCGCCCCCTACCTGATCGCCGAACACCTGCAGCGGGTCGGCCGCGACGACATCCATGTCGTCAATGCCGGCGACGGGCGCCACGCCCATCCAACCCAGGGGCTGCTCGACATGTATACGATCCGCCACTACAAGAAGGACTTCACGCAGCTGCGCGTCGCCATTGTCGGCGACATCCTGCATTCGCGCGTCGCCCGCTCGGATATTCATGCCCTGACCACGCTCGGCGTGCCCGAGGTCCGGGCCATCGGGCCGGAAACCCTGCTGCCCAAACATCTCGACAAGCTGGGCGTGCATGTCTTCCACGACATGAACGAGGGCCTCAGGGATGCGGACGTGATCATCATGCTGCGCCTGCAGAACGAGCGGATGACCGGGGCGCTGTTGCCGTCGGCCGGCGAATACTTACGCCACTACGGCCTGACGCCGCAAAAGCTGGCCCTGGCCAAGCCGGATGCCATCGTCATGCATCCGGGGCCGATGAATCGCGGGGTCGAAATTCACTCGGCGGTGGCCGACGGTGCGCAGGCCGTG
>JAJXVG010000183.1 GCA_021782315.1 Pseudomonadota bacterium | reverse complement strand
CCGATCTTCGAACCCGGCGGCGTCCAGTTCGATCGGTTCACCGGTGAACAGCGGCTCCTTGCATCGGCCGCAGTTGGGGGCGTCCCTCAGTTTTTGCCCGGGAATCCGGTTGACCGCCGAGCAGTGCGGGCAGACCAGGTGCAGATTGTTTTCGAACATGGCGAACTCCTGATATGGACCGCTTCCGATATCGGGTCGTCGGTCGGAATTTCAAGTCCTGGCACCGCACAGGGTGGCTTGTTGCGCGCTGGCTTCTCGGGCTTGTGGATCGTCGGTGCCCAGGGTCGGCCAGCCGGCCAGGTGGCGCTCGGCGATATCGGCCAGGGCTGCAATCCAGGCGTCGTCCTCGTTCAAGGCGGGGATGTAGTGGTAGACCTGGCCGCCCGCCTTGAGAAAATCGTCGCGGCCCTCCTGGGCGATTTCTTCAAGGGTCTCCAGGCAGTCGGCGACGAAACCGGGACAGATGACATCGACGCGGCCGATGCCCTGCCTGCCCCAGTCGCGCAGGGTCGGCGCGGTGTAGGGTTGCAGCCATTCCGCCTGGCCGAAGCGCGACTGGAAACAGACCTCGACCTGCTCGGCGCCGAGCTTCAGGCGCTCGGCCAGCAGGCGGCCGGTTTTCCGGCATTCGCAGAAATACGGATCGCCAAGGTCCAGGCTGCGCTTCGGGAGTCCGTGAAAGCTGATGAGCAGGCGATCGTTCTTGCCTAGGGGGGCGGCGCTCTGCCAGTGCCTGCGCACCGAATGTTCGAGTGCGGCAAGGTAGCCTTCGTCGTCGTGAAAATTCCGCGTGAAACGCATTTCCGGCTGGTTGCGGGTCGCCAGCAGCCAGCGGCAGGCGTCGTCGACGACGGTGGCGGTCGTGCTGGCGGCATATTGCGGGTACATCGGCAGGATCAGGATGCGGTCGGCCCCCTCGGCCTTGAGGCCGGCCAGGGTGTCGGGCAGCGACGGCGAGCCGTAGCGCATGGCCCAGGCAACGCTCAGGCGATGGCCGCGCTGGCCGAGCAGGCCCTTGAGGAGCTTGGCCTGGCGCTCGGTGTGGACGCGCAGCGGCGAACCTTCCGGCAGCCACACGCTGGCATACTTGGCGGCCGATTTCTTCGGCCGGGTATTGAGAATGATGCCGTTGAGGATCGGCCACCAGAGCAGCTTGGGAATTTCGACGACACGCGGGTCGGAGAGGAATTCCTTGAGGTAGCGTCTGAGGGCCTGCCCGGTCGGCGCGTCTGGGGTGCCGAGGTTGACGAGGACGACGGCGGTCTTTGCCGCGGTGCCATGGCGGTGCGGCGGCTCGGGAATAAAACGGGGCATCAGGGGTCGGTCTTGTAGGAAAGGGCGCTGGAAAGCAGGCGGGCGGTGATGTCGACGATGGGGATGACCCGTTCGTAGGCCATGCGCGTCGGACCGATGACGCCGACCGAGCCGACGATGGTGCCGTCAACGGAATAGGGGGCGGCGATGACGCTGCATTCGTCGAGCGGCGCGATGCCCGACTCGCCGCCGATGAAAATCTGCACGCCCTCGGCCCGGTTGGAAATGTCGAGCAGGCTGATCAGGCTGGAGCGTTGCTCGAAGAGATCGAACAGTTCGCGCAGGCGCTTCATGTTCGACGACAGTTCTTCGACATCGAGCAGGTTTCTTTCGCCGGAAATGACGTAAGGCGCTGTCTTTTCGGCCATCGCCGCATCGCCGGCCTCAAGTGCCAGCACCATCAGCGGCTTGATGTCCTCGCGCAACTGCTGGATTTCGGCCGACAGGCGATGACGAATCTGTTCGAAGTCGAGGCCGGCGAAATTCTGCGTCAGGTAATTGGCGGCGCCGACCAGTTCGGCCGGCGAGTAAGCCTTGTCGGTGGCGACGATGCGGTTCTGGACGTCGCCGTCGGTGGAGACGATGATGAGCAGGATACGTTTTTCCGCCAGGCTGAGGAATTCGATCTGGCGGATGCGGCTGGCCTGGCGGCGCGGCGCCATGACGACCCCGGCAAAATGCGACAGGCTGGATAGCAATTGCGAGGCGCTGGCTATGATCTGGCTGGCCGGCCGGCCTTGCAGCGCCTCCTCCATCTTGCCCATCTGCCGCGCTTCGAGCGGTTGCACGGTGAGCAGCCTGTCGACGAAAAGGCGATAGCCGCGAGTGGTCGGAATACGCCCGGCCGAGGTGTGCGGGCTGGCAACAAAGCCTGCTTCTTCAAGGTCGGCCATGACGTTGCGGATGGTGGCCGGGGACAGGTCGAGACCGGAAAATTTGGACAGTGCACGCGAGCCGACCGGTTGCCCGTCGGCAATATAGTGTTCGACCAGGGTTTTCAGCAGGGTGCGCGAGCGATCATCAAGCATGGACGGATTGTACAAAAAACCACGGCCGGCACTGCAATACGTTTTTGTGCAAGAATTCGCTCCCATGAATAGAAGCTTCGCTTCCGCAATTGCGCCGAGGACCATCGCGCTGGTCGGCAAATACCACAGCATGGAAATTGCCGAGTCCCTGCGTCGTCTGGCCGAATACCTCTATGAGCGGGGAATCTCCGTGTTCATCGAGCGCGAGACCTCCGAACACATCGGCAAAAAAGTCGATCTGTCGCGCTGGGTGACCTGCGGGTTCAACGATATCGGCGCCCATGCCGACCTGGCCATCGTGCTCGGTGGCGACGGCACCATGCTCAACGCTGCGCGCCGCCTGGCCCGTTACTGTGTGCCCCTGGTCGGCGTCAACCAGGGGCGGCTCGGTTTCATGACCGACATCGCCCGTGATGACATGCTGACCTGCATGGACGATCTGCTCGACGGGCGTTTCACGCCGGAAAACCGCATGTTGCTGGCCGCCGAAGTGACCCGCGACGGCAAGGAAATTGCTTCGAACATGGCGCTCAACGACGTCGTCGTCGATAAGGGGGCCATCGGGCGGATGATCGAATTCGAACTGTTCATCGACGGCGAGTTTATCTACAACGTGCGCTCGGACGGCCTGATCGTCTCGACGCCGACCGGTTCGACGGCCTATTCGATGTCGGCAGGCGGCCCCATCCTGCATCCGACGACGGCCGGCATCGCCCTCGTTCCGCTTTGTCCGCATGCCCTGAGCAATCGGCCGATCATCGTCAATGACAGCGCCGATATCGAGTTGCGCATCGCCAGTGCCGACGACCCGCGTGTGCACTTCGACGGCCAGGTGACCCTCGATCTCGAGCGCGGCGATTGCGTCCGCCTGCGCCGTTCAGAACACGCCATCCGCTTCCTCCATCCGCCGGGCTACAGCTATTTCGCCATGCTGCGCCAGAAGCTGCAGTGGAGCGAACGCCCGAAAGGTACCTGATGCTGCAGCACCTGACCCTACGCGATTTCGTCATCGTCGACCGGCTGGAACTTTCCTTTTTGGCCGGCTTCGGCGCCCTGACGGGAGAAACCGGGGCCGGCAAATCCATATTGATCGACGCGCTGGCGCTGGCCCTCGGCGAGCGAGCCGAAGCCGGCGTCGTGCGGGCCGGGTGCGACAGGGCCGAGATCGCCGCCACCTTCGATATAGCTGGCCTGCCGCCGGTGGGCGACTGGCTTCGCGCCAACGATTTCGACAGCGGCGACGAACTGCTGCTGCGCCGCGTCGTCGATGCCGGCGGCCGCTCGCGGGCCTACGTCAACGGCTCGCCGGCCACCGTCCAGCAACTGCGCGAAGTCGGGGAATGGCTGGTCGATATTCACGGTCAGCACGCCCATCAGTCGCTGTTGCGTTCGGAGGCGCAGCGCACGCTACTCGACACCCATGCCGGCCTGTGCGACACGGCCAACGAAGTGGCGGCCGCCTGGAAGCTCTGGCGCGAGGCTGGGCAGATGCTGCGCACCGCCAGCGAGAGCGCCGATTCCTTGCTGCGCGAACGCGAGCAGTTGCAGTGGCAGATCGGCGAACTCGATGCCCTGGCCTTTGGCGAGGATGAATGGGCGGGGCTCGACGTCGAGCACCGCCGCCTAGGCCATGCCGCAAGCCTGATCGAAGGCGCGCAATATGCCTTGGCCGTCCTTTCCGAGGACGAAGCGGCCTGCCAGCGGCAGATCGATACCGTGGCCGGCCGTCTGGGCAATCTGGCCGAATACGATCCGGCACTGGCGGAGGTCGCCGACCTTATCGCTTCGGTGCAGGCCGAGCTGGCCGACGCCGTTTCGACCTTGCGCCGCTATGCCGACCGGGCCGATCTCGATCCGGTGCGTCTGGCCCAGGTCGAGCGCCGCATGGAAGCGGTCATGAGCCATTCCCGGAAAAACCGCGTCCAGCCGGCCGAATTGCCGGGCTTGCTGGCCGCTTGGCGGCAGCGGCTGGCCGAACTCGACGAATCGGCCGATCTGGCGGCGCTGGAAGCCAGGGTGGCGGCGGCGCAAGCGGCCTACCTGACGATAGCGAAGAAACTCTCGGCGGGTCGTCGGAAGGCTGCGGCCGAGATGGGCAAGGCGGTCAGCGAGATCATGCGGCAACTGGCCCTCTCCTCGGGGCGTTTCGAAGTGGCCCTGCCGGCGGTGGCGGAGGGCGCCTCGGTGGAGGATTTTTCGCGTGGCGCGGCCTACGGCCTGGAGCAGGTCGAGTTCCGCATCGGCGGTCTGGCCGGCAACGAAGCCAGGCCGCTGGCCAAGGTTGCATCTGGTGGGGAATTGTCGCGCATCAGCCTGGCCATCCAGGTGCTGACCTCGCGTTCGGCCAGTGTGCCGACGCTGATTTTCGACGAGGTCGATGTCGGCATCGGCGGCGGCGTCGCCGAGATCGTCGGCCGTTTGCTGCGCGAACTGGGCGGCGAGCGTCAGGTGCTGTGCGTGACGCACCTGCCCCAGGTGGCGGCGCGAGCCAACTGGCAGTGGCAGGTCAGCAAGTCGACGCGCGACGGCAAGACCCTGAGCGCCATTCAGACGCTGGACGAGGCTGGACGCGTTCGGGAAATCGCCCGCATGCTGGGCGGCGTCGAAATTACCGGGATCACCTTGGAGCATGCCCGCGAACTGCTGCAATTCAAGACTTGATCCAGTTACGGCCACCCACCGCGATGATCCGGGGGGAAGTCAGATTGCCCCGAGCAGGTGCAGCACGGCGAGCAGCGCCAGTAGCAGGAAGAGGCCGCCGCTGACCCGGTGAATCCAGCGCAGGGGCAGGCGATTGAGCAGGCGTCGTCCGGCCAGAACGCCCAGGATCGAGGTGCAGGCCAGGGCGACGGTGGCGCCTACCCAGGTGGCGGTAGCGTTCGCGGTGCCTCCCAGACCGGCGACGGCAATCTGGGTCTTGTCGCCGAATTCGGCGAGAAAAATCATCAGGAAGGTCGTGGCGAAAATGCCGTGGCCCGGTTTTTCCTCGATTGCCTCGGCTTCGCCTGCTTCCTCGAAGCGCAAGGCGCTGATTCCAAAGGCAGTGAACAGGGCGGCTACCGCCAGGGTGACGACCCATTCCGGCAGCCAGGCGGCTATCGTCGCGCCGAACAGGACAGCGAGCAAATTGAGCATGGCAAAGGCGGCGACAGCGCCGAGGATGACAGGCGGGGCGCGATGGCGTGCAGCCAGCGTCATGCAGACGAGCTGGCTCTTGTCGCCGATCTCGGCCAGGGCGATGAGCAGGAAGGTGGCGCCGGCCGAAGACAGCCAGGCGGCCGGCGTTGCGACGGCGATTTCAGTCATTGCGGAAAATCGACGGACCGGTTTTTACGACTGGTTGCCGCGATGCGGACAGTCGGCCTTGGTGCACTGGACGTAGAGATAGAGTGCGTGATCCTGGATGGCGAAGCCCCGTTCCTGGGCAATGGCATTTTGTCGCTTCTCGATTTCGGGATCGTAAAATTCTTCAACGCGACCGCAGTTGATGCAGACCAGGTGATCGTGGTGCTTGCCGTGGTTGATCTCGAAAACGGCCTTGCCGGATTCGAAGAAATGGCGTTCCAGCAGGCCGGCCTGTTCGAATTGGGTGAGGACACGATAGACCGTGGCCAGACCGATGTCCATGTTTTCGGCGAGCAGCATCTTGTAAACGTCTTCCGCCGTCATGTGGCGCAAGCTGCTCTTTTCGAAAAGCTCGAGAATCTTCAATCGGGGAAAGGTGGCTTTCAGCCCAATATTCTTCAGGCTTTGCGGATCGCTCATGGCGGAAATTCCAGAACTTGTTCGATCAGGCGAAATCCTGATTTCGGGTATGATATACCGCTTCAAAGCCGATTGAAAAACTCCGGAAACCTGAATGCGCCGTTCCCGCCTATTGCTCGTAGCCGCTTCCAGCGCGCTGATTGCCGCTTGTTCCTACAAGCCAAGCT
>JAJXVG010000182.1 GCA_021782315.1 Pseudomonadota bacterium | reverse complement strand
TCGCCAGTCCGTGCATCTCGCGGATGCTCCGCGCCCCCAGAAAGACAGCCACGCTGGGCTGCAACTCCCCGTCCGGCGATAGCAGGCAGGCCCGGATGGCGGGATATTCGTGGCCCAGCGCATCGATCGCTTCGCCGACGGTATCGCCGCTGACCGTGATTTCGTGGTGGCCGCCGGCCACGTTGCGCAGCGCCGACGGAATGTGAATGGAGACGACGGGGGTATCGAACATGGCAGGCCTCCTTACGGTCTATGAACGTCAGACAGACCGGGCCGGCCAAGGTTCTGAAAAAGGGGAGGCCTCGGCCTCCCCTTTTTATTCAGGCGTCAGCGCCTTTAGTCCTTCTTCTGGGCATCCAGGCGGAACTTGACGTAGCTGCCCGGTGCGTCCTCGATGACGGCCAGTTTGCCGTCTTCCGGCTGGCGGGCCTTGACCTTGGCGTCACCGCCCGGCAGGCTGGTCACCCACTGGTTCCAGTGCGTCCACCACGAGCCGGCATTCTGCGTCGCGCCGGCCAGAAAGTCTTCCGGGCTTTCCGGCAGATCGCCGTCGGTCGCGTCGTTGGTCCAGAAACCATACTTGTTGGCCGCCGGCGGGTTGACGATGCCGGCGATGTGGCCGGAGCCGCCGAGAACGAACTTGGTCGGGCCGGAAGGCAGGCGGGCGCCCATGTAGGTGCTCTTCCACGGGGCGATGTGGTCTTCGATGGTCGAGATGAAATAGCACGGGGTCTTGACCTTGGCGATATCGATCTTGACGCCGCCCAGCGTAATGCCGCCCGGTTCCTTGAGCAGGTTGCCGAGGTACATGTTGCGCAGGTAGAAGCTGTGCATCGCCGCCGGCATGCGGGTCGAATCGGAGTTCCAGTAGAGCAGGTCGAAGGGGAAGGGGTCCTTGCCCATCAGGTAGTTATTGACCACGAAGGACCAGATCAGGTCGTTGGCGCGCAGCATGTTGAAGGTACCGGCCATTTCCGAACCTTCGAGGAAGCCGCGCTCGGCCATCTTCTTCTCGAGGCCGGCGACGGCGCCTTCGTCGAGAAAGACGCCCAGTTCGCCCGGATCGGAGAAGTCGAGCATGGTGGTGAAGAAGGTGGCGGAGTTGGCGCGCTTGTCCTTCTTGGCCGCCATGTAGGCCAGGGTGGTCATGGTCAGCGTGCCGCCCAGGCAGTAGCCGGCCAGGTTGACGCTGTTTTCGCCGGTGTGTTCGCAAACCTGGTTGATGGCTTCGAGCGAACCTTCAAGCAGGTAATTCTCGAAGGATTTCTTGGCCAGCTTCTCGTCCGGGTTGATCCAGGACATGATGAAGGTGGTGTGGCCCTGGTCGGTCGCCCATTTGACCAGGGAGTTTTTCTCGCGCAGGTCGAGGATGTAGTACTTGTTGATCCACGGCGGCACGATCAGGAAGGGCTTCTTGTTCTGGTCCGGCGTCGCCGGGTTGTACTGGATCAACTGGAACAGTTCGTTCTGGAAGATCACCTTGCCCGGTGTCGTGGCAACATTCCGGCCCATTTCGAAAGCCGAGGTGTCGGTCATCCGGATGCGCAGTTGGCCGTCGCCGGACTCGACGTCGTGCAGCAGGTTGTTCAGCCCCTTGATCAGGTTCTGGCCGTGGCTCTTGACGGTTTCCCGGAAAACCTCCGGGTTGGTCAGGGCGAAGTTCGACGGCGACAGGGCGTCGATGTACTGGCGGGTGAAGAAGTTCACCTTCTGCTGGGTGGCCTCGTCCAGGCCTTCGGTGCCGGCGACGGTGTCGTGCAGGTGGCGGGCGGTGATCAGGTAGGACTGCTTGACGAAATCGAAGAGGAAATGCTGTTCCCAATCCTCGTCCTTGAAGCGATTGTCGCCTTTCTTCGGCGCGGCCACCGGGTGGCTGCCCGGCATGCCCATCATTTTCATGCTGGTGCTCTGCCACAGCGAGAAGTAATCCCACATCATGTTCATCTGGGTCTGGGCCATCTTGTAGGGATTGGCCATCAGGCGGGAAGAAAGGTCCATGAAGGCCTTGGCAACGCCCAGTTCGTCGGCCGGCGCTTCGACGCCATCCTTGGCCTTCTTTTCCATGAACTGGGTAATCAGGCGCGAGGCGCGCTGGGCGACTTCGGCGTAGGTCTTGGCCATTTCGGCCGGATTCGGCAGACTCATCCCCTGTTTTTCATTTTGCTGCGACATTTTTAAAAACTCCCTCTGTCAGTGCGTGGTGGGTCGATGTTGCGACCGCGAATAGCGAATCACCCCGTCGGCATCGACATTGCGCGACAGCCGACCGGCTTGTTCCAGATAGTTCAGGTGGGCAATTGCTTCGCCCATCGCGAACATGGTTTGGTGTGTATCGAGCGCCCGATTAAACAAGACATCGAGCAACTCGGCTGCGCTCTGTGGCGCTTGTTCACAGCTATTCTCCAAGGCCTGCAATCTTTCTTCATGATGTGAAAGCAATGCCTCAACCCTCGCCTTTACGCCCGTGAAGGGCAACCCGTGCGAAGGCAATACCAGTGTCTGATCCGGAATATCCCGCGCCATTTCGTCCAGCGAATCCATGAACCAGCGCAATGCATCAGCCTCCGGGGTTGCCGCAAAAACGCTGATATTGGTGGAGATTCGCGGTAAAAGCATGTCGCCCGAAATTAACACGCCGAGTTCGGCGCAGTAAAGCGCCATATGTTCCGGCGCATGGCCGTGACCGATCAGGATGCGCCATTTTTTGCCGTTGATCGTTACATTGTCACCCAATTTCAAACGATCGTAATATTCGGGCAAGGCGGGCACCGCCTTGCGATAGCCGGAACCGCGCTGCTCGAACCTGGCCAGGTGTTCGCCGGCCAGGCCGTGCTGCCGGAATTGCTCGACGATGAAGCGCGCGCCATGTCCGCCGATCTCGTGCCAGACGACATGCGCCGTCAGGAATTCACCGGTGGTCATCGCCAGCCGGGCGCCGGTCTTTTCCTGCAGCCAGCTGGCCAGGCCGAGGTGATCGGGATGGAAATGGGTGACGATCAGGCGAGTGACCGGGCCGTCCAAGCGATCGAGTATCCGGGTCCACATCTCGCGCACCGCGTCGCTCGGGAAGCCGGTATCGACGATCACCCAGCCGGCACCGTCGCGCAGCAGCCAGAGATTGATGTGATCCAGTTGGAAGGGCAGGGGCATGCGCAACCAGAACAGGCCGGGCGCGACTTCGGTCAGTTCGCCGGCCGCCGGCGGATGTTCGTGAGGGAAAAACAGGGACATGGGAAAGCCGCGAAAAAACGATGAGGACGGCTAACTTACCATACGGTAGCGGATTGAAAAAACTGCTTGCATCTGTTTAACTTGGACCTCCCTGAGGAGCAAGCATGAACCGAGCGGCCACCACCTTTGCCATCTCCGATCTCGCCCGCGAGTTCGGCATCACCCCGCGCACCATCCGTTTCTGGGAAGACCAGGGCATCCTGTCGCCCAACCGCGAGGGCAGCAAACGCATCTTCACGCGCCGCGACCGCGCCCGGCTGAAAATGGCCCTGCGCGGCAAGCGTCTCGGTCTGTCGCTGGCCGAGATCAAGGACCTGATTGGCATGTACGAGTCGACCGAGGACGAAACCCCGCAATTGCTCGAATGCCTGCGCGTCATGGAAAAGCGCCGTGCCGCACTGGAGCAGCAACGTGAGGACATCGAGGCGATGCTTGCCGAAATCGGGCAATTCGAACACCAATGCGAACAGGAGCTGGCCCGTCGCAATACGACCTGACATTTTTTCACAAGGCAGTTGACGTTAACGTAAACGTAAATACAATCACACCATGTCCCACCCATCCGACCCCCATTTCGCCGAACGCGTTCGCGCCAGCTTCGACAAGCAGCATGCCATGAGCCTGATCCGCGCCACACTGCCGCTCGTCGAGCCCGGCCGGACGGAAATCCATCTGCCGCACTGGTCAGGCGTCGAGCAGCAGCACGGTTTCGTGCATGGCGGCGTGGTCGGAATGATTGCCGACTCGGCGGCCGGCTATGCGGCGATGACGCTGGTTGCGCCAGGCGCCTCGGTGCTGACCGTGGAATACAAGATGAATCTGGTCGCCCCGGCCGACGGCGAGAAGCTGATCGCCCGCGGCAAGGCGGTACGGCCGGGCCGAACCCTGATCGTCACCCAGGCCGAGGTCTTCGCCGTGAAAGACGGTCGGGAAAACCTGTGCGCGCTGATGCAGCAGACCATCATGGTCATGCACGGCAAGAACGAAAAACAAATCGAGAACATACCTGGAATGGAGACAAAGCGATGAACATACCCAGCCTCGACTTCGCCCTCGGCGAAGACATCAATCTGCTGCGCGAAGCCGTCAAGGCCTTCGCCGACGCCGAAATCGCCCCGCGCGCCGCTGACATCGACCGGCTCAACGAATTCCCGGCCGATCTCTGGCAGAAATTCGGCGCCATGGGCCTGCTCGGCATGACCGCCGGCGAGGAATACGGCGGCACCAACCTCGGTTACCTCGCCCACATCGTCGCACTGGAGGAAATTTCCCGCGCCTCGGCCTCGGTCGGCCTGTCCTACGGCGCCCACTCCAATCTCTGCGTCAACCAGATCCGTCGCAACGGAACGGCGGAACAGAAGCAGAAATATCTGCCCAATCTGATTTCGGGCGAACATGTCGGCGCCCTGGCCATGTCCGAACCCGGTGCCGGCTCCGACGTGGTATCGATGAAACTGCGCGCCGACCGGAAAGGCGACCGTTATGTGCTGAACGGCTCCAAGATGTGGATCACCAACGGCGGCGATGCCGACACCCTGGTCGTCTACGCCAAGACCGATCCCGAGGCGGGGGCCAGGGGCATGACCGCCTTCATCGTCGAAAAGGGCTGCAAGGGTTTCAGCCACGGCACCCACCTCGACAAGCTGGGCATGCGCGGTTCAAACACCTTCCCGCTCTTCTTCGACGATTGCGAAGTGCCGGTCGAAAACGTGCTGGGCGGCGTCGGCAACGGCACCCGGGTGCTGATGTCCGGCCTCGACTACGAGCGCGCCGTCCTCTGTGGCGGTCCGCTCGGCATCATGGCCGCCTGCATGGATGTCGTCGTGCCCTTCCTTCACGAGCGCAGGCAGTTCGGCCAGGCGATCGGCGAATTCCAGCTGATGCAGGGCAAGGTCGCCGATCTCTATTCGACCTGGCAGGCCACCCGGGCCTACGTTTATGCCGTGGGCCGGGCCTGCGATGCCACCGACCATGCCCGGACCCTGCGCAAGGACGCGGCCGGCGCCATCCTCTATTCCGCCGAAAAGGCGACCTGGATGGCCGGCGAGGCAATCCAGGCCCTGGGCGGCGTCGGCTACACCAACGAATATCCGACCGGCCGCCTGTGGCGTGATGCCAAGCTTTACGAGATCGGGGCGGGCACCTCGGAAATCCGTAGAATGCTGATTGGACGAGAACTTTTCGCCGAAACCGCCTAACACGCTCCCGGCCGGCGCTCCGGAAGGGAGTGCCGCAACATGGAGCCTTGACGCATGACCGTTACCCTACGTACCCTCTCTGCCAACGATACCGAAGCCCTGGAACAGGTCCGCCAGTACTTCCGCAATTACGCGGCCTGGCTGGGCGTCGACCTGTCCTATCAGAACTTCGACCAGGAGATGGCCTCCCTGCCCGGCGCCTATGTCGCGCCGCAAGGCCGCCTGTTCTTCGCCGAGGTGGACGGCCGGCCGGCCGGATGCGTCGGGGTCCGGCCGCTGCCCGACAGCGAGGGGGTCTGCGAAATGAAGCGCCTCTACGTCGAACCGGAAGAGCGCGGCTACGGCATAGGCGCCGCACTGGCGCTGGCGGCGATCAAGGCGGCCAAGGAGATCGGCTACCGCAAGCTGATGATCGACACCCTGCCCAATATGCGCATGGCCGTGAAGCTGTATCGCGAACTCGGTTTCACCGAAGCGCCAAATTATTACCAGACCCCGGTCGAAGGCACGATGTTCCTCGCCCTCGACCTCGAGAACTGGTCCGAAGACGAAGTGCGCAGCGAAAACCTATCCCACCTCTTCGACTTCAACCGTGCCTGGGCCAGCCAGATGCGCGAGGTGGACCCGACCTATTTCGACAAGCTGGCCCAAATCCAGACCCCGGAATTCCTGTGGATCGGCTGTTCCGACTCGCGCGTGCCGGCCAACCAGATCGTCGGCCTGCTGCCGGGCGAGGTCTTCGTCCATCGCAACGTCGCCAACCTGGTCGTGCATACCGACATGAACTGCCTGTCGGTGATCCAGTACGCGGTCGACGTGCTCAAGGTCAAGCACATCATGGTCGTCGGCCACTACGGCTGCGGCGGCGTCGGTGCCGCCCTCAACAAGACCCGGG
>JAJXVG010000181.1 GCA_021782315.1 Pseudomonadota bacterium | reverse complement strand
GGCGACAAGTGCAAGGGCACCAAGAAGACCAAGGCCTTGATCGACTGCCTGCAGCCGGATCGTCGCGTCGATATCGAAGTCATCGGCACCAAGTAATTCGCCGACGCTTCAATGAAAGCCCCGCCCAGCGGGGCTTTTTCTTTTCCGATCAAATTTCACCGACCAAGACCATGCTCAACGCCGACCCCGCAGAACTGGAAAAATTTGGCGATCTCGCCCATCACTGGTGGGACCCAAACAGCGAATTCAAACCGCTGCACGATATCAACCCCCTCCGCCTGGACTGGATCGACCGAAGCATCGGCCTGGCCGACAAGCACATTCTCGATGTCGGCTGCGGCGGCGGACTGCTCTCGGAAGGCATGGCGGCGCGCGGCGCCCGGGTAACCGGCATCGATCTCTCCGACAAGCCCCTTGGCGTCGCCCGGCTACACCTGCTGGAGAGCGGCCGGAAGGTCGATTATCGCAAGATCTCGGTCGAACAACTGGCCGACGAAATGCCGGCGACCTTCGATGCCGTGACCTGCCTGGAAATGCTGGAACACGTCCCCAATCCTGCCAGTGTGATCGCAGCCTGTGCCCGACTGGTCAAGCCGGGCGGCCAGGTTTTCCTGTCCACCCTGAACCGCAACCCGAAAGCCTACCTTTTTGCTGTGGTCGGCGCCGAATACCTGCTGAAAATGCTGCCCAGGGGCACGCACGATTACGCCAGGTTCATCAAGCCTTCCGAACTTGCGCGCTGGACCAAGCAAGCCGGCCTGGAACCCGAAGAAGTAGTGGGCATGAGCTATAACCCGATCACCAAGACCTATGCCCTGGGCCAAGACACCAGCGTCAATTATCTGATGCGTGCCATTCTGCATGTTTGAGGCGGTACTCTTCGACCTGGACGGGACGCTGGCCGACACGGCGCCCGACCTGGGCGGTGCCGTCAATAGGCTGCTGCACGACGAAGGGCGCCCGCAACAGGCGCTCGAAACCCTGCGCCCCTACACCTCGCAGGGGGTCCGCGGCCTGCTGAAAGCGGGATTCGGCGTCGACCCGCAGCATCCGGAATACGAGAACCTGGCCCGGCGTTTTCTCGACATCTACGCCCAGCGGCTCTGCCAGGAGACACGTCTCTTCGACGGCATTCCGGAACTGCTCGACGACATCGAGGCCATGGCCCTGCCCTGGGGCATCGTCACCAACAAGCGGATGCGCTTTACCGATCCGCTGGTCGACTTGCTGCAACTGACGCCGCGCACCAAGTGCGTGGTCAGCGGCGATACGACGGGCGAAGCGAAACCTTCGCCGCTACCCATCCTGCACGCCTGCCGATTGCTCGGCTGCGCGCCGGAAAGGACGCTTTATGTCGGCGACGACCGGCGCGACATCGTGGCCGGCCAGGCGGCCGGTTGCACGACGGTCGCCGTTGCCTACGGCTATCTCGGCGACAGCGGCCCGGTACAGGGATGGGGCGCCGACCTGATCGTCGACCGGCCGGCCGATCTGGCGGCATTTCTGCTTAAGCGAGTCGGGCGGAAATAAGCAGGTTGCGCGGCGTCAGCCGCCGCTCGCAGAAGCTGCCAAGCACCACTACATAGCCGTTTTCCGCCAGGTGGCAGGCGAGGTCCAGCGCCAGCCAGATCTCGATGGCCCGGCGAAACGCGTGGCGAACGACCGACAGGCGCATCACCTCGCCGCGCCGCTGCTGCCCCCGTTCTTCGAATTCGACGGCGGCCCTGGCCGAAGGCAGCGGCAGCCCTTCACGTTCCGCCATCCGGGCCAGGAACTCGGCAAAGTCGGCGCGGACCCAGGCCTCGGGCACCGGCTTGAATGAACGATATTCGTTTCCCGAAACCGCCCGGCGGTAAGCGTCGAAGCCGAGTTTCCAGGCCATCGCCCGGTCCCGCTGCCGGGTTTCCCGCGGCGCCGAGGTCACCGTTTCGGTGACGGCCAGACGGGTGTCGTCCCGCGTCAGGACCAGCCGCCCGTCGCCGGACATCGGTTGGTAGCGCTCGCCGACACCACGGTAGTAACAACATGGCGCCACGTCGAAACGGGCGACGCCTTTGCCGACCCCCTCGCGGATCAGCCGACGATGCAGTTCGCCGCAGGCATGAAGCGCCACGGCATGCTGTCCCGCCCGCGGCCAGTCGGCGACGGACAGGGCGTCGGCGACGACAAATTGCTGATCGGCACCGGCGCGCCGCGCCAGCCCCGCCCCGGCGGCGCATAGAACGGCGTCGATTTCCAGTGTATGGACCGGCCTTTGCCAAGCCAGGGCCAGCAAGCGCCCGAGATGGCCCTGGCCGCCGCACCAGTCGAGGATCGGCCGATCACCGCCCTGGGCCGCTACGGCGAAGGCTTCGATCTGTCGCTGCTTTCGCCCGGGAATTTCCCAAGCCCAGCGCTTGTTCAGACCGGGCGGTTCCGTATCGGGCATTTTCGGCAATTCGGCCAGACCCGCCACCCCGGTCAGCCCTGGAACATGTCGGGCGAGCAGGGCCAATGCCGCGCCTCCGTCATCGTTCAGGTGCGCGACATCGGCTTCCGGCAAGGCCAGCAACTCATCCCGCAAGGCCGGCCAACGCTCGCACCACTCGGGGCGAATTTCGCGAAAAGGCTGCGGGTGCCACAACTCGCGAAAAGCCGACAGTAGCTCATCCAGCCCCTGTCGTCGCTCGGCCAGCCTCATTTCAGCGCCGCCCGGCGCTCGCGGCGGCGATAGGCGATGACGGCCGGCAGGAAGGCCAGCGCGAGCACCGCCAGACCCAGCCCGAGGGGCCAGAGGACCGGGGTGTTCCACTGCCGGCGTGCGGCGTCCCGGTCCGCGATATCGATGCGCTGGTATTTCAGGATGTTGTTGCCGACATCGTTCGGCTTGCGGTTTTTCAGCCAACGATGGCCCAGCGTGTAACTCTTGGGGTGCAGACCGAATACCCAGGGTGCATCGTTGTGCAGGATATGATTCATCTGGCGGACGATGGACAGGCGTTCCGGGGTGTTATCCATGTTCTTCATCCGGACGAACAGACTGTCGAATTCGGGATTGGCGTAGTTCGATGAATTCTCGCCACCCTTCGCCACCCTGCTCTCCTTGCCGTCGAGCAGGAAATAGAAATTCTCGGGATCGGGATAATCGGCGTTCCAGCCGAGGTAGTAAAGCTGGACGTTGCCCTTGCGGAGCTTGTCCTGAAAACGGTTGAAATCGGTCGAGCGCACCACCAGTTGCATGTCGATTTTGGCAAACTGCCGGGTCAACCAGTCGAGCCGCGACTTTTCGCCCATGCCGCCGCCGGTGGTGTCGAGGTTGACAACCAACGGCTCGCCGGTCTTTTCATCACGGCCGTTCGGATAACCCGCTTCGGCCACCAACTTTCTGGCTGCCTCGACCGACTTTCGCTGCGGCCTGCCGTCCACCCAGTCGTAGACCGTGTGATCGATACCCTGCTCGCCCGCCTCGTAGCCGAAGATACCGGGCGGCAAGGGGCTTTGCGCCGCGATGCCGCGGCCATTCATGAAAATCGAGATGAATTCCTCCTGATCAACGGCAATCGAAATGGCCTGGCGCAGTTTGGTCGCACGCGGTGAGAGGCCGCCGATCAGCGGGTCGAGCATGTTGAAGCCCATGTAGAAGATCGAGGGCTTGACCGAGGTCAGCAGGCGGATGCCCTTGTCGCGCATCTCGTCGGTCAGGGCGACATCGCCGCCGACATTGACGCGAACCGCCTGGTCGAAGCTGTCCGAGGATATCCCCGAGGCGTCGTAATAGCCCTGCAGAAACTTGTTCCAGTAGGGAATCGCCTCCTTTTCGCGCGTGAAGACCGCCGCGTCGATGAAAGGCAGGGGCTTCCCGCAATCGGCCAGGAGGCCTGCCTCGCGATCGCCGGCCTCGCCTTCGCAGGGATAGGTCTGGCCATGAAAATTCGGATTGCGCGACAAGACCATGCGCCGGTTCGGATCGTTTTCGCTGAGCATGTACGGTCCGGTGCCGACCGGCCACCAATCCAGGGTCAGATTCCTGGCCGCCATGCCCGGCTGCGAAAAAAAACGGTCCACTTCGCGCGGCACCGGCGCAAAGAAAGGCATGGCCAGCCAGTAAAGGAATTGCGGGTACTTGCCCTTGATATGAATACGCCAGGTGCGCTTGTCGACCTTCTCGACACCGGACAGCGGGAAAGCGTCGAGATCCAGCCATTCGTCGGCAGGCCTGCCCTGGACGGCCTTCTGGAGATCGTCGCCGAGCGCCTTCAAGCCGACGATCTTGTCCGCCATCATGCCGAAAATGGGTGAATGCAGGTGCGGATGGGCCAGGCGCTTGATCTGGTAGATATAGTCGTCGGCAGTCAGTTCGCGGGTGCCCGCCCCGGGAAAATCGGCAATCGTCTGGCTGGCGGCAATCCGGCTGGCGCTCGGCATCTCGGGGCGGCCATGATCATCCCGGGCGAAGGCCGGATGCGGCTGAAAACGGATGCCCGGCTTCAACCTCAGTTCGTAGACGCTCTCGGCAATGCTGTCCACCGGTGCATCGTGCGGCAGCTCATGCCCCGCCGCATCGTAGAAACGCGGTACCGGCACCTCTTCGACGGTCGCCGGAATCAATTCGTAGGGGCGCTTGAGATAGTGGTATTGCAACGGCGGCTCGTAGATCTGGGCCGTGAAGGCAATTTCGTCCTCGCTGTACGACTGGGCCGGGTCCAGATGCTTGGGGCGGTCGGTGAAGGCCGTGTACAGGATGTTTCGCCCGGCGTCGCCAGCCGGATACGGATCGTTCCAGGCCTGGCCGCAAGCGGACAGGAAGATGGCGGCAATCAGGCCGGTACATAGTTTTCGCATGACCGGCAGTTTAGCAAATGCCCGCGACAGCGCTTGACCTCGCGGACGTGAATTGCCCACAATGGCTCAAACTCAAACACCACAGAGGCATCCGTGCTCGATAGCAAAATCCCCGATTTCTCACTGCCCGCCACCGGCGGCACCACCTTCAACCTGGCCGCCCAGGCCGGCAAGATCGTCGTCCTCTACTTCTATCCCAAGGACAGCACCCCGGGCTGCACGACCCAGGGGCAAAATTTCCGCGACCTTTACGACCGATTCACCGCAGCCGACGCGATCATCCTCGGCATTTCCCGCGACAGCCTGAAATCGCACGAAAATTTCAAGGCCAAGCAGGAATTTCCCTTCGAACTGGGTTCGGACGGCGACGAAGCCATCTGCAACCGCTTCGCTGTCATGAAAATGAAAACCATGTATGGGAAACAGGTGCGCGGCATCGAACGCAGCACCTTCGTCATCGACCGCAACGGCGTCCTGCGCCGCGAATGGCGGGGCGTGAAAGTCCCCGGCCATGTCCAGGAAGTGCTGGATTACGTCCAAACCCTTTAAACCTACCTCTTCCCCACCCTGACCAAAGGCCCCTCCATGCCGCGTAAGCCCGCAGCCATCAAGAAGCCCGCCGTTACTAAAATCTTCGTTCTCGATACCAACGTGCTGATGCACGACCCAAGCTGTCTTTTCCGCTTTGAAGAACATGATGTCTTCCTGCCCATCATGACGCTGGAGGAACTCGACAACCACAAGAAGGGCATGTCGGAAATCGCCCGCAACGCCCGCCAAACCTCCCGGATGCTCGACGAGTTATTGGCCAACAACGCCGATATCGACGAGGGGATAGCGCTTTACCTACCCTCCGGCAAACAGGCCAGCGGCCACCTCTTCCTGCAGACGGAAGCGATCAGCACCGAGCTGCCGCAAGGCCTGCCGACCTCCAAGGTCGACAACCAGATTCTCTCGGTGGTCATCCATCTCCAGAAAAAATTCCCGAAACGCCCGGTCATCCTGGTGTCGAAAGACATCAACATGCGCATCAAGTCGCGCGCGCTCAACCTGTTGGCCGAAGACTATTTCAATGACAAGGTACTGGAGGATACCGACATCCTCTACACCGGCACCCGCGCCCTGCCCGATAATTTCTGGGACAAGCACGGCAAGGGCATGGAGTCCTGGAAAAAGGACGCCAAGACCTACTACAAGGTGAGCGGCCCGCTATGTCAGCAAATGCTGGTCAACGAGTGCGTCTGGCTGGAAAAGGACGGCCTGACTGCCATCGTCAAGGAAACCAGCGGCAAGACGGCGGTCCTGGAAACACTGGTCGATTACACCCATCCGAAGAATGCCGTCTGGGGCATAACGGCACGCAATCGCGAACAGAATTTCGCGATGAACCTGCTGATGAACCCGGATATCGATTTCGTCACCCTGCTCGGCCAGGCCGGTACCGGCAAGACCCTGCTGACCCTGGCGGCCGGACTGAATCAGGTACTGGAGAGCAAGCTTTTCGTCGAAATCATCATGACCCGCGCCACCGTTCCGGTCGGCGAGGACATCGGCTTCCTGCCCGGCACCGAGGAAGA
>JAJXVG010000180.1 GCA_021782315.1 Pseudomonadota bacterium | reverse complement strand
GACCGTCGATCAATGCGGGGGAGGGGGATCATTTTTGTACGAATGGCAATCGTTTTTGAACATATGGATGCGGTTGATTCGGCATGATCATATCTCGATTGTATGAATCCTGTGTTTCGCAGAGATGAGCAGTCCACTTGAAAGGATAACGAAAATGTTCCAGCAGGCCCTGATCCCGCGCTACCCCGTTCCGGCCCTAAACCTTCCCCTGCTTGGCGGCGGGCGTTGTGTCCTGGGTGCCGACCCGGGCGAACGCTTCGATCTTCTTGTTTTTTACCGGGGGCTGCACTGCCCGCTTTGTGCCAAATACCTGCTGGAACTGGAGCGCCTGGTACCCGAATTCGCCAAGCGTGGTGTTCGGGTCGTGGCCGCCAGCAGCGATGACGAAGAACGCTGTAAGGCAATGTTCGAAAAGGTCCGGGCGCAAAATCTGAAATTCGCTTACGGGCTGGATCTGCGCTCGGCCAGGCAATGGGGTCTCTATATCAGCGCATCCCGCGGCAAGACATCGATCGGGATCGAAGAACCGGAACGTTTCAGCGAACCGGGGGTTTTCCTCGTCAAACCGGACGGCACGCTGTATTACGGCGCCGTTCAGACCATGCCCTTTGCCCGGCCGCAATTCCAGGATCTGCTGGGTGCCATCGATTTCGCGATAGCCAATGACTACCCGGCACGCGGCGAATATCTGGGCGAGGTCTAATGTTCGCGGCCGTCGATGCGCGGCTGCATCAGGATGGGGATATAGCGCCAGGCCAGAATGCCGAAGGCGACAAACCAGCAGGCGGCCGACAGGTCTATCCATAGCGGATAGGCTTCGGGGATGAATTGAGGGACGACGATGCGGGTCGGCAGGGCGACGAGCATGATGCTCAAGGCAACCTTGTCGGCCCGCTCGAACACCACCTTGCGCCCGGTGTGGCCATTGGCGATTCGGACGATCATGCCAGGGATGACCAGACCCATGACGCCGAAGGTGAACAGGTGGACGGAAACCGATCCGACCCAGACCAGGGTGACGACATGGCCGAGTGCCTCGATCAACAACTGGGCCACGATACACAGGTAAGCGATGTACATGACCCCGATGTCCAGACGTTTGCAGGCCAGTTGCGGCTTCCAGAAAAAGAAGCGGATGGCGAGCAGGGTGGCGAGGAGTAGCGAGATCGCCGCGATCAGCGGCCGGGGAAGGGCAAATGCCGGCACCAGCATGAGGCCGAGCAGCTTGATGGCCATGTCCAGTTTCGGTTGCCGCAGGATTTGTACCTGGAAGGCGGCTTTCATGAATTGGGTCAGGGTTCTTTCCAGCATGACCAGGAAGGCCAGTCGGAAGAGCGCGATGGCCATGCCGTAGCCGGCGGCGAAATTGCCGCCCTCGATAATCAGGTATTTGGCGAGCAGGAAGCCGGGCAGCATGATCAGGAAAAAAGCGTTGTCGCGGTAACTGTCGGTGCTGCGATGGCGGATCAGGGTCCAGAGCAGCATGGCGACTATGCTGCCGAGAAAAAGATTGTTCGAGAGCAGGAAAAGGGCGTGGGGCCAGTGACCGGCGCAGGCCATGCCGATCCGTTCGACGATCCAGGCGACTGCCAGCAGCATCAGTGCCGGGCCGTGGTAGCCGCGGATGTTTACCCAGTTCTTGGTCGATGTCAGCAGAAAACCGCCGATGACGGCCCAGCCAAAGCCGAAGAACATTTCATGGGCGTGCCACTGTACTGTGCTGAACGGCGCTTCGGGGGCAGGGGCGGCACCGCTGAAAATCAGTGCCCAGATCGCCGGCAGGAACATGCCCGCCAGGCAGGCCAGCGTGAAGAAAGGACGGAAACCGACCAGCCACAAGGGGTGATTCGAGAAACGCATGAGAACCTATTGCCGGTAAGAGTGATCAAAGTGGCGAGTTTAAGCCACTCTCGCTCCGGGCAAATTTGATTTATCCCGGACTCGTCACGCATCGCTCTTAACATTGGCGTAAAATTCGACACTTGGCCGCGAGCGAGGGGTGTCGGCCGGTATCGATAAGGATAATGATGAAGCGTGTGGACGATTTCCGCTTGCGGCTTGGCAAGCACGAGCTAGTACCGATCATGATTGGCGGCATGGGCGTGGATATTTCGAGCGCCGACCTGGCCGTTGAAGTCGCTCGCCTGGGGGGGGTGGGCCACATTTCCGATGCGATGATCAAAACCGTTTCGGATCGCCGTTACCAGACCAAGTTCGTCAAGCAAAAGCTCGCCCTTTACAAATACAACGTCGAGAACGAGGACAAGTCGCCGGTCAAGTTCGATCTCGGCAAGTTGATCGAAGCCACCCGCCTGCACGTCGAGGCCGCCATGTCGCGAAAGAGTGGCGACGGCATGATCTTCATCAACTGCATGGAAAAGCTGACCATGAATGCGCCGAAGGAGACGCTCAAGGTCCGCATGGAAGCGGCGATGGATGCCGGCATCGAAGGCATCACCCTGGCGGCCGGCCTGCACCTCGGCTCCTTCGCGCTGATCGAGGATCATCCGCGTTTCCGCGACGTCCAACTGGGCATCATCGTTTCCTCGGTGCGCGCCCTGCAACTGTTCCTGAAAAAGAGTTCGCGCACCGGACGGCTGCCCGACTATATCGTGGTCGAAGGCCCGCTGGCAGGCGGCCATCTCGGTTTCGGCATGGACTGGGCGCAATACGATCTGGCGACCATCGTCGCCGAAGTGCTCCACTACCTGAAAAGCGAACATCTGGATATTCCGGTCATCCCGGCCGGCGGCATCTTCACCGGTTCCGACGCCACCGCCTTCCTGGAAAGCGGCGCAGCGGCCGTCCAGGTGGCGACCCGCTTCACCGTGTCCGAGGAGTGCGGCTTGCCGGACAATGTCAAGCAGGAGTATTTCAAGGCCAGCGAGGAGGATATCGAGGTCAACCAGATTTCGCCGACCGGTTATCCGATGCGCATGATCAAGGCCAGTCCCGGCATCGGGGCCGGTATCCGCCCTAATTGCGAGGCCTACGGCTACCTGCTGGACGCCAATGGCAAATGCGCCTACGTCAGCTCGTACAACCGCGAAGTCGCCGCCCATCCCGAAGCTCGCAAGGTGTCGGTCATGGACAAGACCTGCCTGTGCACCCACATGCGCAATTTCGATATCTGGACCTGCGGCCAACTTACCTACCGTCTCAAGGACACCACCCGGCGTATGGAGGACGGCAGCTATCGCCTGCTTTCCGCCGAGCACATCTTCAAGGACTATCAGTTCAGCACCGAACAAAAGATAGCCTTGCCGGAGTAATTGCCGACCCGATCACGAGAAGAAGGCCCTTTCCGGGCCTTTTTTTCCTGTTTGAGCGTTGACGAGAAAAATTGCCGTCATGAATCTTGCCAAGGTGTTGCGCGGGAAAACCTGGGCAGTCCTGCTCAATAAAGCCATCCTTGCAGGCATCGTTGCGCAGTTGATAGCCCTTCCGGCGCGGGCTGAAAACGAATCGGCCTTCACGCTACAGGGCTTCGGTACGCTTGGCTTGGCGAGGACGACAAGCAACGACGAATCCTTCGTGCGCGATTTGTCCCAGCCGCGGGGCATCAAGAAAAACTGGAGCGGTCTGGTCGACAGCGTCCTCGGCCTGCAGGGCGCCTGGCGTATCAACCCGCAGCTTGAAGCCGTGGTTCAGGCAAACAGCCGTTATCGCTACGACGCTACCTTTTATCCCGAAATCGCCTGGGCCTACCTCAAGTACGATCTCGCTCCGAATTTCAGCCTGCGGGCGGGGCGCCTGGGAACGGATTTTTTCATGATGGCCGATTCCCGGTGGGTGGGGTATTCCTTCCTGACGGTGCGTCCACCCGGCGATTTTTTCTGGTACCTGCCTTTTTACAGCATCCACGGTGCCGATGCCCTTGTTACGGTGCCGTTCGGCGAGGATATCCTTCGGGCAAAGGTTTTTTACGGCCATGCCGATGGCCGGATTCCCCTGGCCGATGAGCAATGGGACATTTCCGAGTCGCCGATGCTCGGCGGTTTTCTTGAATACCAGATGTCTTCGTGGCTGATCCGGGCCAGTTACGCCAATATCCTTTTCAAGAACGATCTGCCGATTTCGGCGGTTATACGGGATGCTTTCGGGTTGCCTCTGAGCAGCGCAGAACTGGCCTTCCTGTCGACCCGCAATACGCGAACCCGCTATTACTCGGTCGGAACGGTCTACGATCATGGGCCATGGCAGGCCCAACTGATGCTGAACCATATCGAGCAGGGCAGCAATGCGCTCGAAAGCTCGGATGGCGGCTACCTGCTGGCCGGGTATCGGGTGAATGAGTTTACGCCTTATCTCGGGTACTCCTGGGTCCGCTCGAGGCAGGGCGTGAAGCCGCTGGATGCGATGGCCGCATACATCATGGCCGATTCGCACTCGGATCAGCACACGGTATTTCTGGGTACGCGCTGGGATGTCGCCAAGAATGTTGCGCTCAAGGCGCAATGGGATCAGATTCGCGGCCAGGCTTCTTCGATTTTCCCTTTTCGCGAGGATAATCGCCTGAACTGGAACGGCAGGATGGATGTTTTTTCCCTGACCATGGATTTTGTCTTCTGATCCGATGCCTCTCCGTCGATTGCTCCTGATGATGACGACCTGCTGGATGTTCTTGCAGCCGGCGGCCGAGGCGCAGGCGGAACTGGTCGTCGTTGTCAATGTTCATTGCGGCGTGGCGGCGATGACCCGCAACGAGGTCGTCAATGTCTTCTTCGGTCGAAACCGGCAATTTTTCAACGGCCAGGAGGCGCAGCCGGTCGACCTGCCGGATACCCATCCGGATCGGGTCCGCTTTTATCGAGAATTGATCGGCAAGGAAATTTCCGAAGTGAACGCCTATTGGTCGCGACAGGTGTTTTCCGGGCGTATGCAGCCGCCGACCAAGGTAAATACGAGCGAAGAGGTTTTGAAATGGGTCGTGGCCCATCCTGGCGGCATCGGGTTTGTCGATCTCGCCAGGGCCGATGCCCGGGTTCGCATCGTCTATGAACTGGCGCCCTGAGCAAATATTTCCGGATTTCCGTTGAACGTTGGGCAGGTCGGCGCGGTCATCTTTCTCATGGCCATTGCGGGGATTGTCATCAAGGCAGGATAATCTTCCCGTGTGCCCTGTTGCCCGGACCTGGCGGGCGGCCTGTCACTGAATTCAACAACGAAGGAGACAACTATGCCCAGAAGAATGATCAGCAACATGCTCGATGGCCGGACGCTGGTGACGACCGGCAAGGAAACCACGGTACGTGCGGCTTGCCGCCTGATGACCGAAAAGAGGATCGGCGCCTTGCTGGTGGTCGAAAATGGCCGGATCTGCGGCATTTTCACCGAGCGCGATGCCTTGAATAAAATCCTTTCGACCGGTCTCGATCCGGACTCGACGATCCTGTCTCAGGTGATGGCACATGATCCGCAGACGATAGGCGCCGACAAACCCCTGGCCTATGCGCTGTACATGATGGCCGAAGGCGGTTTCCGCCATGTGCCTGTCGTCGATAGGGACGGGGCGCCCGTGGGCATGGTCTCCGCCCGCGATGCCCTCGGTCAGGACATGATCGATCTCGAACGTGAAATGAAACACCTCGAGGAGCTTGAGGCTTCGATCGGCTACTGATCGACAGACCAGCCCAAAAGCGCCAGTGTGGCGGCGAATTGGCCGGACACTGGCGCTTTTATTTCCAGCCGCCGGCCGTCGACGGGGTGATTGAACGCCAGACGGACGCAGGCCAGCAACAGGCGGCGGCAAGCCAGCTGTTCGGCGAAATAGCGGTTATGGCGCCCCTTGCCATGGGTCGCATCGCCGATGACCGGATGGGCGATGTGTTTAAGATGGCGCCTGATCTGGTGGCGGCGGCCGGTGACCGGTGCCACCTCCAGCAAGGCGTAACGGCTGCTTGGATAGCGGTCGACGGCGACCGGCAGTTCGACCTCGGCCAGCTTGCGGAAATGGCTTAGCGCCGCCTGCGCCTCCATGCTTCTGTATTCGCCGTTGAATTCGTAGGGGTCGCGCTGCCGGGAAAGGGGGTGGTCGATACTGCCCGAGGCAGGCGGGTGGCCGCGAACGACCGCCCAATAACGTTTCTCCACTTCGCCGCGCTCGAACTGCTGCCCGAGCCGGCTGGCGATTTCCTTGCTCAGGCCGAAGATCAGGATACCGGAGGTGCCCCGGTCGAGGCGATGGGCCGGCCAGACGTGCCGACCGATCTGGTCGCGCAGGATCTGGATGGCGAAGCGCGTTTCGTGGCGGTCGATTTCCGAGCGGTGGACGAGCAGGCCGGACGGCTTGTCGATGACGACGATATGGTCGTCGCGATAGAGAATCGGCAGTATTTCAGGCAAAGAAACGTTGCCTGGCCGGGTCGGGAATTTCCATGCCGGTGACGTGGGCGCGGTCGAGAAGCTCC
>JAJXVG010000017.1 GCA_021782315.1 Pseudomonadota bacterium | reverse complement strand
TAGTTGCCGGCACCGAAGGAGGCGCCGATGACCACTGTGATTCTGGGCACGCGCACATTGGCCACCGCCTGGATCATCTTGCTGCCGTGCTTGACGATGCCGCCCTGTTCGCTCTCACTGCCGACCATGAAGCCGGTGGTGTTCATCAGGAAGACCAGGGGGATGTCCGCTTGATCGCACAGCTGCATGAATTGACCGGCCTTGGTCGCGCCCTTGACGGTGATCGGCCCGTTGTTGGAGATGATGCCGACCGTCATTCCGTGGATGGTGGCCCGGCCGCAGATGGTCTGGGCGTCAAAGTCCGTCTTGAAGTCGAGGAATTCGCTGCCGTCGACGATGCGCGCAATGACCTCGCGGCAATCGAAGGGTTTGCGGTAATCCACCGGCACCACGCCGCACAGTTCGTCCGGGCTGTAGAGCGGCGCGCGCACCTCGGGCCGGCTAAAGTGCGGCCGGTGTTTGTTCCAGTCCAGGCTGTGCATGATTTCGCGCGCGATGCGGATGCCGTCGCTGTCGCTCTCGGCCATGAATTCGCTGGTGCCGGCCACCTGGCAGTGCATCTCGGCGCCGCCGAGGTCTTCGTCGACGGCTATTTCACCGGTGGCGGCCTTGAGCAACGGCGGCCCGGCCAGGAATACCTTGGCGCGCTTGCGCACCATCACGGTGTAGTCGGACAGGCCCGGCATGTAGGCGCCGCCTGCCGTGCTCGATCCATGCACCACCGTGATCTGCGGAATGCCTGCGGCCGACAGCTGCGCCTGGTTGGCGAAGATACTGCCGCCATCAGTGAACACCTCGGCCTGGTAGAGCAGGTTGGCGCCGCCGGACTCGACCATGCTGATCAGGGGCAGCTTCTGCTTGAGCGCGATCTCCTGGATGCGCAGGGTCTTGCGCATGCCCCAGGGGGTGACGGTGCCGCCCTTGATGGCGCTGTTGGAGGCGTTGAGCATGACGCGCACGCCAGCCACATAGCCGATGCCGCAGATGCTGTTGCCGCCGGCCAGGGAACCGTCCTTGTCATCGTGCTGCTGGTAGCCGGCCAGGGTGGCTATTTCCAGGAAGGGCGAGCCGCGGTCGAGCATCAGGTTGATGCGCTCGCGCGGCGTCAACTGGCCCCGCTTGTGAAACTGGGCCTGCTTCTGGGCCTCGGTGGCACGCACCTTGTCTTCCACCGAGCGCACGGCGGCGAGCGCCTGCAGCATCTCGTCGCGGTTCTTTTCAAATTGGCTGGACGTGGCCGCCAGCATGCTGTCAATGGTTGCCATGGCTACTCCTTGCTTTTGGCGGGCAGCGTGCCCATCAGCTTGCAGATGATGCCCAGCATGACCTCGTCGGCGCCGCCGCCGATGGAGGTCAGCCGGTAGTCGCGGTAAAGGCGCGAAACCAGGGATTCCGATGCGTATCCCATGCCGCCCCAATACTGCAAACAGGCATCGGTCACCTCTCTGGCCAGGCGACCGACCTTGAGCTTGCACATCGACGCCAGCTTCACCACTTCGAGGCTGTCCCGGCTTTCGGCATAAAGCGCCGCCGTTCGGTAGACCAGTGCACGCAGCGCCTCGATTTCGGTCTGCAATTCGGCCAGGCGAAAGTGAATGACCTGGTTGTTCAACAGCGACTGGCCGAAGGCCTTGCGTTCGCGGGTGTAGTCGATGGTCGATTGCAGCACCAGTTCCAGGCCCTTGATGCCCATGGCGGTGCCAAACATTCGCTCTTCCTGGAACTGCTGCATCTGCATGGCAAACCCCATGCCTTCGGCCCCCACCAGATAGCGCTGGGGCACGCGCACGTCGTCGAAGAAGATTTGCGCCGTGTCCGAGGCGTTCATGCCGATCTTGTCGATCTTCCTGGCGCGCACCACGCCCTTGGTGTCCATCGGCACGATGATCATCGACTTGTTCTTGTGCGGCGCGCCGTCGGAGGTGTTGGCCAGCAGGCAGATCCAGTCGTTCTGCATGCCGTTGGTGATCCACATCTTGGTGCCGTTGATGACGTAGTCGCCGCCATCCTTGCGCGCCGTGGTTTTCAGCCCGGCGACGTCGGAACCGGCGCCGGGTTCGCTGACGCCGACCGAGGCGACCATGTCACCGGCAATGGCCGGCGCCAGGAACTCGCGGCGCAACTCGTCCGAGCCGAAACGGGCCAGGGCCGGGGTCGCCATGTCGGTCTGCACGCCAATGGCCATGGGGATGCCGCCGCAATGGGTGCGCCCCAGTTCCTCGGCGAAGGCGACCGAGAAACTGTAGTCCAGCCCCATGCCGCCATAGGCTTCGGGCTTGCTGATGCCAAGCAGGCCGAGCTGGCCGAGTTTCTTGAACAGTTCCCTGGCGGGAAAGATTTTGGCCGCCTCCCATTCGTCGACGTGGGGGTTGATTTCCTGGTCGACGAAGCGGGCGACGGTCTGGCGCAGGTCAGTGAGTTCCTGGGATTTGAACATGGCAATTCCAATCAATGGGTAGTGATGTCATCAGACCCGCACGCCGGCCGGCGTTTGCAGGTCTGATGGCACGAACAGGTCGATGGCGAGTTCGCTATCGCCGGCGACCGCGCGGTAGGGACGCAAATCGGTGAGGCCGGCCTGGATCAGGACTTCTTCGTCGATGAAGTGCCGCCCCGTCACCTGCCGGCTGGGTTGGGTCAGGATGTGCCAGGCCGCGTCGGCCATGATCTCCGGCTTGCGGCTTTTGGCCAGAGCGTTGGCATCGACGACGTTGCGCACCGCGGCGGTGTCTATCAATGTCCTGGGCCAGAGCGTGTTGAAGGCGATGCCCTGGGCCTTGAATTCGGCCGCCATTGCCATCGCGTAGATGCTCATGGCGTACTTGGCCATGGCATAGGCCGGATAGGGGGCGAACCACTCGGGCACCAGGTTCAGGGGCGGCGCCAGGTTGAGGACGTGCGGGTTGTCGGCCTTCAACAGATGCGGGATGCAGGCGCGACTGACCATGAAGGTGCCGCGCGCGTTGATGTCGTGCATCAGGTCGTAGCGCTTGGCTTCGGTCTGCAACGTGCCGGTGAGGCTGATCGCCGAGGCGTTGTTGATGCAGATGTCGATCCCGCCAAAGCGTTCCACGGCCTGCGCCACCGCCTGTTCGATCTGCGCTTCGTCACGGATGTCGCAGACCACCGGCAGCGCCTTGCCGCCGGCGCGTTCAATCTCCTGGGCGGCCGTGTAGATGGTGCCGGGAAGATGGGGATGCGCCTGTGCGGTCTTGGCCGCGATGGTCACGTTGGCGCCGTCACGGGCGGCGCGCACGGCGATGGCCAGGCCGATGCCGCGCGAGCCGCCGCTGATGAAGATTGATTTTCCGCGCAATGTCATAGCTTGATTTCCTTGGTCGATTGCGATGCCGCGTCGTCCTGTCGAACGATCGTTGGCCGGATCATAATTCATGAAATACATCGCGTCTAGACACTATGTCTATTTGTTTGTAAGATTGGCTCGTGATCGGGTGGCAACGGGCTGGTAGAGTGTTGCCAACAGAATCCATGCGGCCATCGGAAGATGACCGGCCACACACCGAGAAGGAGGTTTTCCCCGATGCGATCCGTTACCCGCAGCAGTCAGCATTCAGACGACAACACGCATTCGGGCGCGGTCGAGAAGTTGATCGAGGCCTTTGAGCGCCTGCTTTCGCGCGGCGAAAGCTTCACCACCATCAGCGTCGAAAAACTGGCCCACGAGGCCGGCCTGGTACGGGCCACTTTCTACCTGCACTTCCGTAACAAGGGCGAGCTGGTCAGCCTGCTGATGAAGAACGCCGCCAAGGAGTTGCGCGCGGCGGCCATCGAAGCCATGAGCCGGCACGCCGAGTTTGGCCGCGCCGAGTTTCAGACCTTCATGCGCGAGGCGGTCGAAATTCACTTTCGCCATCGCTCGGCCATACGCGCCATGATCGAGGTGTCGGCCTACGATGCCAAGGTGGCCAGGATCTACCTGGATTTTTGGCACACCCAGGCGGCGGACACGCGGTTGGTGCTGGAGCGTCTGAAATCCAGCGGCAAGGCGCACCCCGACGCCGTTCCGGAAATCGCCGATATGGTGACCTGGGCGGCGGAACGCAGTTGCATGCAAATGCTCAACGACACCGACGATATCGAACGCCGGCACCAGGTCGCGGACATGCTGACCCATGTCGCCTGGCGCGCCATTGCCCTCAATGGCTGACGCTTCGCGGCGTCTCTGACTGCATCAAGATTGCTGGTGCAAGCGCTCTGTATCCGTCGATGTTATATAGATATTGGAGGTAAAGATGCCGTTCAAATCCAATGCTGCCGGCCTCGACCGCAGCAACCGCTTGATGTGGATCACCCGTGATCGGGTGTTTTATCTTGGCCTGCTTGGCACCCCTTCAGTACGTGCCTTTGGTGCCTACACCATCTATGTGGCGGTAACCGGAATTCTGCGTATCCGCCTGGGCCATGGGCCCTGGAGGACGACGGAGATGGCGGTGGTGCCGCCCTACGAGCCGCATCAGGTGTCAACCGATGTGCGCCTGGTCAATGCGGTCAGTATCGAGGCCGAGACGGTTGACGTCCAGGCGCTGCCTCCCGAACTCATGGGTCGCGGCGCCGTCGAATTTCCGGCCTTCGTGGATCTGGTCCGGCAGCGTCAGCACGAGTTGTCGCAACGCAGTCACACCGAGGATTTGGTGTCGATGAATTTCGACCAGACATTCTTCGGCGCAGAACTTGAAGCGCGGCGCATCGACGCCCGGATTGCCGAGGTGCTCTCGCATATCAAGCGCCATCCGTCTGCACCGGGTAGCGCCGAGGAATACGCCAAGGCGGCACACCTTTCATTCTCACGCTTTCTTCATCTTTTCAAGGAGGAAGTGGCGGTGCCGTTTCGCAGCTTCCGCACCTGGAAGCGGGCCCGCCACCTGCTCCATTACGTGAACAGAAGCACCAACCTGACGGACGTGGCGCTCGATGCCGGCTACCCCGATTCGACCCATTTCAGTCACGCCATCCGCAAGGTATACGGACTGAAACCAAGCGACATCTTTGCCGGATCGCGCCGGCTTTCGGTTTACGGCCGAGAGCCCTCGTTCCTATGCTGAACGGCTAGTTCGTCGATTTTGACTGGCTCTATTTCGCAAATTTCACTCCCACCTTGGCGACGAAGGCCGGCGGAATGGAGCAGACCTTGCGCGTGGCGTAGTCGAAAAAAACGATGCCGTGCTTGCCGCGCCCAACCTCGCGCCCGCTGGCCTTGTCCGAGATGTGCCAGACGAGATCGCAACCGTATTTGTTGAAATCGTTGGCCGCCATGGCGATCACCAGCGTCTCGCCGTGAAAGGCCTCCGAACGATACTGGGCCGCGACATCGGCGACCACGATACCGAGGCCTTCGACATTGAGTTCGCTGTAATCCAGCGACTTGAAAAAGCGCACCCTGGCCTCCGAGACCAGCGACAGCAACTGCGCATTGTCGAGATGATGGCCATAATTGATATGACCGATGTAGATGGGCAGTTCGGTCGAAAAAGCGAATGATTCGGGCAGTTCAATCTGGATGCGCGGCATGGAGGGGAACAATTCGGGGGAAAGTCGTATTTTAGAGGCTGCGGCGTAGAATCGCTAAAAACGGGAGAATTCCACCATGAAAGCCATAGACCACAACCGCCTCGATCAGGTTGTCCGCGATGCCCGCAGGGCCGCCGACACCCGTGCCGAGGGTTACCGCGAACGGGCGCTGAAAATCTATCCGTGGATCTGCGGTCGCTGCGCCCGCGAGTTCACCGTCGCCAACCTGCGCGAACTAACGGTACACCACCGCGACCACAACCACGACAACAATCCGAACGACGGCAGCAACTGGGAACTGCTCTGCATTTACTGTCACGACAACGAACACCAGAAACAGATCGAAGCCGACCGCGGCTACACCGACGCCGGTTCGGCCCGTGGCGGCGCCACGCACAATCCCTTCGCCGCGCTGCAATCGCTGCTCAAGAAGGAGTAACGGGCGGATGGCCGAACAGCATAGTCTGGAGATCATCACCCGCGGCCGGGGTTCCATCGACATCACCGGCGACATCGCCGCCGTCATCCGCAACACGGCAATCGGCAGCGGCCTGGCCCATGTTTTCTGCCGCCATACCAGTTGCGGCCTGGCCATTACCGAAAATGCCGACGCCAACGTCCGCCGCGACCTGGAAACCCTGATGCAGCGCTGGGCGCCGGACGGCGATCCGGCCTATCGCCACGACCTCGAAGGCGACGACGACATGGCCGCCCATGCCCGCTCGCTGCTCACCGGCGTTTCGCTGACCGTGCCCTTTGCCGATGGTCGCCTGCTGCTCGGCACCTGGCAGGGAATCTACCTGTTTGAACACCGCACGCAGGGGCATCGACGGGAAATCGTCGTCACCCTGTTGGCCTAGTTTTGCCCTCTTTGACCGGCTGCCTTGCATTCCGCCCCAGGGCCACGACCGCCTGCAACAGGCCCTGATACGCCTGGTTGGCAAGGGGTTTCCAGCTCAAGCATGAAGCTCAAGGTACTTACCGGACGGTCGGTATCGGCTTGAGCAAAAAATTAGCCAGATAACGCAAGCTCCGGGCTGACCGCACACATAGGATGGACCCACTCTTTGCAATGCCATTGGAAGAGTTGGATGTCCGAAGACCCCCCTCATAACCCGTGCGCTGCCTGGTGGCCTGACCGATCCAGAGCAGCGCATGCGCCGGTCACGCCCGAATGATTGGGCAAGGTAGCTCGTGTCCTGCCGCACCTGGATCTGGATCAAGACATATGAACATTCAAGCTGTTTCCACCATTTGCGCCGTTCTGTCGCAAGCCGCTGTGCAACGCGGCGATGCCAAGGCCTACATCGACGGCGACCGAAGCTATACCTTTACTGAAATCGAGGCCTCTGCGCAGCGGATTGCCTGTGGACTGCGGGCGCTAGGTTTGCAGCGCGGTGACCGCATCGGCATCGCTGCACTGAATCAGATCGAATGGTTGCAGATTTTTTACGGCGCGGCCCAATTGGGTGTTGCAGTTGTTGGCATGAGCCTGCGCTACCGCGACAGCGAACTTGAATACATGGTCGCGGACAGCGATGTCAAATTTGTCTTCACTCTTTCAAGTCACGCCGATTTCGATTTCTTCGCCATGTGGGATCGACTCACGCCGAAGCTGCCCATGCTGCGAGGCGTCATCGGCATTGACCGCGCGCGCGATGCCCGGACGCCGTGCCTGGCCGACTGGCTCAAAACGCCGGCGGCTGATGGCCAGGCGCCGGCGGTCGATGCGGCACGCGCCGACGACCTGGCGATGGTGATCTACACCTCGGGCACCACCGGGCGCCCCAAGGGGGCCGGCCTGACGCACGCCAGCTTGCTGGCCTCGGCACGCGCCCAGGCGACCCACATGCGCCTGGATGCGCAAGACCTTCTGCAATTGGCGATGCCGCTGAATCATGTGGGCGGCATCACCTGTGGCGTTCTCAGCATGTTGATCGGTGGCGGTTGCATCGACCTTATCCCTGAATTCAAGGCCGATAGCATGCTTGATCGCATGGCGCAGCACGCGCCGACCCTGGTCGGCGGCGTGCCGACCATGATGGCGCTGCTTTTGATGGGCAATCAGGCGCAAGCCATCGACTGGCTCGGCATCCGCAAGATATATATCGGTGGCTCGAACGTCGACGCCACGCTGCTGCAGCAACTCCAGACGCGCATGCCCAATGCGCTCATGATGAACCTCTACGGCCTTTCGGAAACCTCGGGGGCCTTTGTCATGACGCCGTGGGATTGCAGTACCGAGGATTTGATGACAACCATCGGCAAGCCGATCGGCAATGGCGAGGTGCGCGTACTTGACCACGACGCCAGCGTCCTGGGCGTCGGCGAGGTCGGCGAACTTTGCTACCGCGGCAACGGCGTCATCAGTGACTATGTCGGCAGTGCCGCCGCCAAGCCGGCGCTTGACGCGGACGGGTGGCTGCACAGCGGCGATCTGGGCGTGGTCGACCAGCGCGGCATCATCACCCTCATGGGTCGTTCGCGCGACATGTTCATTCAGGGCGGCTTCAACGTCTATCCGGTGGAAGTCGAAGCCTACATCGCGCGCCATCCCAACATCTTGATGGTCGCCGGCGTCGGCGTGCCCGACCCGATGATGGGAGAGATCGGCCGCTATTACGTCGTCGCCAGGCCGGGAACGAATCTGACCGAGGCCGAAATCATCCAGTTCTGTCAGTCCGGCCTTGCCGACTACAAGGTGCCGCGTCAGATCGTGCTGCGCGAAGCCCTGCCCCTGACGCCCGCCGGCAAGATCCACAAGGCGGCCTTGCGCAACGAAAAAAACTGAAGCCTAGCTGCTGATTGCCAGTACGTTAGTCAAACAGGATGCCATGGCGGCGTGCGGGGTCTTGGTGTGCGTGGGTAGATGCTCTTCGCGAACATCATGCGCCGCATGACAAAGACAGTCTGAGAGGGGAACTGTTTTCCCCCAAAACCCATGGGGTGAACGCCCTCTGGCGATCGTTGTGCGCAAGGCCGATCAAACGGCAAGGGATGACGACACCAAACATCATGTTTCGAGTTGGGCCGAGGAGGGGCATGTCTCCAAATCTGCCGTTCCGGACCGGGTGCACTGTGTCGACAAGCCTGCCGGCATGACTGCCGGCAGGTTCAGCAAAAGGGCCATACGCGAAGAACGGGCCTGAATCATCAGCAATACCCAATTACAACAATGAGGAGACACTTAATGATTGACCAAAAGTTTGTGATTTTACCCTTCCGCCGCCGACCGCTGGTCGGCATGCTGACGATGGTCGGCGCCTGCCTTGGCGGCCTCGCCAACGCGGCCGAACTTGAACTGGGGGAATGGAAGGGCAGTATCAACACCACGGTCGTTCTCGGCACCCAGATGCGCACCCAGTCGCAGGACCAGCACCTGATGTTCAAGACTAATGGCGCCAGCCTGGGCATGGGAGGCGGCAACCCGATGACGGGCCAGAACGATGACGACAGCAACCTGAACTATAACAAGGGCGATATAGTTTCCACCGTACTCAAGGCCTACAGCCAATTGCGCCTGAAACGCGAAGACACCGAAGTCGTCCTGGCCGCCAAGGCCTGGTACGACTACGGACAGTCCAATGACGGCCGCCCCTGGGGCAATGCGCCCAACGGCTATCGGGCCGGCGAGCCGCTTTCGGACAACGGTTTTGATTCCCTGGCGAAGTTTTCCGGCCTGGCTTTGATGGATGCCTATGTCGCTCAGCGTTTCTCGCTGGGCGGGCAGCCGCTGGACCTCCGCCTCGGCAATCAGGTTCTGCAGCAGTGGGGGGAGAAATCCAGCATCCGCGGCGGCCTGGAAGCCGTCAGCCCGATCGATATCGGCGCCATGCGGCGCCCGGGAGCGCTGGCGGCGGAAGGCGCCATTCCCGTGCCGCAAATCACCGCCCGCTGGCAGTTTGTCGACAACCAATCGGTCGAGGCCTTCTATCAGTTCATGTTCAAGCATAGCGAACTGCCGGGTTGCGGCACCTACTTCTCATCTTCCGACTATGTGGCTGAAGGGTGTAATGTCGTTTTTCCCGGCGGCGCGCAGACCGACGCAAGCAAACTCGCCGCAGGCAATTTCGCCAAAAGGGCGGATACGCTCGAACCCAACGGCGAGGGCCAGTTCGGGTTTGCCTACCGGGTCCGCCTGGATGCCCTGAAGACCAATATCGGCCTGCATTTTGCCCAATATCACAATCGCCTGCCCAATATCGATGCGATTAATAGCACGCGGGCCATTCCCTATATTCCGGGCGACCCAGGTGGGCAGAATGTCCGATACAGGGCGGAATATGTCGAGGACGTTCGCGTCTGGGGCATGAGTTTCGCCAGCAAGCTGGCCGGCTCCACCCTGTTCGGCGAATTTACCTATCGCCCGAACCAGCCGCTCGGCTTGAACGGTACGGACCTGCTCAACGCCTTCCTGTCCAACACGGCGCCGACACCGTTGCGGCAGGAGGCCACCAATACGGCGGCCGGCGCCGTGTTCTCCGGTTATGACCGGAAGCAGATGATGCAGTTGCAGATCGGCGTGCTTCAACCCTTCAAGGACGTGCTTGGGGCCGATACGCTGATCCTGGCCGGCGAGGCGGGTTACCGGCGCTACCCGGATCTGCCGGACGTCAACCAGCGTCGCTACGGGCGATCGACCATTTTCGGGTTGGGGCCGGTCAATGGCGTCTGCATACCTGGCGCCACGGCAACCTGTAGCAACGACGGCTATGTCTCCCAAGACTCCTGGGGCTACCGCCTGCGCGCCTCGGCCCGCTACTCCGGTTTGTTGGCTGGCGCGGACTTCGTTCCGACCATCGGCTTCGCCCATGACGTCAAGGGCTGGACCCATGACAACAGCTTCACCGAGGGCCGCAAGATTCTCAATGTCTCGCTGCGCGGCGAATACCAGAAACGCTACTTTGCCGATTTGAGCTATTTCACCGTCCTCGGCAAGGGGGGCGAATTCGACAGCATGCGCGACCGCGACTATCTGAATTTGGCCGTCGGCTACAGCTTCTGACCGTAAACAGTCTTAAGTAAAGAAGCGTTAACTCATCCGGGCGGTGGATACAAGACCACATGATTTCAGGCTTCTATCTACCACCCGGTGCTTCGTTTTATTAATAGGCCAGCAATTTATGTCGTATCCGGGGCGAGACCTTCCCATCGACAAAGCCAGCCTTCATTTCGCCGCAGCCGCTCTCGATTGCGCCGCCAAATTCGCCGGCCCCATCAGGCGCATCGGCGCGCGGGCGAGGCGGCTGTCCCTGGCGGGGCTATCGGTCCTTGTCCAGTTTCAGCGAGGCCGAATTGATGCAGTAACGCAGGCCGGTCGGTGCCGGGCCGTCGTCGAAGACGTGGCCGAGGTGGGCGCCGCATTCGTGGCAAGTGACTTCGGTGCGGATCATGCCGGCGCTGTAGTCGACATGCTCGTCGATCAGTTTCGCTTCGTTCGGCGTATGAAAACTCGGCCAGCCGCAACCGGCGTCGAACTTGGTTTCGGAACGGAAGAGCGGGGCGCCGCAGCAGACGCAGCGATAGGTTCCGTCTTCGCGGCAATCCCAGTACTGGCCGGTGAAGGCGCGTTCCGTGCCTTTCTGGCGGGTGACGCGGAACTGGGTTTCGTCGAGCAGGCGGCGCCATTCGGCGTCGGTTTTTTCGATTTTGGGCATATTGTTTTCCTTATCGGTAGCCGGTGTGACTAAGCGTGGCGCGAATGATTCCCGTCCGTTCGCGTCGGCTGGCTCTGGCGCAGCCGGGCGATGTCGCGGCCGGGCGGCGTACCGAACATGCGGCGATATTCACGGTTGAATTGCGAAGGACTTTCATAGCCGACATGGTGGGCGGCGGAGGCGGCGTCGGTTTCGGTGAACAACATCAGGCGGCGCGCCTCGTGCAGGCGCATCTGTTTCTGGTATTGCAGCGGCGTCATCGCGGTCAGCGCCTTGAAATGGTGATGCAGCGACGACCGGCTCATGTTCGACAGGCTGGCCAGGCGCTCGATGCTGATCGGCTGGTCGAGATTGGCTTTCAACCAGTCCAGGGCGCGGACGATCTGGTGGCTGTGGCTGCCCTTGGCTGCCGCCTGGCGCAACTGTAGCCCATGCGGGCCGGCCAGCAGCCGGTAGAGCAGTTCGCGTTCGATGATAGGGGCAAGCACCGGGATGTCGGCTGGCGTATCGAGCAATCGGGCCAGGCGCAGGGCGGCATTCTGTATTTCAGGGTTGATCGTGCCGATGGCGATGCCACGGTCGACCGTATCCTGAACCCGCCGATGCGGCATGGCGGCGACCAGTTCGTTGATTTTCCCGGTATCGATGTCGAGCGCCATGCCCAGGTAGGGTTCATTGACCGTCGCCCGGGTGACGCATGAAAACATCGGCAGGGCGACCGATGAAATCATGTAGTGGCGGGCATCGTAGTCGAAGGTCTCGGCGCCGACCGTGATCCGTTTGGCGCCCTGGACCATGAAGGCGAAGATCGAAGCGACAATGGCGCAACTCGGCGCGTCGACAGTCGAACCGCGAAAGAAGCGGATGCCGGGAATGGCCGTTTCGACGGTGCCGTCCTGCCGACAGTGACGGTCGATGATCTCGGCCAGTTCGGCCCGCTGGCGGGCTTGTTCGGCCTCGTTCATGGCAGTGGAATCATTTCGCTGGGGCGTGGTCAGAACGGCAGTATCCATACACTAAAGATTAGCGCTTTTGGTGATTGCCGACGAGAGGCGGCGGGCATATTCCGGAGGATCGGGCAATAAGTCTGTACGATCGGGTTATCGCTTGTCCCATGCTTGCGCCCACACTATTCGCATAAACCGCGGCTTTGCCCGGCGTCCCTTTTCGACGAGGAGTTCGCAGATGATCAAACTGACAATCAACGGCAAGGCGCATCAGCTCGACGTGGCGCCCGATACGCCCTTGCTCTGGGCCTTGCGCGATACCCTGCAGATGACCGGCACCAAGTACGGCTGCGGCCAGGCCCTGTGCGGCGCCTGTACCGTGCATGTCGAAGGCAGCCCGGTGCGCGCCTGCATGACCCCGGTATCGTCGGTGGCCGGACGCCGGATCACGACCATCGAGGCGGTGGACGGCGAGCGTGTCGGCAAGGCGGTGCAGGAGGCATGGCGCAAGCTGGATGTCGTCCAGTGCGGTTACTGCCAGTCCGGGCAGATCATGAGCGCCGTCGCGCTGCTCAGCCAGAATCGCCGGCCGACCGACGCCGACATCGACAACGCGATGTCGGGCAATCTCTGCCGCTGCGCCACCTACGTCCGCATCCGGGCGGCCATCCACGAAGCTGCCAGGGCCTTGGCCTGAGGAGTTGGAACATGAAGCAATCGAACATTGAAAATCTCAGCCGCCGTCGTTTCCTGCAAGGCAGTGCCGGCCTGACCCTGGGTTTCTGCCTGCCGGCGATGGCTGCTGCCGCGAAATCGGGCGGTGCGGCGACGCCGCCTGGCGCCTTCGAGCCGAATGCCTTCCTGCGCATCGGCACCGACAACAGCGTCACGGTTTTCTCCAAGCACCTCGAAATGGGGCAGGGCACCTACACCGGACTGGCCACCATCCTGGCCGAGGAACTGGACGCCGACTGGCAGCATGTCCGCGTCGAGGGGGCCGCGGCCGATGCCAAACGCTACAACAATCTCTTCTGGGGACCGATGCAGGGCACCGGCGGCAGCACGGCGATGGCCAATTCCTGGGAACAGTTGCGCAAGGCGGGGGCGACCGGCCGCGCCATGCTGGTTTCAGCCGCCGCCAAGCGCTGGCAGGTCGGTGCGACGGATATCGTGGTGCGCGACGGCATGGTCAGCCATGCCGCCAGCGGCCGCAAGGCGAGCTTCGGCGAACTGGCGCTCGCCGCCGCCGGCGAAGCGGTGCCAGGCGAGGTCAAACTGAAGGAAGCGAAGGATTTCCGCCTCATCGGCAAGCAGGCCAGACGCCGGGACAGCGCAGCCAAGACCAACGGCACGGCGCAATTTACCCAGGATGTGTTCCTGCCCGGCATGCTGGTCGCCGTGGTCGCCCACCCGCCGCTGTTCGGGGCGACGGTGCGCTCCTTCGACGCGAGCAAGACCAAGGCGGTCAAGGGGGTGGTCGATGTCGTGCAGATTCCGCAAGGCGTCGCCGTGCTGGCGACCGATACCTGGAGCGCCAAGAAGGGGCGCGATGCGCTGTCGGTGAGTTGGGACGAAAGCAATGCCTTCAAGCTGGGCAGCGATGAAATCCTGGCCAAATACAGGGAAATGGCCAAGCAGCCGGGCCTGATCGCCAGGCAGAACGGCGATGCCGACCGGGCCTTTGCCGGGGCGGCCAAGGTGGTCAGCGCGAGCTTTGATTTCCCTTACCTGGCGCATGCCGCCATGGAACCGATGAACTGCGTCGTCCGGCTCAATGCGGACAGCTGCGAGGTGTGGAACGGCGAGCAGTTCCAGACCGTCGACCAGGGGCGTATCGCGGCCCTGTTCGGACTCCAGCCGGAGCAGGTCAAACTCAACATGCTCTACGCCGGCGGCAGTTTCGGGCGGCGGGCCAGTTCGCACTCCGACTACGTGCTGGAGGCGGCGCACATCGTCAAGGCGATCAACGGCCGGGCGCCGGTCAAGCTGGTCTGGCTGCGCGAGGACGACATGCGCGCCGGCTTCTATCGGCCCCTCTTCCACCATGCCCTGGAAGCGGCGCTGGATGGCGACGGCAAGCTGGTCGGCTGGCGCCACCGGCTGGTCGGGCAGTCCATCCTGGCCGGCACCCCCTTCGAATCGGCCATGGTCAAGAACGGCATCGACCACGTTTCGGTCGAGGGCGCGTCCACGCTGCCTTACGCCATTCCCAACCTGACGGTCGACCTGCACACGCCGACCGACATTCCGGTGCCGGTACTCTGGTGGCGCTCGGTCGGTTCGTCGCACACGGCCTATTCGACCGAAGTCTTCCTCGATCAGGTGGCGCTGGCGATGGGCAAGGACCCGGTCGCCCTGCGCCTGGAACTGCTCGGTGACCATCCGCGCCACGCCGGCGCGCTCAGGCTGGCCGCCGAGAAAGCCAACTGGGGCACGCCGCTCAAGGCGGCTCCCGGCGAGCGGCGCGGCCGGGGCGTGGCGGTACATGAATCCTTCAATTCATGCGTTGCTCACGTCGCCGAAGTGACGATCAAAAAAGACGGCTCGATCACCGTCGACCGCGTGGTGTCGGGCGTCGATTGCGGCACGGCGATCAATCCGGACAATATCCGTTCGCAGGTCGAAGGCTCGGTGGGGTTCGCGCTGTCGGCCGCCCTGAGCGGCGAAATCACCCTCAAGGGCGGGCGGGTCGAGCAGGGTAATTTCGATGGCTACCCGGTGCTGCGCATCGGCGACATGCCGAAGGTCGAAGTCCATATCGTGCCTTCGAACGCCGCGCCGACCGGCATCGGCGAACCGGGCGTGCCGCCGGTGGCGCCTGCCGTGGCCAATGCCATTGCGGCCGCCACCGGCAAGTTCCTGCACAGGATGCCCTTCGCTACCGGCGAACTGGCGGTCTGACATGGACAGCCTGGACATGCAGGTGCTCAACGCCGCCCGGGAGTGGGCGGCAGCCGGGCATCGTTTCTCGCTGATCACGGTGGCCCGGACCTGGGGTTCGGCGCCGCGGCCGCCGGGCGCTTGGATGGTGTTGCGCGATGATGGCCAGGTTCAGGGTTCGGTTTCGGGCGGCTGTATCGAGGACGACCTGATCCGCCGCGCCGCGGCCGGGGAGTTTGTCGGCACGGCGCCGCGTCTGCTGCGCTATGGCGTCACGGTCGACGAGGCCCATCGTTTCGGTCTGCCCTGCGGCGGTACCCTGGAACTGATGCTCGAACCGGCGCCGGATGCCGCCCAATTAGACCAACTGGCCAGACGTATCGGCGGCGGGCAACTGGTCCGGCGACATGTGGCGCTGGCTACCGGCGAGGTCGGCATCGAAGGCGGCAGTGCCGGCGACAGCCTGCAGTGGGATGGTGAAACGCTGGTCACCCTGCACGGTCCGGCCTGGCGCCTGTTGATCATCGGCGCCGGGCAGATTTCGTGCTACCTGGCAACGATGGCTCTGACCTTGGGTTATCGCGTCTATGTTTGCGATCCGCGCAGCGAGTATGCCGACGGCTGGGATGTGCCCGGCACGGAATGGATCGCCGCCATGCCCGACGATGCCGTCGGCGAACTGGCGCCGGACCCGCGCACGGCGGTGGTCGCCCTTACCCACGACCCCAAGCTCGACGATCTGGCCCTGCTCGAGGCGCTCAAATCGCCGGCCTTCTACGTCGGCGCGCTCGGCTCGCAGGCCAACAACGGCAAACGGCGGGAACGGTTGTTGCAGTATTTCGATCTGTCGCGAGCCGAGGTGGCGCGTCTGCACGGCCCGGTCGGCCTGCCCATTGGCAGCCGGACCCCGCCGGAAATTGCGCTGTCCATCCTGGCCGAAATGACCGCCTTGAAAAACGGGCAGGCCGCCCGGCCGGGGGTCGAAGTTGCCGATCCTTACGCCTGTCGGTCGGCATGAAGGAGATTGTCGGCATTTTGCTGGCGGCGGGCAGCAGCCGGCGTTTCGGCGCCGACAAGCGGCTCCATCCGCTGACCGACGGAACGCCGATGGCCCTGGCCTCGGCCCGCCATCTGGCGGCTGCCTGCCAGCGCAGTATCGTCGTCATTCGCCCCGGTGACGAGGTCCTGGCCGGCCTGCTGGCGGCCGAAGGGCTCGAAACCCTCGTCTGCGACGCGGCGGAGCAGGGCATGGGGCATAGCCTGAGCTGCGGCGTAGCAGCCAGCGCCGAGGCCGCGGGCTGGCTGATCGCCCTGGCCGACATGCCTTACATCCAGGCCACCAGCTATCGTGCGGTATTGCAGGCGCTGCAGGGTGGCGCCCGCATGGCCAGGCCGGTTTTCGCGGGGGAAATGGGACATCCGGTCGGTTTTGGCGCCGCTTGTCGCGAGGCGCTTCTGGCACTGATCGGCGATCGGGGCGGCAAGAGCATCATCGATGCCCATCCGGAGCAATTGCAGCGCTGTCCGCTGACCGACGCCGGTGTGCTGCAGGATGTCGATCGGCCGTCGTAGACTGCCATTCGCTCGTTCGGCGAAGGTGGGTCGGGGCCGGCCCGGGCTGCATCCCTGCGATATCCGGGGTATCATTCCCCAATTGCCGAGGACCTTTGCGATGAATCCAAATCCACTGACCGATGCCGATCTCGACCGGCTTGAAGAATTGCTCGAAGCTGAAGTATTCGCTGGCGAGGCGATGCGCCTCGACGAAATCCAGGCGATGTTGTGCGCCGTGGTCAGCGCCCCGGAACCCGTCGCCCCGGCCGTCTGGTTGACCGAGGCTCTGGGCAAGGGGCTGGAGGCCGGCGGCGATCCCGATGTCGAAGCGGCGCTCGAACTGCTGATGCGCCTGAACAACGATCTCGCTGCCGCTCTGCTGGCCGACGAAACCATCGCCCCGGTGCTTTATCCGCTCGATGAAGGCTGTACGGAATACGACTACGCGGCCTGGGCCGATTCCTACGTTTTCGGTGCCGGCCTGGCCGGTGACTGGTACGAACTGGCCGGCAAGCACGCCGAAGACCTGTCCGAATTGCTCGAACCCCTGTTTCTGCTCAACGGCATGCTCAAGGAAGATGCCGAAAAGAGCGGCGAACGCTGGTTTCCGCCGGCCGAAGAGGCACGCCTGGTGGCCGATATTCAGGAGAACCTGCCGGTCATCGTGCAGACCTTGTACAACTTCTGGCGCAACAAGCGGACCGGCGGCACCGTTCAGCGCGAAGGCGAGAAGGCCGGTCGCAACGATCCTTGTCCCTGCGGCAGCGGCAAGAAATTCAAGCAGTGCTGCGGCAGTCCCGAAAAGCTCAACTGATCCCCGGGCCGGGCGAGACCCGATAAAAAAGGCCGTTCATGCGAACGGCCTTTTTGCTTCGCCTTAGCCGAGATCAACCGGAACGAAGAGGCGCGAGTCACCCCGTTCGACCAGGATGGCCGCCCGCTTGCCGGATTTGGCGATGATGCCGCGCAACTGCTCGATGTCGCCGATCGGCTGGCCGTTGACCGAGACGATGATGTCGCCCGGACGGATGCCGGCCCGGGCAGCAGCGCCGCCAGCCTGTTCGACGAACAGCCCACCCTTGAGATCGGCCTGGCGGCGTTCCTCCGGGGTCAATGGCCGGACGGCGACACCGAGCCTTCCCTTGTCGGCGGGCTGGGTATCGGTCGCCGCCTGCTTTTCCTCGCCGAAGCTGCCGACCTTGACGTCGATGTTTTTCGTTTCGCCCTTGCGCCATATCTGCAGGTGGGTTGTTTCGCCGGGCAGCTTGCTGGCAATGGCGGCCGGCAACTGCCCGGTGGTCTCGACCGTCGTGCCATCGACACCGAGAATCACGTCGCCGGGTTCCAGGCCGGCCTTGGCAGCCGGGCTGCCTTTTTCGACGGAGGCAACCAGCGCCCCGGTCGGCTTGGACAGGCCGAAGCTGTCGGCCAGTGCCTGATTGACTTCCTGAATGGTGACGCCGAGTTTGCCGCGCTGGACCTTGCCGTGGGCGACGATCTGCTTTTCGACATTCATCGCCACTTCCATCGGAATGGCGAAGGACAGGCCCTGATAACCGCCGCTGCGCGAATAGATCTGGGAGTTGATGCCGATGACCTCGCCGTTCATGTTGAACAGGGGGCCGCCGGAGTTGCCAGGATTGACCGCGACGTCGGTCTGGATAAAGGGGACGTAGCTACCGTCGGGCAGGTTGCGCGATTTGGCCGAGACGATACCGGCGCTGGCGCTGCTTTCGAAACCGTAGGGCGAGCCGATGGCGAGTACCCATTCGCCGACCTGGGTTTGCGCCGAACTGCCGATTTTCACGGTGGGCAGGTTCTTGGCATCGATTTTCAGCACCGCGACATCACTCGATTTGTCGAGTCCCAGCACCTTGGCCTTGAATTCGCGTCGATCGTTGAGCTTGACGGTGACTTCTTCGGCCCCTTCCACGACATGGGCGTTGGTCAACACCGTGCCGTCGGCGCTGACGATGAAGCCCGAGCCTAGACCGTGGATCGGTTCATTGCCCTCGGGTATCTGCCCGCGGAAATTGCGGAAAAACTGGTAGAAGGGGTCGCTGGGGTCGAGCTGTGGCATGCCGGGCAGCATGGCAGCGGCTTTGCGCGTACCGGTTACGCTGATATTGACCACGGCCGGCGCATTGCTGGCCACGATGCTGCGCATGTCGGGCAGCCCGTTGGGGGTGGGGACGGAGTTGGCGGTTGTGGCTACCTGAACCGCCGGCGTGGCGGCATTGGCTTCGCCGAACGGCAGGTGCTGACCGAACGAATAGGTGCCGCCGATGGCAGCTGCGACGGCAATGGCGGCAACGGTCATTTTTAGTGGGATGCGTTTCATTTTTTCCTCTTGATGGGTGGCTTTGTCAAAAATCGATTAGCGATGCTTGCCTGACAGGATAGGGAGCTTCTGCCGATCCTGTCAGCCGTCAAGTCTGTCCCCTGTGCGGAAGGGGCTGCGACTGCCTTTTGCCGGGGCGTTCTCGGGCGACATGCCTGGCCGGCGACGGAGGAATTGCCGAACAGCGTGCCCAGCGGACTAACGACTGCCAGCGAACGCATGGTCCAGGCCAGGGGGGCGGCAATGCGTCGACCAGGCCGAAATGCCGGCGCGACGAATACATGAAGCGCATGATAATTTGCTCTTGCCATGCTTGCCTGGACTGCATCGTGGACTCCGATGGGAAATCGTCAGGTGCTTAGTGTCGCTCCGAAGCGTATATTTTCCCTCAGCGTTTTTGCGACCATTTGTATCAATATTTGTCTGGCATCCACCGGATGATTTTGCGCAGTCGACCTTGGTTTACTACCGTCTGTCATGGTTTCGTAACGCGCGGCGCTTAATTTCGGGATATCCCTTCCCGACCCGCTCCCGACATGAATGCACCCGCTCCGCAGAACCTGGCCGTACCGACCACCAATCTGACCTTCAAGGACCGCATCGACCAGAAGATTTTCGATGCCCTCTATTCGCGCTCGCTGGTGTACAACACCTGCTGGGAAGATCCGGCGGTCGATCGTCGGGCGCTGCATCTCGGGCCGCAGGATACGGTGATGGTCATCACCAGTGCCGGCTGCAATGCCCTTGATTACGCCTTGCAGGGGCCGGCCAAGGTTTATGCGGTCGATGCCAATCCGCGCCAGAATGCGCTGCTCGAACTGAAAATGGCCGGTATCCGCAAACTCGGCTTCGACGATTTCTTTGCCATTTTCGGCAGCGGCTTCCACCCGAATATCCGCAACATCTATCGGCACCTGTTGCGCGGCGAATTGTCGGATTTCGCGAAAACTTACTGGGACCGCCGTTTCAACTGGTTCGCCAGCCGTCACGGCAGCTTCTATTTCCACGGCCTGGCCGGCTTCGTCGCCCGCGGCTTCCGGACCTATTTCCGCATGCGTCCGGCCTTGGCGCAGCGCGTCGGCGAACTGTTCGCCTCGACCAGCCTCGAAGAACAGCGCCGGATATATGACGAGAAGATCGCTGCCGAACTGTGGACGCCGGTTATCAACTGGGTGCTCAACCGCCAGTTGACCATGAGCCTGCTCGGCGTACCGCATCCGCAGCGACGACTGGTCCAGGGCCAGCATCCGGGCGGCGTTTCGGGATTCATCCGCGATGCCATCGAATACGTATTCCGCAACCTGCCGGTGGGCGAGAATTATTTCTGGCGGGTTTATCTGACCGGCAGTTACACCCGCGACTGCTGTCCTTCCTATCTCAAGGAAGAAAACTTCAATGCCTTGAAGGGCGGCCTGATCGATTGCATCGAGCCGCACACCTGCACCGTCACCGAGTTCCTTCAAGGCGGCGACGAGGCGATCACGCGTTTCGTGCTGCTCGATCACATGGATTGGATGAGCTGCTATTACCCGGCGGCGCTGATTGAAGAGTGGAATGCCATTTTCGAACGGGCAGCGCCGGCGGCTCGCCTGCTGCTGCGCAGCGCCCACGCCAATCCGCCTTTCCTCGACTGGGTGACGGCCGGGCCGCAGCACAGGCCCCTGGCGGAGTTGCTCGACTACGAGCGGGGCTTGGCCGACCGCCTGCAACATGACGATCGCGTCCATACCTATGCCGGATTCGTCGTCGCCCAGGTGGCAGCCGGTGCCGGTCGCTGATTTCGCGGCGGATGCGCGCATCCTGTGGCGCCTGCTGCGCGGGCAGCCGGCCTCGGGCAGCCACGCCGAGCGCCTGCAGGCCTTTTACGCGCCGCAGGCCGATCGTTATGATGCCTTCCGCGCCCGTCTGCTGCACGGTCGCCAGGATCTGATCGACTGCCTGGATCTTCAACCCGGCGCCCGGGTGGTCGAACTCGGCTGCGGCACCGGCAGCAGCCTGCAGCGGATCGGCGAAAAGGCGGGGCAGTTTGCCAGTTTCGACATGGTCGATCTTTGCCCGGCCCTGCTTGCGGTGGCCAGAGAGCGGGCGGCCGGTTACCAGCCCATCCGCGTCATCGAGGCCGATGCGACGACCTGGCGGCCGGATCGTCCGGTCGATTGCGTTTTCATGTCCTATGCCCTGACCATGATTCCCGACTGGCTCCGGCTGATCGCCAATGCCGAAGCGATGCTGGCGCCGGGCGGGCGCATCGGCGTCGTCGATTTTCACCTGCCGCCGTCCGGCAGTCGGCTTGGCAATGCCTTGTGGCGCAAATGGTTCGGGCACGACGGGGTGCATTTGTCCAGCCAGCACCTGCCGCAGCTCAGGCGCGTCTTCGCCGAAATTTCATGTTGCGAGCAACGGGCGCCGGTGCCATATCTGCCGGGTGTTCGGGCGCCCTATTATCTGTTCGTCGGCGAGCGGCGGCAGGCAAGCCGGGCGGCGGACGCGTAGCGGCGTACCCGGAGCGGGTTAATCGCGCCCGGCCAGCAGGAAGGTATCCTCGTGCGCATAGGACGGGGCGCAGCAGCAGAGAACGATGAGCGCCGTTTGGCCGGTATTTTCCAGGCAGTGCGGCGTTCCCGGCGGAATCAGGATGCTGTCGCCCGGTTCGACGGCAAATGTTTCTTCGCCCAGGGTCATCGTGCCCGTCCCGCGGGTGATGTGGTAAATCTCCTCGCTGTGCCGATGAAAGTGCGACTGCGTTCTGCCGCCGGCCGGAATCGACGCTTCCGCCAGGCTCTGGTTCCTGGCCGCATGCTGGGCGGGATGCAGCAGTTCGCGGATTTCCGAGCCGTCCTTGGTCCGGTAGGGGACGATGTCGTCGCGCCGGGATCTGCGGATCAATTTTCGGCCCTGGCTAGTGTAGTGTTGCGGTTTTAACTGTGCCATCAGAGTGCAAGACTACATTAATTTGCCGAGAAATTCGCTTCCCTGGCGGCGGCCTTCGGCCAGCAGGGATTGGATGAATTCGGGGCTGCGGTCCAGTTTGGACGGGTAGTCGAGTTCCAGTTCCAGCGGAATGTGGCGGATTTCGACATGCTTGATGTGATCGGCGTCCAGCCACTTTTTCTGCCGCCACTCGTTGATCTGGCGGACGAAATACAGCTCCTGGTTGAGCGAAAGATTGCCGGAGAGCTCGTTGCGGCGGTCGTCGATATCGCTGGCCGATTGCGGTTCGCGCGAGCGCGTTTCCGGATTGATCTGGATGACCCAGATTTCGTCGGGCTTGGCATCCCGACTGCCGTGACCGGACAGAAAGCCGCGGATCGGCGGGTTCTGGGAAAAGAGGCCGTCCCAATAGACGCCCTTGCCGATGCGCACGGCGCGGAACAGTTCCGGGATGGCGGCCGAGGCCAGCAGGGCATCGACGGAAATGGCGAAGGCCGGGTGGCTGGCCTTCGAATTGAAGACGGTAAAGTCTCCGGACAGCACGTCGACGGCCCCGACCATCAGCGTCGGCGAGGCGGCGGTCAGCAACTCGTGCAGGCGCTCGAACTTGATGTGCTCCCTGAGGGTCTTGGCGAGAAAATCCTGGCCGGTATTGGGCAGCAGATAGGGGCTGATTTCCGGCAGGGCGAGGAAGTTTCGGTTGCGCTGGAGGCCGACCAGGAACTGATTGCCGACGAGATCGGGCAGTTGGGTGGCGCTCATCGCCTGCCAGAAGGACTCCAGCAGCTTCGCTCCCTGTCCGGGATTGTCGAGCAGCAGGCCGTACCAGGCGAGGGCCGCGCACAGCGCGCCGCCCGAAGTGCCCGACAGGCCATGGATGCGATAGCGCGAAGTATCCAGTTCGCGCAGCACGGTCTGCAGGACGCCGGCGGTAAAGGCCGTATGGCTGCCGCCGCCCTGGCAGGCGATGGCCACCGAAACCGGCCTGGGCGAAGCGGGTGGAACGGGAGACTGGGTCATGGCGCGACTTCCGGAGTGTCAATCCTCCCAGTGTGCCATGTTTCGGCGCCAGGCTCGACGCTTCCGGCCGGCCGCGGCAATGCCGTCATCCTGCCCACCTGCTTGGCCAGTATCTTGTAGATGGCGCGGTCGAAGGGTGGCGGTCGGTCGTCGAGCAGGGCATGCAGTTCCTCGTCGGATCTGGCCGTACCGAGGTAACGCCAGCCGTCGATCAGGTGCGCCTCCTCGCCCTCCCGGATCAGGGCCGGCCCGACGAAGGGCCAGGAAACCAGCTTCAGGCCGACCAGCGCGGAAATCAGGCGGACGGTGTGCCTGGCGTATGTTTCCTGTCCGACGCAGGCACCCTTGCAGCGCCGTTTGCGATGGCCTAGGCAGGCCTCGCCCGGCCTGAATTCTTCCAGTCCGAGCAGCATGTCGCACAGATGGTGCGATTCGGCCAGGGCGCGCAGCACGGTCTTGGCCTCCCTGGCCTGCTTGAACAGGCCGTAGCAGGCCATCGCCGGCCCGCTGCCGATGTCGGCCAGCGCCGTCAGTTGCGGACGCAGCCAGCCATCGCCGGCATCGACCAGTCTCCAGGTGCAGGCCTCGTCGTCCGGGCCGGCTGGCCGCTTGGACATCGGTTGCAGGGCTTTGAGCAGGGTCGTTTCCCGGAGCTGGGCCCCGATTTCGCCGGCCGTTTCTATCCAGTCGATGCGCCTGACCTGTTGCACTATTTCCCCTTCCCCGGTCTTGCCGGGCTTGTCGGAAAAATGCGACAGGACGCGCTGGCGGATGTCCTTGGCCCTGCCGACATGGAGGGGACGGTCGTTTTCGCCGTGGAAAATATAGACGCCGGGTCCTTCCGGCAATTCGTCGACGATTCCGGGGTCGAGATGCGGCGGCAGGCTGGGGTGGGCGTTCTGCGCCCTGAGCGCCGCCTCGATTTCGTCGCTGCAGCGCTCCTGATGGATTTTTTGCCAGAACTGGAAGATCAGTTGGGCATCGGCCAGCGCCCGGTGACGGGCGGCAGCCTGCAGGCTGTGGCGCTCGATCAGGCTGTCCAGGTTGTGCCGCCGGTGTTCGGGAAACAGGGCGCGCGACAGCTTGACGGTGCATAGTACGGAAGCCCGGAAGACGATGTCCAGACGCTTGAACTCGCTTTTCAGGAAGCCGTAGTCAAAGCGGGCGTTGTGCGCGATGAACAAGCGGCCTTCCAGCCGCTTCATGGTCTCGGCCGCAATTGCCCCGAAGGGCGGTGCCCCGGCCACCATCTCGTTGCTGATGCCGGTCAGTTGTTCGATGAAGGGCGAAATCAGTATGCCGGGGTTGACCAGTTGCTGCCACTCGCGCACCGAGCCGTCGGCATCCACCTCGATGATGCCTATTTCGGTAATGCGGTCGTGGGTGGCGGTGGCGCCGGTGGTTTCGAGGTCAATGAAGGCAAGTGGTCGCATAGGCAAATTTTCGCATGTCCGGACAGTGTTCTCGTTTACAGATTGGCTGTCTGTTGTCGGCGTTTTCGGAATGACTTGAATGTCCTGTCGTTTGAGCGACAAATTTTCGATGCTCATGGATTCGATAGGTTCATCGCTGCCTTTTGGCAGGTCGCGAAAAACTATGCTGTTTCAGGCGCCGGTTCGAGCAAGTATCTGATAAAGTTCGGCGGCATTGCAAAAATAATATTAATAGCATAACCATAAAGATCGTCAGTTAAATGTCATTTCCTGTAAGCGCCGGATTTTTCTTGGCGATGGGCTATATCCTGACGGGGAAGTTGGGACTCATGTTGGCCCTGCCTCCAGGCTATATCTCCGGAATATTTCCGGCAGCGGGCTTGGCTGTTGCGGCAGCCTATCTTTGGGGGCGCCCTACGCTTCCGTGGATATTCACGGGCTCTTTCCTGCTGAACCTGTGGGTAGGCTTGCCGCTGGGGAGCTATCTTGCCGCTATAAGCGCCATTGCCATCGCCCTGGCTTCTACTTTGCAGGCATGGGTTGGTGGCCGGCTTCTGATCCGGAGTCTTGGCAAAAATGGATTGTTCGACACCGGAAGCGATGTCGCCGGCTACCTGCTCCTTTCGCCACTTATCTGTCTGGTGAGTTCCACCTTGTCTGTCGCGAGCCTCTTCGCCTTGGGCATGATCGACCGGGAACATGTCTTGTTTGGCTGGCTCACCTGGGGGCTTGGCGATACCCTCGGTCTGGTTACCGCCTTTCCGATTATCGTCGCGCTGTTTGGGCGCCCTGCTGCAGTTTGGGCCAAACGCCGCTGGTTGATCGTTGCCACGGTCAGTACCTCATTGGCCTTGGTGGTGGTGGCATTTATCGCTTTCAGTCGTGTCGAGACGCAAAAAATCAACGAGCAGTTCAGTTTCGATGCCTCGCATTTCGCTGATTTGCTACAGGAGCATTTTGATGAACAACAGTATTTGCTCGTGGCATTGGATAGATATCTCTCGCTGCAGGAACATCAAGTTCTGAGTCCGAGAGCATTCGAAGCCTATCTTCAGCCCTCGATACGTCGGTTTCCGATGATTCAGGCTATCGAGTGGGTGCCCGAGGTGTCGGATCAGAATCGCCGGGTTTTTGAAGCGGCACAGAAGAGCAGGCTTTCACAATACGGCATCCGCGAACGAAGCTTGTCGGGGAAGATGGTGGCAGCGACCCGCCGCCCTTCATATTTTCCCGTCACCTATGTCGTACCCCTGGCTGGTAACGAAGCTGCTGTCGGCTTTGATCTTGCATCGAACCCGGTGCGCAAGGCAGCGCTCATGCAAGCACTGCGGGGTGGCGAAGCGGTTGCCACAGAACCCATCCAATTGGTCCAGGAAAAAGGCAGCCAGACAGGGGTTTTGCTGCTGAAGCGTGTTGAATCCGGACCGAATTCACCTGGCGTCATTCTTACCGTCGTGCGCATGGGGGATTTCGTGGAAAGCGCGCTTGCCGGGAGTCGGGATATGCTGGTGGCGCTGACCGATATCCAGTTGGATAACAGAATCTACGGATCGCTGCCTGATACGAGGCCCGATTTCGAGTTCAACCGCATCTTGAGTTTCGGTGGCCGACAATACAAATTGCAGGCATCACCCTCTCCCTCGTTTATCGATGCTCACCAAAGTTTGCAAGGATGGGCTCTTCTTGTCGCCGGGACGCTGGCCACCGGGTTTCTTGGGGGGTTGTTGCTGATTACAACGGGCGCCACGGTCAGAGTGCAGAAGTTGGTGGATGAGCGAACCGCGGCGCTCTTGAAGGAAAGCGCCAAGAGCCGAGCCTTGTTGCACAATGCAAGCGACGGTATTCACATCTTGGACGCTAACGGCTATGTTTGCGAAGCCAGCGATTCCTTCTGTTCGATGCTGGGTTATACGCGTGACGAAGTGATCGGGATGAACGTCAGCCAATGGGATGCGGATTTGAGCCAGGAGGCCCTGAAAAACATTCTGCGGAGCCAGTTCGAATCCAGCACTCGCGCTCTCTTCGAGACGGTGCACCGGCGGAAGGATGGTTCGACTTTCCCGGTGGAAGTCAGCGGGATTTCACTGGAACTGGAAGGCCAACAGGTGCTTTTCAACTCTTCACGGGATATCAGCGAACGCAAGCAGACAGAACGAGAACTGGATGGATATCGCCTCCACCTGGAACAGATGGTCAGCATGCGCACGGCAGACCTCGAAGTGGCTAAAGAAGCTGCCGAAGAGGCGAGCAGGGCGAAGACGGTATTCTTATCCATTGCCAGCCATGAGTTGCGAACTCCCATGAACGGTGTGATGGGGACTATCGCGATGGCTATCAGGAAAACCCAAGATCCGCTGTTGCTGGATTACCTTGGAAAAGCCAACCGCGCATCCAAGCAGTTGCTGGCCATCATCAACGATGTATTGGATATTTCGCGCATCGAATCGAATCGACTGACACTGGCGGCGACGGTGTTCACTTTGCGCGAAATCAGAGGCCACGTCTTGGATGCTCTGGAGAGTATCGCCAAAAATAAAGAACTGACATTGTTGTACGAGGCGAATGAAATTGAAGAGGGCAAATATTTCGTCGGCGATCCGACTCGCCTGACACAAATACTTATCAATTTGGTGGGTAATGCGCTGAAATTCACCGCAGCAGGACAAGTCACTGTCACAGTGGCCGAGGTTCACTGTCAATCGGAAGGCGTGACGCGACTGCGTTTTGAAATTCAGGATACCGGTATTGGTATTCGCCCGGAGGATCAAGACCGAGTCTTTAAGCCATTCGAACAGGCCGAAGCCTATATGGCAAGAAAGCACGGAGGGACGGGATTGGGGCTGGCGCTATGCAAGAAGCTCACTGAAGCGATGTCAGGTAGCATCGGAGTGAAGAGTCAGCCGGGCCGGGGCAGCCTGTTCTGGTTCGAGATCGAGGTTGAGAACGGGTCGCTGGATGAGAGGCTTGTCTTTGATGTTACTGTTGCGGAAACCGAATTGACTGCTCGCTATCGAGGGGAGAATATCCTGCTGGTCGAGGATGAGCCCGTCAGTCGTGAGATCGCTCAGACGATGTTGGAGGATATCGGGTTAAACGTTTTCACAGCCTCTGACGGATTAGAGGCGATTGAATGTGCCAAGACAAGGAAGATTTCTTTGATCTTGATGGACATGAATATGCCCAATATGGGAGGCATTGAGGCTACCCGTGCAATTCGGCTGATTCCGTCACATGCCGGGACGCCGATCATTGCAATGACGGCAAATGCATTCGATGAGGATCGAGATGCCTGTATTCAGGCCGGAATGAACGAACATATCGGCAAGCCGATAACCCCGGATGTCTTGTTTTCGGCCGTCCTGCATGGATTGGACTCAAGGGGATTGGCGCCAGGTATTGCTGAGACGAGCAGGCAGAGACCGCGACAGGCGGCTTAAGCAGATGCCTGGCTTAAGAGCCAATATCCGTCCGCTCAGCGCCGATTTTTTCGGGATGGTTTGAACGTCCTTTTGAGCGGCGGTTTGCGCCTATTGCACCGCGTATTGGTATCGCGCCCGGCAGCGCCCGAAACAGTCGATGATTTCCGGTGTATTCCAGTCAATGCCGAGTTCTTCGACGGCCTTCAGGTTCAATCGTGTCACTCTGTTCTTGGGCGACTTGGGAAGATCCAGGGCGCGGGCAAGGCTTTCCGCCAGATTGATGACGGCTTGCAGCTTGCTGGTCACGGCCGTATCGTTGTGATGATTCCTGATTGAAGAAATGAACTCTTCCGGTAGTTTCCAATGAACGGCAAGGGCGCTTCCGATCTCGGTGTGGTCCACGCCGAAGGCGGCCGTCTCCCAGTCGGTCAGACGCCCGTCCTTGGCCGATTTCAGATAGACATCCTGGAATCGCTTGGCATCCATGATGTGAAAGCATAATTGGCCGATGTCGTGCAAAATTCCTGCGACATAGGCCTGTTCGGTCGATACGCCACAGATCGCCGCTAATTCCTGGGCAACGATGGCCACCGCGCGGGAATGATTCAACAGAAATTCCGCCCCCTTGTCTTCAGCCATGAATTTGTTCATGGCAGCGGTCACCACGATGCGCTGCACCTGCGTGATGCCGATCAGGGAAGCGGCCACGAAGGGATCGTGCAAATCCGGTTGCGCATTCATTCGGCGAAGCCGGTTGGCCGTCGCCAGAATACCGGAGGTAATCACCGGGTCGTTTCTCGCGTGGCGCGTCAGGACTTCCAGGGAGGCATCTTCGTCCCGAAGCATGTCCAGCAGTTTAAGGACCACCGAGGGGAAGGGCGGCAATTTTTTGGCGATCTGCTCGATTGCTGCGGGAAGCGTCTCAGTGCTCAACATGTCGAGTGGCTTTCCGCCTTTAACGCCGCTATCAGTTGCTGGCAGGATTCATCGGGTTGTGCGCCAAATATCTCTGTCAGCCGTTCCCCGCGGCATTGCGCAGTCTCCGCATTGACGGCTTCGTCGCTCAATCCATCCTGATGAACTGCGACACACTCGATTCCCTTGTTGATGAGTTGAGCGATGGTGCCGGCATTGATCGTACTGCCCACTGCAATACGCAAGGTCAGCTGATGGCGCGTGCCACCCAGCACCGGACGGGCAACCGTCATGCCCGGGACAAGGTCAATGGTGGAAATCCAGCGGTATGCTTCGCCGGGCGGTAAAGATGGGGGCGAGTCTTCAATAGACATGCGCCGATTGTAGCCCCTTCCGGCAAGGGCTTTACCCGGGTAATCGCAAAAAATTCATTTTTATTCTTTTTTGCGAAATCGCAAGCATTTGACCACTGATTTTCATAGCACTTGACCGGGCAATCTCGGTCGCCTGAACGGCGGTCCCCGACCCAAAACGGTACTTGGCGGATTGGGAAGGCGGACGTTCAGGAACGTTTGTTAGGCAACATGCCTGTTCATAACCCTGTCTCTACAATGCCTCGGTTAAGGATTGGCACTGTCAAGGCCGAGAGTCGTGTCCTCTGGTTTCCTTGCTCGTCGAAGTTGGAGGGGTTAAGCCACTGCAAAAGCGCCTCTTTGAGAGCAGGCCATTCACCATCAATTGTGGCATACCAGGCGGTATCGCGGTTTCTGCCCTTGACGACTGCCGCTTGCCGAAAAACGCCCTCGAAAGAAAATCCCAGCCGCTGCGCCGCGATACGAGACGGAGTATTTAATGCATTGCATTTCCACTCATAGCGTCGATATCCAAGCTCGAATGCCCTGGCCATCATGAGATACATGGCCTCGGTGGCTGCGGGAGTACGCTGAAGCAATGGTGAATAGTTGATGTGCCCCACTTCAATTGAGCCGCTATTCGGGGTGACTCGCAAATAGCTTGCGACGCCGACTGCTTCCTTTCTTGCAAGGTCAATGATTGCATAAAACAACGGGTCACTTCTGCCACAACTCTCTTCAATCCAAGTGCGAAAGTCCGCCAGGGTGTTGAATGGTCCATACGGAAGATAGGTCCAATTTTTCCCTTCAACGTCCAAGCTGTTTGCGGAATACAGGCTTTCGGCATGACGCTCATCAAGGGGTTCAAGACGGCAAAAACGCCCCTCCAAAATTTCACGCCCCGGGTGAGGGGGGGATTGCCACTTGCGGACCACGGGGCCAACCGCCTGGTTAAATTGATTCATCTCACAATGCATTTGAGTGTTGCCTGACAATGTTTACGCGGATGCCGGGTTTATATACCAATTGATATTTGTAACGCTAGTGTAGTGTTGCACTCTTGATGGCACAGTTAAAACTGAAGGATTTTTGGTCAGGGCAAGGCGCAAACCACAGCGATACCTAGTGGTATCGCGCGGATTTGCAACGCCG
>JAJXVG010000179.1 GCA_021782315.1 Pseudomonadota bacterium | reverse complement strand
CCGATGTTCACCGGCCTCTTCATGGACAAGATGGTCGGTTTCGTCAAGAGCTTCTTTCCCGTCTTCCTGCTCGGCGCCGTTTTCGGCAAGGTGATCGAGATGTCGGGCTTCTCGAAGTCCATCGTCGCTTCGGTGATCAAGATGATCGGCAGCGAGCGGGCCATGCTCTCCATCGTTCTCGTCTGCGCCATCCTGACCTACGGCGGCGTTTCCCTGTTCGTCGTGGTCTTTGCGGTGTATCCCTTCGCCGCCGAGATGTTCCGCCAGGGCAATATCCCCAAGCGCCTGATTCCCGGCACCATCGCGCTCGGCGCCTTCACCTTCACGATGGATTCGCTGCCCGGTACGCCGCAGATCCAGAACATCATCCCGACCACCTTCTTCAAGACAGACATCTATGCCGCGCCCTGGCTCGGGGTCATCGGCGCCGTCTTCATTTTCATCGTCGGCATGACCTATCTTGAAAGCGCCCGCCGTCGTGCCGCCAAGGCAGGCGAGGGCTATGGCGAGGGGCATAGCAACGAACCGGAAGCCATCGCCAACGAAAAGCTGGTTCATCCGCTGATTGCCATCCTGCCGCTGGTCATGGTCGGCGTCATGAACAAGGTCTTCACCTCGGCCATCCCGGCCCTCTACGGCGAGAAGGTGTCATTCATCCCGGCAGTGATCGGCAAGGCCGCCCCGGTCGTTCAGCAGACCAAGGCGGTCGCCGCCATCTGGGCGGTGGAAGGCGCCTTGCTGATCGGTATCGCAACGGTTTTCGTCTTCGGCTGGAAAATGGTCGTCGCCAAATTCGGCGAGGGCAGCAAGAGTGCCATCGGCGGCGCCCTGCTGGCCACGATGAATACCGCGTCCGAATACGGCTTCGGCGCAGTGATTGCCGCCTTGCCGGGCTTCCTTGTGGTCGCCAAGGCCTTGAGCGCGATCCCCAATCCGCTGGTCAATGAGGCGATCACCGTCACCGCGCTGGCCGGCATCACCGGTTCCGCTTCCGGCGGCATGGGTATCGCGCTGGCTGCCATGGCCGATACCTTCATCGCCAATGCCCAGGCCGCCGGCATTCCGCTCGAAGTCTTCCACCGCGTCGCATCGATGGCTTCAGGCGGCATGGACACGCTACCGCACAACGGTGCCGTGATCACCCTGCTGGCGGTCACCGGTCTGACCCATCGCCAGTCCTACAAGGACATCTTCGCCATTACCTGCATCAAGACGATGGCCGTATTCGTGGTCATCGTCACCTTCTACGCCACCGGCCTCGTTTGATAGTCGATACGGCGAGGAAATCAGACATGCCCATATCTCATCACCCGATGGCTTCGTCGCTGCGTGTCTCCGACACCGGCAAGGTCGTGTCGGCCCGCGATGCCGTGCGCCTGATCAAGGATGGCGACACGGTCGCCACCGGCGGTTTTGTCGGTATCGGTTTTGCCGAGAACATTGCCGTCGCCCTCGAGAAGCTTTTTCTCGAAGGCGAGGAAGCGGACGTGCATGGCCTCGGCCGGCCGCGCAACCTGACGCTGGTCTATGCGGCCGGTCAGGGGGACGGCAAGGAGCGCGGCCTCAACCATCTCGGTCACGATGGCCTGGTCTCGCGCGTCATCGGCGGTCACTGGGGCCTGGTCCCGAAACTGCAGCAACTGGCCGTTTCAAACCGGATCGAGGCCTACAACCTGCCGCAGGGGGTGATCACCCATCTCTTTCGCGACATTGCGGCCGGCAAGCCGGGAACCTTGACCCGTGTCGGTCTGGGGACCTTCGTCGATCCGCGTTTCGGCGGCGGCAAGCTGAACGAAATGACGACCCGGGAGGTCGTCCGCCTGATGGAAGTCGACGACGAGGAATACCTGTTCTACAAGGCCTTTCCGGTCAATGTCGGCATCATTCGCGGAACGACGGCCGATCCGGACGGCAACGTCACCATGGAAAAAGAGGCCCTGACCCTGGAGGCCCAGGCCATCGCGATGGCGGCCCGCAACTCGGGCGGCATCGTCATCGTCCAGGTCGAACGCATCGCCGAGCGCGGCACGCTCAATCCGCGCCAGGTGAAGATTCCAGGCATTCTCGTCGACTGCGTCGTTGTTGCCGAAAAGCCGGAATACCACATGCAGACATTTGTCGAGCAGTACAGCCCGGCTTTCGCCGGTGAAATCAAGGTGCCGATGTCGGCCATCGCCGCCATGCCGATGAGCGAGCGCAAGGTCATCGCCCGCCGGGCGGCGCTCGAACTCAAGGCCAATGCCGTGGTCAATCTCGGCATCGGCATGCCGGAAGGCGTCGCCAACGTTGCTGCCGAAGAACAGGTCATCGACCTCATGACGCTGACCGCCGAACCCGGCGTCATTGGCGGCGTGCCGGCCGGCGGTCTGAGCTTCGGCGCGGCGACCAACGCCCAGGCGATCATCGATCAGCCCAGCCAGTTCGATTTCTACGACGGCGGCGGCCTGGATATCGCCTTTCTTGGACTGGCGCAGGCCGACAAGCAGGGCAACCTGAATGTCTCCAAGTTCGGACCGCGGCTGGCCGGGGCCGGCGGTTTCATCAACATTTCACAGAACGCCAAGAAGGTGGTTTTCGTCGGCACCTTCACGGCCGGCAATCTCGACGTCCTGATCGAGGCCGGGAAACTGATCATTCGGGAGGACGGCCAGGCGGTGAAGTTCGTCGACGAGGTCGAGCATCGCACCTTCAGCGGCCCGCAGGCCGCCAAGTGGGGCAAGACCGTGCTTTACATCACCGAGCGCTGCGTCTTCAAACTGACCTCCGAAGGGCTGGAGTTGACCGAAATCGCGCCGGGCGTCGATCTCCAGAAGGACATCCTGGACAGGATGGAATTCAAACCGATCATGCGCCGCGAACCGACGCCGATGGACCCCCGCATTTTTGTCGACGAACCGATGAACATCCGGGCCGGCATGCTCGAAATGCCAATGGCCGACCGACTCTCCTACGATCCGGGCAAGAATCTCTTCTTTGTCAACTTTGCCGGCCTGAGCGTGCGCAACGAAGCGGACATCGGGCGCATTCTCGAAGCCGTCGAACATGAACTGGCGCCGATCGGCCACAAGGTCAATGCCATCGTCAACTACGATCGCTTTTCCATCGTGCCCGAATTGGTCGACGATTACATCGGTGTCGTCAAGGGCATCATGGATCGCCATTACTACGACGTCACGCGCTACACCGCCAACACTTTCCTGCGCCTGAAGCTCGGCGAGGCACTGGAAAAGCAGCAAATTTCGCCGCGCCTCTACGAGAGCGCCGGCGAAGCGGAGGTCAACCTGGTCAAACGATGATGACCAAATGGTCATTTTGACATTGCAGTCGGCCGCTGTGTCATGCGTCGATTTCAGCGGTCGACACAGGTTCTTGCATGAAAACCGCTTTTTCGGACCCGCTTGCCGGGGGCAAGGTGCTGTTGGCGACGCCCCCCCGCCGTCCTGGCCGTCGGCAAACTGCCCGGCATCGCCAAGCTGCCCTCCGGCATACTTCAGGCCACGGTCGGCGATGCCGATGCAATGGGCGAGCTGTTTTCCTGTTTCGCGCTGACCATAGATGCCCATCGCCCTCGGCACCGATCACAGTTTCCGCGCCGATGGCCATTGTCGTCATCGATGGCCCGATTTCCTCGACTTTCCTGGGCCTGTTGGTGATCCCGTCGTTTTTGCCTACGTCGACGACCTGCTCGGGCGATTTCGCAACCCCGCCCCGTGAATCTGCCGCTGTTTGTCGGAATGCCCGGCGATTTCGCTGCCGTCGGTGCCAGGAATAGGCCGGCTGTCGGCCTCTTATTCCTCCGATTTGCACGGAAGCGTGAAATAACTCACTGCACTTCAGATGGCATGCTCATAATCTGAAGGCATGGGAGGTGGCGTTATGGCTACAAAGGCAAGCGTGGTTTTCATCAAGAACGAATTCATCGCATCGTTGAGCGATGGCCGGCGTATCGAGCGGCACGACTGGCGCGAGATGGCGCTGGCCCTGTTTCGGGCAGGCGTCGATGGCAATGCCGTCGAATACGAGTGGCGAAGCGGCAACCGGATGATTACCGCCGGTCAGCAGGTGGCCTTGCGAGCCGAAATTCGTCGTCTGGCACATGGTGCCGAGGTGCAGCATATTGTCGCAGCCTGAGGTCGAGGCGGCGCCTATTTTTCAGTCGTTTTTTCGTTTCGCCCAAAACTGAGTGTGTAGAAGACATCCAGCGCATTGTCACTGCCGGCCCGGCCGATGAGGGCGATCTGGCGACTCAGCTTGACCGTCAGCTTGACGATGCCCTCAGCCTTGCCGAGATTCTGTTCGTAGGAAAGCATGGCGTTTGCCGAAAGCTGTTTGCCGACGGTCAGTATCTGTTGATTTCCTGCCGCTCCGGCGTCTGTGCTGCTGCCGCCGGCAACGCGGCTGCTCGGCTGGCGCCCGCCGCTATCGCCGATGTTGCCCTGGCGCAGGCTGAATTCGTCGACGCCGAAGGTTTGCTTCAATTGCTGGACGAGGCCGCCCGAGTCGTTGCCGAGCAGGCCCCCGGCAGCCGAGAAAAGCAGGGTGGCGTCACTGGCGCTTATCTGGTCGGCGCCGTGGCCGAGAACGAGCCAGGCGAGTTTTTCGGCATCGGGCAGGTCGGGATCCGAAACCAGCTTGACGACCGGTTTCTGCACCGTACCGGCGATCTGCACACCGGGTTCGACAGCCAGGCCTTTGCGGATGGCGCGCACATCCAGCGCGGGATTGTCTAGCAGGCCGTTGAAGCCGAGGATGCCGCGCTCGATTTCCAGCTTCTGGCCGTAGGCTTCGAAACGCCCGTTGCGCGCGCTGATGGTGCCGGTGGCCCGTGGCAGATCACGGCCGTGGGCGCTGATCCGGATTTTGCCGGCCAACCGGCTGGATAGGCCGGCCCCCTTGAACAGAAAATTGCGGCCGAGATCGGCGCTGAGATCGAGTTCCAGCTCGGGGCGCAGATTGGCGGAAGACTTCGCGTTGCCCGGTCGCTTGATTATGACATCGTCGGACAGCCTTGGTGTGCCGCTGGGTGCGAGTTGCCAGTAGCCGGCGTCGACCTTCAGCTTGCCGCGAATGTCGAAGGCGCTGCCCTGCCAGCTTAAACGCCCGTCGCCGGAAATGGCGACCCACTGGTCCGGCATCTGGAAGGCGCCGAGGCGGTCGAGGCGGATATCGAGAAAGGCATCGCCATCATGCCTGTCGTCTCCCGAGGCATTGTGCTGCCAGGCACGGTCGAGACGCATCTGGCCGGTAATGTCCAGCCGCCCGGGTTTGCCAGTCAAGTCGTCAGGATTGTCGCCCGCCTCCAGCCGGAGCGCACGGGGCAGCGGTTGGAGCCGGCTGTCGAAGCCGAGGCGGTTGACGCTCAGCAGATTGTCGCGCAGTTCGATATCGAATTCACCCCGATTCAGGTCCAGGCCTTGTTCGGGCAGGCGCAATACCAGTTTCTCGCCACGAAAATTTCCGTTGCTCAAGGGGGCGGCGGGCGTGCCGGCCAGCCGCAGCTCGCCGCTGAGGCTGCCTGCGCTCTGCCAACCCTCGCCGATCAGTTCGGCCAGCCAGCCGAGATCGGCGATGTCGGTCTTCAGGTTCCCCTGCCAGCGTGCTTGCCGGTCGAGCGACCAGGCGTCGAGCATGCCTGCGCTCAGTTCCCCTTCGACCCGGCCGATCCGGCTGCCTATGGCGCTCAGTTTGGCGCGTAGCTGCCGACCGTCGGCGTCGGCCTGGAGGGTGGCCTGCCAGTCGAGCGGATCGCCAGTCAGCCTGGTCGGACCGAAATGCCAGCTGTCCTTGGTAAGTTTGATCGGTGTCGGCGCGGCGAGGCGGACATTGCGGGATCGATCGGAGCTGTCGGCGCGGGCATCGGTCATGTTGCCCTGCCAGGCCGTGAAATCGGCATTCACTCCGCCATCGGCGGCGAAACTGAGCCGGGTCTCATCGGCCAGTTCGACGCTGGCCCGCAGGCGGTGCGCCTGGTTGCTGCCTTCGCCGTGAATGCGGAGGGCCCGGAACAGGCTGCCCCGCTCCGGGCGGTCGAGGGCGGCGAGGGTGATATCCAGCCCCAGCACCGAGCCCGGTTCGTCACCGATGGCGATCTCTGCGTTCAGGCCATTGATGCGAACAACGCCGGGCAGGCCGACTTGCGGGGCATTGAGCCGGCCACGCAGTTTCGGTTTTTGCGGCGAACCGGAAAGTTCGAGATGTCCGCTGGCTCCGCCTTCCAGACCGTAAGGCGAGAGGCGGGGGGCGTCGAGATCGATGGTCAGGATATCGCTTGCCCGGCCGAAGGCCCCTTGGGCGACCAGGCTGTTTTCGCCGGCGAGGAGCCTGATGTCGGCTTTCGGGATACGCGGCCAGTCGATGGCGATGCTGCCCTGCCCGCTCAGCGGTTGGCCGGCGGCGCGGCTGTCCCGGAGTATGAAGCTGCCTTCGACGACGGGATGCGGGGCAAGTCGGCCGTC
>JAJXVG010000178.1 GCA_021782315.1 Pseudomonadota bacterium | reverse complement strand
GTGGTTATGATATTTTCCCAGAGCAGGCGTTCGGAAAAGGCGTCGAGAGCCAGCGGCAGTTCGGCGATACCGGTCAGCAGCGCCTGCTCGGCCAGTCCGCCCAGCCATTGCCCGAGCGTCAGCGCCTGCCGGGTGCGCCAGACAGCCTGCCCGGCCGGCGTTTCACCGCGCAGTGTTTGCGCCAGACGGGCGGTCGCACAAAGGAACAGGCTATCGTTCAAACAAACCTCGACAATCCAGGAAAATTTTCAGCAGGAGCGGCGGCGAGTCCGGAAAATTGAATCGCCTGCCCTCCCCGGAGCCAGTCGCGGCTAGTGTAGTGCTGCGCTCTTGACAGCACAGTTAAAATTGACGGATTTTTGGTCAGGGCAAGGCGCAAACCACAGCAATACCCAGTAGTATCGCGAGGATTTGCAACGCCGCCATGGCCGAAAAGACGCGGGTTTAAGTGCCGGAGAGCGTGCAACGCTACACTAGCAGTATGCCATTTCAAAAGGAATCAGGGCGTGCCGACGAAAAAGAAGAGATTCGAAACGCCGCTGGACGAATAGCCGAACCCCACGTAAGTCGGCCCGAACGGCGTTTCACCGCCGAGATACAAGGCTGTGGAATTGATCACGCCAAGGCGGTTCGATTCGGTGTACAACGAGCCGACCTTGGCCGCTTCCAGCGCCAGACCGATACGCATGTCGCCGCGCAGCCCGAGCGGCAGGCGACCGATGATCTGTTCGGCCCACAGGCCGGCGTAGCGGATATCGTCGCCGATGATCTGGTTGGGGGCGAAGGCCGACAGGTTGAGGAAGCCGCCCAGGGTGCCGGCATCGTAGACCGGCAGGCTACCGCGCGGTGAACCGGTATAACGCAGGCGAGTGTTGACCACGGTGCCGCCGAAGACATAGGCGGCGCGAAGGTCGGCATCAGCCCGGGCATAGTCGTTGGCGGGCGACTCGAACCATGAAAGACGGGCCGCCCAGCCCCTGGTCGGGAAATACACACGGTCGAACTGGTCGAAATCGAGGCTCGTCTGCCAACCGGCAAAGCGCTTGTCGGCTCTTGGTAGCGAAGAATCGCCGATATCGAGATCGAAATAGCGATGGCGCTGCAACCAGCCGAGGCGGAGCGCTCCAAGCAGGCCGACGCTGGTGCCGAGATAGGCGCCGGCATCGCTTTCCCGGTCGCTGTACTGTGCGATGCGCTTGTCGTTTTCGTAGATATTGAGCCGGGTCTGGCCGACACTGCCGACCCCCTCGAAAAAGAAACGCTGACGTGCATCAAGCGGCTGGTAGTAATCGATACCGAGACGGTTGTTGGTACCGATCTCGCCGTGATACATGATTTCGCCACCAAGATCATTCAACCAGGTCTGGTGATAGGCGGCACGCAGGCCAAAATTCGATCCCTGGCTATTGTCAGCCTGCAGATTCAGACCAAAACGGGCATAATCCGGCCCCCAGCGCTTTTCGATGGGCATGATGCGAAGGACCTTGCGATCACGCTGGCCGAGCACGGTGTAATCGACGCTCTCATAGTAGCCGTCGCCGTACATCCGCAACAGGTCGCGATCGATCACCGCCGGGCTGATGCTCTCCCCTGGCCGGAGGCTCAGATGGCGCTCTACGACAGCCGGATTGACCCGCTTCAAACCGACGATTTCGATTTCGTCGATACGCGGCGAGGTACGCCGTATAACCTCGATACCCCGCCACCACGCGGCATAATCCCTGTCGTCGACGGCCAGTTTGAGCAGTTTTTCCGCCACGCCCCGGACAGCGGCGCGGCCGCGGTCGGCCGCTGCCGCATGCTTGGCGAAATCGCCCGACATGATGCCGTCGAGCGCCGGCTGGATATAGATATCGCCCGGCTTGAGCGTCGCCAGCGAACGGCTGACGTTCTGCCCGGCCAGGATGCCGACCATCTGTGCCGAGACGGTCAACAGCGAGCCGACATTCTCGGCCCTGAGCAGCGGCGAACTGACATTGACCGCGATGACCACGTCGGCCTGGCAACGGTCGCGGACTTCGTCGATGGGCAGATTGTCGACCAGCCCGCCATCGACCAGTTTGCGGCCCTGATAATCGACCGGCGCCAGCAAACCGGGCACCGACATGCTGGCACGCATCGCCGTGGTCAGCGGCCCATCGCGAAAAACCACCCGCTCGCCGGTACCGATGTCGGTGGCGATAATCGACAAGGGCAGCGGCAGATCCTCGATATTGCGCTCTCCCTGATTGGCTCGCACCAACTGATTGAAAAACAGCTTGATCTTCTGTCCCGAAACGACCCCCGCCTGGTAGGCCACTCCCTTCCGCGAAACGCCGCTTTCCGAACCCGGCAGGTAGCTGCGCGAAATCATCTTGTTGCGCGGACTCATTTCGGCGTACTCGGGATTGTCGTCGAACATGTCGTTCCAGTCGGCTCTTGCCATTTGCTCGCGCATGGCGGCCGGCGACATGCCCGCCGCCCAGGCGCCGGCGACCAGTGCCCCCATGCTGGTGCCGGCCACGCAATCGACCGGCACATGCAACTCCTGCAAAGCCTCCAGCACGCCGATGTGCGCCGCGCCGCGCGCGCCGCCGCCGCCCAGCACCAGACCGACACGCGGTCGCGCCCCGTCGGCGGCCAGGACGGCGCACGACAGGCCGAGACCACAGCCAAGAATCCAGCGTACGACAAGACGGCAAGACGGCCAATTCATCTCCCGCTCCAACGAAAGCCCCGCCGAGCGGGGCTTTCGTCAAAATCCCGGCGATTACTTGGTGCCGATGACTTCGATATCGACGCGACGATCCGGCTGCAGGCAGTCGATCAAGGCCTTGGTCTTCTTGGTGCCCTTGCACTTGTCGCCCGTGACCGGCTGCTTCTTGCCCTTGCCTTCGGTGTAGACGCGGTTGGCTTCGATGCCCTTGGCGACCAGGTATTCCTTGACGGCGGCGGCGCGCTTCTCGGACAGTTTCTGGTTGTAGGCGTCGCTGCCGATGCGGTCGGTGTGGCCGACGGCCAGGATCACTTCCAGCTTGACGGCATGGGCCTTGGCGACCAGTTCGTCGAGCTTGGCCTTGCCGGCCGGACGCAGGACAGCCTTGTTGAAGTCGAACAGGGCGTCAGCGGCGACGGTGATCTTCTCGTTCGAGGGCTTGACGTGGGTCGGGGCCGGGGCGGCCGGGGCGGCAGCGACAACCTTGGGTTCGCAGGCTTCCTTCGGCAGCAGGTCCTTGTCACACTCGCAACCGGCCTTGTCGGCGGCGGCGGCGGCCGGGGTCCAGTAGCCGTCACGCCAGCACAGGCCGAAACCGGACTTGGCGACGACATCGCGCTGGTCGATCAGGTAAACGCGTTCCTGGGCAACGGCGGTAAAACCGATACCAGCCAGCAGGGCCAGAACCAGAGATTTCTTGACGATATTCTTGATCATTGCTTTCCCTCATTGAAGAAAATTTGAAAATCCTTAACCCGCAGCGGGGCGAAATACTGGCCTACCGGCGGACTTCCAAACTATTTTGCCATAGTGCAATGGCCGAATCCAAGTGGTTTTGGTCCTTGGCGAGTAAAGTTTTGTGGTCTACGCAACACTTTCCGTTTACCCAGACATGAGTGACGCATTCTCGTCCGGCGACATTGACAAGGTGCGATACCGGATTGAAACAGGGGCGGGTTTCCAGTGTGCCGAGATCGACGGCGCAAAGGTCGGCCGATTTTCCGGGGGAGATCGAGCCGATTTCCCGCCCCAGCCCGAGGGCGTTGGCGGCATTGATCGTCGCCATGCGCAGAATGTCGCCGGCCGGCAAGGCGCCGGCGTCGCCGCTCAGGCCTTTGGCGAGCAGGGCGGCGAGGCGCATTTCCCCGAACAGGTCGAGGCGATTGTTGCTTGCCGCGCCATCGGTGCCCAGGCCGACATTGATGCCCAGTTGTCGCATCTGTGCCACAGGTGCAAAGCCGCTGGCCAGTTTCAGGTTGGAAGTCGGGCAATGGGCGATGCTGCAACCGGTGTCGGCTAGTAGTGAGAGTTCCTGCGGGTCGAGATGGACGGCGTGGACGCCGATGAAATTGGGGCCGAGCTGGCCGAGCTCGCGCAGGCGATCGAGCGGCCGGCGCCGGTGCTGCCGCAGGCTTTCCTCGATTTCGTGCCGGGTTTCGTGGATGTGGCAGTGTATCGGCAGGTTGAGTTGCTCGGAGAGCGTGAGTATCCGCTCGAAGGTGCTGTCGGCGACGGTGTAGGGAGCGTGCGGCGCCAGGCAGAAGCCGATCAGCGGGTTGCCGAGGTACATTTCGCGGACGCTCAGACCCTTGTTCAGGTAGTCGTCCGCATCGCTGGCGTAGGGGGTGGGGAACTCCAGTGTGGTCAGGCCGAGCATGGCGCGCATGCCGTAATCGGCTGCCGCGGCGGCGGCGGCTTCCGGGAAAAAATACATGTCGTTGAAACAGGTGATGCCGCCCCTGAGCATTTCGGCGCAGGCCAGGCGGGTGCCGTCGTAGACGAACTGGGCCGACAGGTGGGCGGCCTCGGCCGGCCAGATGTGATGCCGCAGCCAGTCCATCAGGGGAAGATCGTCGGCGAGGCCGCGCATCAGGCTCATCGCCGCGTGGGTGTGCAGATTGATCAAGCCGGGAATCAGGATATGGTCGGCGAGGCTGACATGCCGCTCTGGCAGGTAGCGGGCGCGTGCTTCGCCGGCCGGCAGGATGGCCAGGATGCGACCCTCGTGAACGGCGACGGCATGCTTGCTGTATACGATGTCGGGGTCGACGGCTGCAATCCAGCGGGCTTCGATCAGCAGGTCGATGGTCTGAGGTGTTGTTGTCATGAAAAACGGGGTCTGCGTGGTGAGGGTGGCGTGTTAAAATAACAAATTACGCTCGAATCAACCAATAAGGCATCGCGCAAGCGGTGCGAATGTGAGACATGGACCAATTCGCCAAAGAAACACTGCCGATCAGCCTCGAAGACGAGATGCGGCGTTCCTATCTCGATTACGCGATGAGCGTGATTGTCGGCCGGGCGCTGCCGGACGCGCGCGACGGCCTGAAACCTGTGCATCGCAGGGTCTTGTTCGCGATGCACGAGTTGAACAACGACTGGAACAAGGCGTACAAGAAGTCGGCGCGTATCGTCGGCGACGTGATCGGTAAGTACCATCCGCACGGCGATACGGCGGTTTATGACACCATTGTCCGCATGGCCCAGGATTTCTCCCTGCGCTACATGCTGGTGGATGGCCAGGGCAACTTCGGTTCGGTCGACGGCGACAATGCTGCCGCCATGCGTTACACCGAAGTCCGGATGGCCAAGATCGGCCACCAGTTGCTGGAGGACCTGGACAAGGAAACGGTCGATTTCGGGCCGAACTACGACGGCTCCGAGAACGAGCCGCTGGTCATGCCGGCGCGCATTCCCAATCTTTTGATCAACGGTTCGTCCGGTATTGCCGTCGGCATGGCGACCAATATCCCGCCGCACAACCTCAACGAGGTGGTGGCCGGCTGCCTGGCCCTGCTGGAAAATCCGGCGATCGGCATCGACGACCTGATCGCATACATCCCGGCGCCGGATTTCCCGACCGCCGCGCTGATTTACGGCGTGATGGGGGTGCGCGAAGGCTACCGGACCGGCCGTGGCCGGGTCATCATGCGGGCCCGCACGCACTTCGAGGACATGGAAAAGGGCAACGGCCGCCAGGCCTTGATCGTCGACGAGATTCCCTACCAGGTTAACAAGAAGTCGCTGATCGAGAAGATTGCCGAACTGGTCAACGAGAAGAAAATCGAGGGTATTTCCGATATCCGCGACGAATCCGACAAGTCCGGCATGCGCATCGTCATCGAACTGAAGCGCGGCGAGGTCGGCGAGGTCATTCTCAACAACCTCTACAAACAGACGCAATTGCAGGACACCTTCGGCATGAACATGGTGGCCCTGGTCGACGGCCAGCCGCGCCTGCTCAATCTCAAGCAGATGCTCGAATGCTTCCTGTCGCATCGCCGGGAGGTGGTGACGCGGCGTACCGTCTTCGAACTGCGCAAGGCGCGCGAACGCGGCCATATCCTCGAAGGCCTGGCCGTCGCGTTGTCCAACGTCGATGAAATCATCAGCCTGATCAAGGCCGCGCCGACCCCGCCGGACGCCAAGCGCGGCCTGATGGAGCGCCTGTGGCGCAGCCCTGTGGTCGAGGAAATGCTGGTGCGCGCGGCATCCGACGCCTCGCGCCCGGACGGTCTGGCCCCCGAATTCGGCTTGTCCGAGCATGGCTACCGCCTGTCCGACGCCCAGGCCCAGGCCATTCTCGAACTGCGTCTGCAGCGCCTGACCGGCCTGGAACAGGACAAGATCGTCGCCGAGTACAAGGACGTCATGGCCAGGATACTCGACCTGCTCGACATCCTGGCCAAGCCGGAACGCATCACCGAAATCATCGTCGGCGAACTGACCGCCATCCGCGACCAGTTCGGCGACGAGCGCCG
>JAJXVG010000177.1 GCA_021782315.1 Pseudomonadota bacterium | reverse complement strand
GTCGCTCGCGGCGTCATCGCCATCCCGGCCGACGCCGTCGAACTGGTCTTCCCGATGACCCGCGATGCCGACATCCTGGCCAAGGCCTGGGCCCGGGCTGCGGCACAGACCGTCGACCTGCTCGCCAAAGGCCGCGACCTGGTCTTTCTGGTCGAAGGCGATGCCTCGACCTTCGCCACCTTCGGCCACCTCGCCCGGGTCGTCCGCGAATTGGTGGCAAGTGTCGAGGTCGAGACCATACCGGGCGTTTCCTCCTTCGCCGCGGCGGCGGCCAGCACCGGCACGGTGCTGGCCGAGGAGGACGAAACCTTCGCCATCATCCCGGCCGCCTACGGCGTCGAGGTGATCGACCACCTGCTCGACGAATTCGACACCCTGGCGCTGCTCAAGGTCAAACCGCTGGTCGACGAAGTGGTCGACCTGCTGGCCCGGCGCGAGCTGCTGGCCACCTCGGTCTTCATCGAAAAGGTCGGCGCGCCGGACGAGCGCATCGTGCGCGACGTGGCCAGCCTGAAGGGCGAAAAGGTCAACTACCTGTCGCTGCTGCTGGTCCAGAACCCCAAGCGGGTGCGCGGTGAACTGCGCCGCGGCTGCCGCAAGCGCCAGGAGGCGGCGGCGATCTAGACGTCCACAGCAACTGAAAACCCTATAAAAACGGACCCCAACCCCATGAAAATCGCAGTCGTTTCAATTACCAAGCATGGCATCGCGCTGGCGGCAAAGGTCGTTGCCGCCCTGCCCGGCGCCCAGTTGTTCACGCCGGAAAAATTCCGCGCCGAAGCCGAAGCCGCCGCCCCCGGCGCCGCCCATTGCTACGAGGGCAAGGTCGGCGATCAGGTGCCGGCCCTCTTTGCCGCTTTCGACGGCATCGTCGCCATCGTCTCGCTCGGCGCCGTCGTCCGCCTGATCGCCCCCCATCTCGGCAAGAAAGAAACCGACCCGGCCGTGCTCGTCATCGACGAAGCCGGCAAGTTCGTCATTCCCATGCTCTCCGGCCATCTCGGCGGCGCCAACGCCCTGGCCGGCCATCTGGCCACGGCGCTCGATGCCCTGCCGGTGCTGACCACCGCCTCCGATGCCCGGCAGACGCTGGCGGTCGACCTGCTCGGCCGCGAACTGGGCTGGACCTTCGAAGCGACGCACGACGAAATCGTTCGCTGCAGCGCCGCCGTGGTCAATGACGAAGCCGTCGCCCTGGTCCAGGAAGCCGGCAGCGAAGACTGGTGGAGCGGCCACGCCAACGGTCGCAGCGGCCCGCTGGCCGCCAATATCCAGCGCTTCGCCCGCCTTGAGGAGGTCGATCCGGAGCGCTTTGCCGCCGTGCTGTGGATCAGCAAGCGGCAAATGCCGGCCGATTTCGCCGCCAGGCTGGCCGGCCGGCGGGTCGTCTATCGTCCGGCCGACGCGGCATGAAAATCGCCCTCGGCCTCGGTTGCGACCGCGGCACGCCGCCTGCAACCATCGCCCGCTGCGTCGCCGAGGCGCTCGCCGCCTGCGGCCGGACCCTGGCCGATGTCCGACTGGTGGCCAGTATCGATCTCAAGGCCGACGAAGCCGGGCTGTTGCAGCTCATTCGGGAAAACGGCTGGTCCGCCCGCTTTTACCCGGCCAGCGAACTGGCCGTTGTCGCCGTTCCCAATCCGTCGGAAACCGTGCGCAAATACACCGGCACGCCCTCGGTGTCGGAGGCGGCAGCCCTGCTCGCGGCCGGCACCGACCAGACTCACCTGATTATCGAAAAACACAGGTTGCGCGGCCCGGATGGGCGCAACGCCACCGTCTCCATTGCGAGGATCCCCCTATGAACGCCCCCGAAATCGTCAGGAAAACCGGAAAAATCATGCTCGTCGGCCTCGGCCCGGGCAGCAACGACCACCTCACCGCCCGCGCCCGCGCCGCCATCGCCGAGGCCGACACCATCATCGGCTACGTCACCTATATCCGCCTGGTCGCCGATCTGGTGGTCGGCAAGGAGGTCATCAAGAAATCGATGACCGAAGAACTCGACCGTGCCATCGAATCGCTCGATCGCGCCCGCCAGGGCAAGAAGGTGGCGCTGATTTCATCGGGTGACGCCGGCGTCTACGGCATGGCCGGGCCGACTTTCGAGGTGCTCTTCCAGGCCGGCTGGACGCCGGACTCCGACATCGAAATCGAAATCATTCCCGGCGCCTCGGCCCTCAACACCTGCGCCGCCCTGGTCGGCGCGCCGCTGACCCACGACTTCTGCGCCATTTCCCTGTCCGACCTGCTGACGCCGTGGCCGACCATCGCCCGCCGCCTCGATGCCGTCGCCTATGCCGATTTCGTCGTCGCCCTCTACAACCCCAAGAGCGGGCGCCGTACCCAGCAGATCGTCGAAGCGCAGCGCCTTTTCCTGCGCCACCGCGACCCGCAAACGCCGGTCGCCATCGTCAAGTCGGCCTATCGTCCGAAACAGCGCATCGAGTTCACGACCCTGGAGAGAATGAACGAATGCGATATCGGCATGCTGTCCACCGTACTGATCGGCAATTCCAATACCTTCGTCCGCCACGGACTGATGGTGACGCCGCGTGGCTACGCCAACAAGTACGCGGTCGAAGACGGCGAACGCAACACCCATGACGGCGAGCAGGCCGGCCGTTCCCTGTCGACCGGGCTGAACGGCTGGATGGCGAGCATCCAGGCGAGCGGCAGGAGCGCCGCCGAACTGGCGGCCGAATACCGCCTGCCCGAGGATTACATCGCCGCCGTCCTCCTTGCCGAGGTGCCGGCAGAAGGCGAAGCCAACGAAATCGAAGCCTGATCGCGGCCGGTCGACTGGCGCACCGACATTGCCCGGCCGCCGCGGCCCGGCCTGCCAGCCGATGCACTCAACAGCCAGACCGGAACGCCAATAGCGACTACAATCCGCACCCACTTGCCGAGCTGAACGACGCACCGCCTTCGGAGAACCGAGGATGGGCGACCGCAGTTCGGCGTCACCCGGATCATTCAGACACCCATGGCACTCAAGTCGACCATTTTCAAGGCCAAGCTCGGCGTCGCCGACATGGACCGTCCGTACTACGGCGAACACCTGCTGACCCTGGCCAGGCACCCGTCGGAAACCGACGAGCGCCTGATGGTGCGCCTGCTCGCCTTCGCCCTCTTTGCCGACGAACGCCTCGAATTCGGCCGCGGCATATCGACCGACGACGAGCCTGCGCTATGGCTCAAGGACTATAGCGGTGACATCCGCCTGTGGATCGAGGTCGGATTGCCGGATGAACGGCTGGTACGCAAGGCCTGCGGCCGAGCCGATGCGGTGGTTGTCCTGGCCTACGGCGGCCGCCAGGTCGATGCCTGGTGGGCCAAGGACGGCCCGGCCATGGCCCGTCTCGACAAGCTGCGCGTACTGGTGCTTGACAGCGAACAGTCGACGGCACTGGCCGCCCTGGCCGCACGCAACATGGACCTGCAGTGCACCATCCAGGACGGCCAGATCTGGCTCACCGATGGCGCGAATACCGTAGCCGTCGAACTGCGCAAGTTGCCGGCTTAAGCGGACGCCTCTCGTGCTGACCCGTGGGCGACACCCGGATGAAAACAGCGGTCAAACAAGCGCCCACCTTACTTGCCGCCCCGTCGAAAGGCCCGCAAGCCCTTCTTGTTCAAGACATACTCCGAACAGCCCGGCAGACGCTGCAATGGCCGGTTTATGAAGGCACGAGCTCGCACTGCTTGCGGCCTGCCGGGGCACGGGTGGCCAGGAGGGAACCCGCTTGTTACCCGAACGCCCCATCGTACGGACAGGGCGGCCAGTTTATAATCAGTGTTTTCTGATAGACAAAATCGCCATGCGCCACCTGTTTCTCGCCTGCTTGCTTGCCGTCGCCCAGTTGTCCCGGGCCGAGGTCATCGACATCGACAATAAGCAACTCGATATGCTGTCGAAGCGCGGCGTGCCGGTCATCGACATCCGCCTGCAAGCGGAATGGGAAGAAACCGGTATCCTCGCCGGCAGCAGGCTACAGACTTTCTTCGACGAAAAAGGCCAGGTCGACACGGTCGCCTGGCTGCGACAGGTCAAATCCATCGCCAAGCCGGACCAAGCGCTCATCCTGATCTGCCGTAGCGGCAATCGAAGCCGGAAGGCCAGTGAATTCCTGTCGCGACAAGCCGGCTACACCACCGTCTATAACGTCAGGGGCGGCATCAGGGACTGGATCGCCGCTGGCGGTCAGCTGTTGCCTGCAATGCAATCGATTGCCTCGTGCAAGGCGGCCAAAACTTGCTGACTCAGACAGTCGATCGAAAAAGGTGCGGCAGTTGTGAACGCTGGAGCGGTTGGCGCGAGGTCGGCCATGAAGCGGGAACGGTGATCGTCGTATCGGAAACCGCCGAAGGGCTGTGCCGGGGAGGCCCTTGGGACAATAGCGAGCGCCGCGCCCGCTCGGCCTGCGGCCACTGGCAATGCTGGCACGAATTGCAGCCGGACCCCGGCTGAAAACGACGCCCTTGTCGTTTATCGACAGCGACCTACGCGGGAATCCCTGCTTCTCTCATCATCTGCGAGAACAATTCGCTGAAAAAAGCGTGTTTTTCATCGAAATTATTGTTGTAGCTGACGCCGCCGATGTGAATCCACTGATCGTCGACAAACTGGACGGTGCGTTTTTTTCCGCTGATCCTGTTCTCGATTTCGCGATTGTCGGTCGGCGCAAAGAGGAGCCTGGCCGGATCGATGGTCTTGTAGAGCACATCCCAGTTGCGACCGCCGGTATCGAGTTCCCGCGAGAAATCGTAGAGGAAGTTCAGGGGCATGCCGAGGGTCTGCCGATAGTCGAAAAAGCAGTATCCGGCCCACAGGTTCCAATAGTCATCGATACCGCGATTGGCCAGGCCATAGACCGGCTGCCGCTCAAGCTTGTCGATGATGCCGATGTCGCCGGCCGGCAGCATGTCGTGATCCAGAAAGCCGAAATACCGTGGCTCGATAGCGCGCACGATGCGATGGAACACCCAGCTCATGGCCAGGCCGTGCGAACGGTTCACATGGCGGGTCGTATTGGCCGGCAAAGCCAGGTAAGGCGTGCCATGCTTGCGGCAGACCGCTTCTATCTCCTGGCGCAAGGCCGGCCGGAGCGAGTTGTCGAAAACCAGAATCTCGAATTCCACCAGGCGGCGCTTGCCGAGACTGAGCAGCCAGTCGAGCACGAGCGGCTGTTCGAAAGCGATGACGGCAATTATGTTGCGCCCGGCCAGGCGGCCGCATTGTTCGAGAAATTCGCGCTCGCCCGCGGCAGGCTTGTTCAGATAACGGCGCAACATGAAATCGTTACGGGTCTGCTGCAGAAAATCCTTCAGATACTCCAGCCGCACAAGCTCTTTCAGACGATATTCGGCGAAGCTTCTCATGCTGTGGGCTCCAATGCCAAAGGGTTTCCAGGTGCCGGCGCTTTTTGGCAGGACCGACGGCACAACGGCCAATCCGATCTCGCCCACGGCGTAACCGGAAATGAAAAAGACCGCCCGGGCGGTCTCCATCATCATGCTGCTTGGCTCCCCGACCTGGGCTCGAACCAGGGACCTACGGATTAACAGTCCGGCGCTCTACCGACTGAGCTATCGAGGAATATTGCGATCGGCCATTTGTCCGACAGGGCGCGAATTATATACAAAACTGTTGAAAAACTGCAACAGCACGCCTTTCCAAAAAATGGCGCAATCGGCCACAGCCCGCCCCGCTATTCGGCGGCGGCCGATTTTTCCGCGGCCGCCAGCTGTGCTTGACGCGAAGCTCGCAGTACCGGTGTTTCCAGGCTGACCCGACCAAGGGCGCCGGAGCGGTAGTCTACGAGCAGGATGGCGGCAGCCCTTTCGATATCCAGTTCGCCGCCCCGCCCCTTGATGACGCAGCCGCGCTTCCTGGCTATCGCTTCGATGACGCCGACAGCATCCAGGCCCTCGGTCGCCAGGCCGTAGCGGGCCGTAAGCAGCTTGGGATAGGCCTCGAGCAGGTAATTGGCCAGCCAGGTGCCGACCTCTTCGTCGATGTAGGCGTTGACGCCGACCGCATGACTGGCGGCGAGCATGAGGCCGTCAATGGGATGATCGATCTTCGGCCAGAGCATGCCCGGGGTATCGTAAAGGGTCAGCCGGTTGCTGATATCGATGCGCTGCTGGCTCTTGGTCACCGCCGGCTGGTCACCGACCGCCGCCACCTTTTTCTTGACCAGCGCATTCATCAAGGTCGATTTGCCGACATTGGGAATGCCCATGATCATCAGACGCAGCGGCTTGACGGCATCGTTGCGGTGCGGCGCCAGCTTCTGGGCCAGGCCGGGGATGCGCGCCACGTCGCTGGCTTTCTTGCACGAAACGGCAACCGCCTTGACGCCCGGCTGGGCATCGAAATAGGCCAGCCAGGCCTTGGTCGCTTCCGGGTCGGCCAGGTCGGCCTTGTTGAGCAGCTTCAGGCAGGGGCGCTGACGGAAGGTGCGCAGTTCGTGGATCATCGGGTTGCTGCTCGCCTGC
>JAJXVG010000016.1 GCA_021782315.1 Pseudomonadota bacterium | reverse complement strand
ATCTGGGCAGCGGTCAGGTATTTCGCCGACCGAGCGCCGAGGCGAAAAGCCGCAGGAGCTGCGCTCCATATAAAATGCCCGGATGAACACGGCCCTCCTGCTGCTCCCCGATTTTGCCCTGATTCTCCTCGGCGTCGCCATCCGACGCTGGATGCATCTGGGCGACCATTTCTGGAGCGGCATCGAGAAGCTGGTCTATTTCATCCTTTTTCCGGCACTGTTGGTCAATGCCATCATAAAAACCCGCCTCGATCTCGGTGCGGCCTTGCCGCTTCTGGCCGCTTCTTTTGCCGCGATAGCAGGCGGCATGCTGCTCGGTATCCTGCCGAAGCTGATGATCCGGCTGCCCGCGCTGACCTATGCGTCGATGTTCCAGTGCGCCTATCGCTTCAACTCGTACATCGCGCTGGCGGTAGCCGGAATGTTGTTCGGTGCGCCCGGAATCGCGACCATGGGCTTGCTTGTCGGCACCGCGGTTCCTCTGGTCAATCTGGTCTCGGTGTGGATGCTGGCGCGCCATGGCGAAGTTGGCTTGTGGCGAGAGGTGGGGCGCAATCCCCTGATCTGGGCGACGACCGCGGGTTTTCTGCTCAATCTCGCCGGCTTTGTTCCGCCACCTCCCTTGCAGGCCTTTCTCGGGCGTCTCGCCGATGCTTCCATTGCCCTCGGTTTGATCTGCGTCGGTGCCGCTCTGCGCCTGGACAGCACACCCGGAGTGCGCGGTTTTTCCGCCTGGTTGGTGATCGTCAAGCTGTTTGCCCTGCCCTCGTTCGCACTGATGCTGGGGAGACTGTTCGGACTGTCGGGGTTGAACTACCGGATGCTGGTCTTGTTTGCCGCTTTGCCCGCCGCTTCGTCGGCCTATATCCTGGCGATGCGCATGGGGGGCGATGGCAAGAGCGTCGCCTGGCTCATTTCGGCGACCACCCTGGGTTCGATGCTCACGCTACCCCTGTGGGCAGCGTGGCTGAGCAGACTGTAGGGCCTATTCCTTGGTCGGAGTTGCCCGGCGCGGTTTCGACTTGGCCTTGCCGGCCTCGGTGCCGGTCGCCTGGGCCGCAGCTTCGGCGGTTTGTTGCATCTGCTCGCGCATCTGTTGCATCATCTGCCACGGCCACATGGCCGCTTCGGAGAGGGAGTTGTTTTCCGGGTGGATGGTACCCTGGAAAAAGTTGGGTTGAGGGGCGGCGGGAGCTTCTTCCTGGTTCGTCGACATCGATTTTGCGGCATCGGAAGCCATCTGGCCCATGGCCTTTACGGCGCCGACTGTCGTGCGTTGCATTTCCAGGCCCTGGATGGTCATCTGCAGCATCGAAAGATTCATGCGCAGCCAGCCTTCGACAGCCTTCATGTCCTTGATGCGCTTGTCGAGTTCCTCGATGTCGAATGTCGGCGCAACCATGCCGGGAAGCGTGAAGCCCATGTTGCCCCACATGTTGCGCATGAAGTTGAGCGGGTCGTGTATTTGGTCATCAGACATGGTTTTCTCCCTCGCGTTGGATGGCATCATCTTAAACTACTTCGTAATGCAAAATGATAAATTGGCGGTCTGTTAAAAAAATGAGGCGACTATGTTGAAACTGTTGGTTGTGGAGGACCACGCGCTTGTCCGCGAAGGACTGGTGCGACTGCTCGACCAAGTTGAACATGATGTGACGGTTCTCGAAAGCGCCGATTTCGAGTCGGCCCTGAATCTGCTCGACAGCGAAGGGGAGTTCGATCTGGTGCTGCTCGACCTGGCCTTGCCGGGCATTGATGGTTTTGCCGGACTCGATATTCTGCGTCGACGCTACCCGGCCATGCCTGTCGTCGTCGTCTCCGCTTTTGACGATACCCCGACCATCACCCGCGTTCTCAACCTGGGCGCTTCCGGTTTCATTCCCAAGGCATTTTCCGGTGAGGCGCTGCTGTCTGCCGTGCGCGAGGTGTTGGCGGGCAATATTTTTCGGCCCAGTGGTCAGCGCGTCTCCCAGTTGGACGATACGACGCCGGTGCCCCCTTCGAAGATGCGGATCCGCCCCGAAGAAGTCGGCCTTACCGAGCGGCAGAGCCAGGTGCTGGCGCTCATGGTTCGGGGCCTGTCGAATCGAGATATCGCCGATCAGCTCGGACTTTCCGAAGGGACCGTGAAGATTCATGCAACGGCCGTCTTCAAGGCGCTCGACGTCAATAGCCGGACGCAGGCCCTGGTCGCCGTCGCCCGTTACGGCATCGATTTCGAAAACGTCTTCTGAAGCTGGTTCAGCAGGGCCCGTAATTTGGCCGGTCGTACCGGCAGGGGTACGGCGTGGGCTCCGGCCGGCAGTGCCGAACCGGCATCGCCCTGCAAGACGATGAGCGGCGCCCCGGGGAGCTGGGCGAGGCCGGCAGCGGTGGCCTGCGCCGCATCGGCGATGATCAGCGCGTCGCCGGACGGAATTGCTTGCGCCGTGTCTTCGCTCGTACTGACCGAGTAGCCCCAGCTCTTGACGAGTTGCGTGCAGGCCCGCATGTCTTCCGAGTCGCCGATGCAATGAATTCTGCCGAGACTTTCGGCTGTGCCTTCCTGCGCCCCGCCGGGAAGCTGCGGGCGGCTGGCGGCGACGGCCAGTGTGAAGAGTGTGCCGCGATTCAATTGTGAACGGAGGTCGACCCGGATGGCGAGCGCGCGCGCCAGCCGGTCTACGATGGATAGTCCCAGGCCCAATCCCTTGTTGTGCTCCCGGGCGGCATTCCCGACCTGGTAGAACTCTCCGAAAATGGCGGTCTGTTCCGATGGCGCGATGCCGATGCCGCTGTCGCGGACCTCGATCAGCACCTGCTCGCCTCGACGACGGGCGGCAACCAGAACCCGGCCGCCCGAGCCGGTATAGCGCAAGGCATTCGACACCAGGTTGGCGGTCATGCGTTCGAGCAATAGTGCGTCGCTCATCACCCACAGGCTGCTTGACCGAAAGCGCAGACGGATGTTGCGGTCGGTGGCGGCCCGCCGAAAAGAGGCGGACAGGCGCTCGAAGAGGGGTTGTATTTCGAACGGACGAATGTCCGGCTTGATGCCGGAGACGTCCAGTCGCGATATGTCGAGCAGCGAATCGAGCAATTCGCCGAGCATGCCGGTCGACGCCGATATTTGTTCGGCCAGCCGGGGTAGTTCGCGGGTGGCGCCGCTACGTACCTGGCGCTGCAGATCGGCGGAAAAAAGCGACAAGGCATGCAGAGGTTGTCGCAGGTCGTGGCTGGCGGCGGCGAGAAAGCGGCTTTTGGCGGCATTTGCCCGCTCTGCGGTATCCTTTTGCCCGGCCAGTTCCCGCGTGGCTTCGCGGACCCGCTCGCCGAGCTGTTCCTGGCTGGCCTTCAGGGCATCGGTCATGGTGGCCATTTCACGCACCTGACGGCGGACGAGGACGGCGCCGACCAGCAGGACAATGCTGACTAGCAGCCCGAGTGTGCACAGCTCGAACAGGCGCTTGCGCCAGGCGGTCAACAGGGATCTTTCCGGTATGGCGCTGACGATGCGCAGGTCCGAAAAACCGGGCACGGGTGAGGCCGAGCTGAGCAGCCTGTTGGCTGAGAGCACACCGTCGTTTGGTATCTGCTCGGGGACTCTGCCGTCGAACAGCACGCTTGCGGCCTTGGCGCCGATGACTGGGGACTGGTGGCTGATGTCGGTTGGCCGGCAGGAGGCGACGATGTCGCCTTTGGCGTTGATGAGGACTGTTTCAAAATCGTCGGTCAGCCGGTTCGACCAGCAGAAATCCTGCAGGTAGGTCGGTTCGATGGCCGACAGGATGGCGCCGGCAAATACCCCGTTCTCCGAATTGAGGCGACGGATGATGGAATAGGTGTAGCGGCCGGAATTGCGTCCGACATAGGGGCCGAATGTTACCGCTTCGGCGCCGTCCTCCAGTTTGATGAAGTAAGGCTGGTCCTTGATGTTGAAGTGCGGAGCCGGATAGAGGGTCGAGATGAAGCGCTGGTTGCCGAGGTGATCGAAAATGACCAGGTTGCGTAGTTGCGGCATGGCCCGTGAATGGCGTTGGGCGATGTACTCCCAACCCCGGTTCGCTTCCCAGCTTTCCCAGTTGTGTCGGTTGTGGGAAAGATCGGTCGCCGTCTCGCGCAGCAGAACGTCGACGGCTTCGAGGTTGCGTGCGGTGTGTTCGGCCATCATGATGGCGAAATGCTGCAGGCGTATTTCGCCTGCCTCCAGGTCGCGATGGCGGGCAAAGAGCAGGTCGGCAAAAAAAACCAGGATGATGGTCAGCGTGCCGGCCAGAGCAACGGCGAGAGCCAGGGTTTCCGGATTTCGGGTCCGCATGCCGGCTACAACTGGTAGCAATAGAGGGGGCGAGGTGGCGTGCAGTCGACATCGACGATGCGGTCGGGGGGCGCGCCGGGAACCGGAAAGCTGTTGCTGATGAAGAGGCTGCCGGGTTTCATTTCCGCCTTCACCTTGTCCCAGAGGCGCGGCATGGGCACCGGGGAAAGGAAAGCGTAGACCACGTCGTAGTCGCCCAGCCGGGCTTGCCAGAGGTCGTCCCAGCGCCAGCGGATATTGACTCGGCCGATGCCCAGGAAAAGTCCGATCAGCCAGGTCAGCGGGGCATTTTCATAGCCGGTGAAATGGCTGTCGGGCAGGGCGTCGGCGAGCGGCACCGTGGTGCTGCCGAGGCCGGCGCCGAGATCGAGAAACCGGACCGGGCCCCGTTCGGCGATGAGTTCGGCCAGCGCGGCGACGGTCTGCCTGTTGGAAAGATAGAGCGGCACTTGGCCGGACAGTGCGCCGCGAAAGACGAGCAGCAGCAGGATGGCGGCGAGCAGGAACCAGCCGGGATCGATGGCGAGGCTATGGGTGAACCAGGCGAGCGGCATGAAACCGGCGTGGATGACCCGCCACCACCAGGGCTGGCGGGAGAGTGTGGCGAAGAGCAGGGCGAAGCCGCCGATGGCCAGGCTGGTTTCCCGCCAGGGCATGGCTTCGGCCTGCCAACCGAAATAGGGCCAGGCAATGGATAAAACAAGAAAGACAGCCGCCCCTTGTAGGGCGAACTGTCGTTTGGGCGTCGAGATCATCCGGCGATTCTATGCCATCAAGGCCGATCTCGCCCTTTCTCTCGTTTGCATGGCCAGTTCGGCGGCTGCGGCGCGAACCGGGCCGAAACCGCGTACCGCCTCCGGCCAGTTGGCCAGGGCCAGGCAATGGTCGATATTTCCCGACATTTTCCCGATCAGTTCGAGATCGGCTTCATAGTCGGCCAGCAGCCTGCGGTCGACGGCCCTGTCCGGCGCGAAGCGGAAGGGGTCGACCCAGGTGCCGCGCAGGCGGCGGGCCTTGGCGACGAGTTTGAGGACCGGCAGCAGCCAGGCGCCGAAGGTGATTTTTTTCGGCCGCCCGTCCGCACCCGGCCTGGACAGCAGTGGCGGGGCGAGATGGAAGCTGAGGCGCCAAGCGCCGTCGAACTGTTCGCCCAGTCGGCGCAGGAAATCACCCTCGGCGTACAGCCGTGCCACCTCGTATTCGTCCTTGGGGGCGAGCAGGCGGGCGTATTGGATGGCGACGCTGCGACTCAGGGTCTCGTCGCCGAGAGCGCGCAGGCTGCTGATCCGGCGCCGGTAGCGCTCGGCGAGGCCGGCGTCCTGGTAGGCTGTGAGATGGCTGACCCGGCTGGCGATCAGTTCGTCGAGGCTGGCTTCGGGTTGGGCCGGGGCGGTCAGCGGCCCGGCGATCTGCGCCACTTTTTCCGGGTTGGCCGCCGCCCGGCGGCCCCACATGAAGGCCTGGCGATTGGCCTCGACGGTCATCCCGTTCAGGACGATGGCCTGGTCCAGCGCCTGAGCGGAGACCGGGACCAGGCCCTTTTGCCAGGCATAGCCGAGGAGCAGCATATTGCCGTAGAGGCTGTCCCCCATCAGGCGGCCGGCCAGGTGCTGGGCGTCGATGAAATCGACCGCAGCCTGACCCAGAGTGTCGCTCAGGCTGCGTTGCAGGCCGGCCAGCGGGAAATGCCAGTCGCGGTTGCGGGTGAACTCGGCGGTCGGCGTGTCGGTGCAGCTGACCACGGCGCGCGTGCGGCCTTCGAGCATCTTGGACAGGGCTTCGCTGCTGGCGCTGACCACCAGGTCGCCGCCGAGGACGGCATGGGCCTCGCCGGTGGCGATGCGGGCGGCATGGATGTCTTCAGGTCGGTCGGCGATACGCAGATGGGAGAAGACGGCGCCGTATTTCTGCGCCAGCCCGGTCATGTCGAGGGTTGAAATGCCCTTGCCGTCGAGATGCGCCGCCATGCCGACCAGGGCACCGAGGGTGATGACCCCCATGCCGCCGACCCCTGTGATCAGCAGGTTGTAGGGCTGGGTCGTGGCGGGCAGGCGCGGCGCCGGCAACAGTGGCCAGCTTTCCGTGTCGACCGGGGTGTCGGCGACCCCCTGGCGTTTTTTGAGCCAACCCCCTTCGATGCCGACGAAACTCGGGCAGAAGCCCCGCAGGCAGGAAAAATCCTGGTTGCAGGACGATTGGTCGATCTGCCGCTTGGTGCCGAAGGCGGTGTCGACCGGCACGATCGACAGGCAGTTCGATTGCACCGAGCAGTCGCCGCAGCCCTCGCAGACCGCTTCGTTGATGACGACACGGCGCCCGATGGCCGGCATCTTGCCGCGTTTGCGCCGACGGCGGGCTTCGGTGGCGCAGACCTGGTCGTAGATGAGGACCGAAACGCCGGGATAGGCGCGCAGTTCGCGCTGCACGGCATCGAGGTCGTCGCGGTGGCGGATCGGCACATTGGGGGCGAGGTCGACGATCTCGGCGTATTTTTCCGGTTCGGCGGCGACGATGACCATCCTGGCGACGCCCTCGGCCTCCAGTTGGCGGGTGATGCGGGCGACGCTGAGGATGCCGTCCACCGGTTGGCCGCCGGTCATCGCCACGGCGTCGTTGTAGAGAATCTTGTAGGTGATCGGCACCTTGGCGGCGACGGCCTGACGGATGGCGAGCAGACCGGAATGGAAATAGGTGCCGTCGCCGAGGTTGGCGAAGATGTGCTTTTCGTCGGTAAAAGGCGCCTGGCCGACCCAGGGCACGCCTTCGCCGCCCATGTGGGTGAAGGTCGACGTGCTGCGGTCCATCCAGGTCACCATGTAGTGGCAGCCGATACCGGCGACGGCGCGCGAGCCTTCGGGAACGCGGGTCGAGGTGTTGTGCGGGCAGCCCGAACAGAAGTGCGGCTTGCGCTCGGCGAGCAGCAGAGGGGTCTGGGCAGCCTGCTGCTTGCGTTCGATCAGCGCCAGGCGGGCGGCGATGGCCGGCGAGGTGAAGAAGCGACCGATACGCTCGGCGATGACGCGGGCGACAACGGCGACCGGCAACTCGCCGGTCGCCGGCAGCAACCAGTGGCCTTCGTTCCATTCGCCGATTTCGTCGAATTTGCCGATGACGCGCGGGCGGACATCCTCGCGCCAGTTGTAGAGCTCTTCCTTGAGCTGATATTCGAGCAGTTGCCGCTTTTCCTCGACGACGAGGATTTCCTCCAGACCTTCGGCGAAACGGCGGACGCCTTCCGGTTCGAGCGGCCAGACCATGCCCACCTTGTACAGGCGGATGCCGATTTCGGCCGCCAGTGAATCGTCGATCCCGAGTTCGTCCAGCGCCTGGCGGACATCGAGGTAGGATTTGCCGGCGGTGAGGATGCCGAGGCGGGGAGCCGGCGAATCGATGATGACGCGGTTGAGGCCGTTGGCCCGGCAATAGGCCAGCGCGGCATAGAGCTTGTGGTTGAGCAGGCGTGCTTCCTGGACCAGCGGCGGGTCGGGCCAGCGGATGTTGAGACCGTCCGGCGGCAATTCGAAATCCGCGGGAAGGATCGGCTTGACCGCGTCCGGATCGATATTGACCGAAGCCGAGGTCTCGACGGTGTCGGCCAGTGCCTTGAAGGCTACCCAGCAGCCGGAATAACGGCTCATCGCCCAGCCATGCAGGCCGAAATCGAGATACTCCTGGACGTTGGCCGGGTAAAGCACCGGCATCATCACCGCCTTGAAGAAATGCTCGGTCTGGTGCGGCAGGGTCGAGGACTTGGCGGCGTGATCGTCGCCGGCGATGACCAGGACGCCGCCGAATTGCGACGAACCGGCGGCATTGGCGTGGCGGAAGACGTCGCCACAGCGGTCGACGCCCGGCCCCTTGCCGTACCACAGGCCGAACACCCCGTCGTACCTAGCGCCGGGAAAGAGATTGACCTGTTGGCTGCCCCAGACGGCGGTGGCCGCCATGTCTTCGTTGATGCCCGGCTGGAAGGTGATGTGGTGTTCGGCAAGATGGGTTTTCGCTTTCCACAGGCCGAGGTCGAGGTTGCCGAGCGGGCTGCCTCGGTAGCCGGAGATGAAGCCGGCGGTATTCCGTCCGGCCGCGAGGTCGCGCTCGCGTTGCAACATGGGCAGGCGGATCAGGGCCTGGGTGCCGGTCAGAAAGACGCGACCGGAAGTGCGGGTGTATTTGTCGTCCAGTGTGGCGGCGAGGCCGGCTGGCGGAGCGGGGTTGCTCATGATTTTGTCTCCGTGGCAACGCCTTGTGGGCGCGATCTGTCGTACCGCCGCCGGGGGTGGTGGCGACGGTGGCTCTGGTCGTTGGAGTTTGACCGAAACCGAACGTTCCGGAAAAGCTGGGTTAACCCGGGGGTCGGCTTTTTCGACAGGTCGTGACCGGTGGCGCTGCGATTACCGCGCCGGGCCGGTCATGGCAGGAACTGGGTGGCCTGGTCCAGGTCGCCGTGGGTATGGCCTTCGTAGAGCGCCGAGACGAATTTACGCCAGACCAGGTCGGGTTCCCCGATCCGGAAACCGCAGTAATGCTGGTTGTCGAGACCTCTTTCCTGGACGGCCTGGACCGTCAGCCGGGAAATTTCATGGAGTCCGAGCTGGACAGTGGCGTTGAGCCAGACGTCGACGGGAATCTGCTGGCCGACGCGCGCCCGGAAACCATAGCGCGACACCTCGTTGACTTCGACCGCGATCGGCTTGTCGATGAGGGCATTCGCATTGGCCAGTTTTGCCGGGCATTTGACTGAGAAACGGCGATGTTGGCGCATCTGGCGGGCGACCCCCTGGTCGGGCAGGGGAGGCAGCACTTTCTGGTAGTCGGGGAGGTCGTAGATCAGGTGTAGCAAGGCTTTTTTACGGTCGCTCAATTCGGCGAAAACCGTTGTTTTCTTGTTGAAGAAATAATCGATCAAATCCGGCGTCAGCACAGGATCGTTGGTGGTGAAGAAGCGGCGGTGCGGAATCTGGATGTTGGGTAGCCTGGTTTCGACGAAATAATGGTAAAGATTGCGGTTCTGTGTCTTGCCGGCGTAAGCCTTGCGCAGAATTTCCGGTGCGTGCTTGAGATCCAGCGTTGCGCCGACGGCAGGCGCGCCGTTCACGAAATCGTAGTTCTCGACGATATTGGCCGTCAGTCGCCTGAAGAAAAGCAGCGACTCGTACATCTCGATATGGCGCGGATTGACGGCGATGACCAGGTGGCGCGTGTCGAAGAAGGTCGTGCAGTATTCGTACATGAACTTCATCAGGGGAAAAAGGATGGTGCCGCCCGTTCGACGAAAGCGCGGATGGACGGCGAGCGCCGAAACTTCGGCGATGTTGCCTTCCTTTTCGCGGACCCCGGTCAGGTCGAAAATCCGCTGCAGCGGAAAGCCGATGGCGCTTTCGCGGATCAGCGACAGGGTGCCGACCACCTGGTCGTCGAATTTTGCGCACAGGGTCGTCGTCGTCGGCAAGGCGTGATAGATCGTGACCCGCATGCCGGATGGGTCGGGAGTCATGAATCCGCTGCCGACATAGGCGTCGTGCAGCAATTTGAAGCAGGCTTCGAGTTCTTCCCGAGTTTCGGCAATCTTGAGAACCAGGCGCTTGTTGGGTGCCGAGTCGCAGTCGACGAAGGAACGATAGACGTTATGCCGGCTTTTTTGCGGCAACAGGGAAAACAGCTTGCGCGCAGTCTGATTCAAATAGAAACGCAAACGGGCGAGTGCCGGCATCGACTATTACCCAATAGGAATGACCGTTCCGATCATAGCACCATATCATTGATTGACATGTATTCGACGCCTCTGGACAATCGGGGGGATCGTATTCATCCCAGAGACCAGGAGAAATATCAATGCGCGCGAAGCCGTCCCTAGTTGCCCTTTCCGTTGCAGCCGCTTTTGCCCTCTCCGCTTGCGGGCAGCATGATGATGCACCGAAGTCGGTCGCCGCGCCCGGCACACCTGTTGCCAAGCCGGAAATTGTCGTCAAGCTGGGTCATGTGGCACCGATGACCGGTCCGCAGGCGCATCTGGGCAAGGATAACGAAAACGGGGCCGTGCTGGCCATCGAGGAGCTGAATGCCAAGGGTATGGAAATCGGTGGCGCCAAGGTCAAGTTCGAACTGCTGGCCGAAGACGATGCCGCCGATCCGAAGCAGGGTGCCATCGTTGCCCAGAAATTGGTCGACGCCAAGGTCAACGGGGTCATTGGCCACCTCAATTCGGGTACCACCATTCCGGCCTCCAAGCTGTATGCCGATGCCGGTATCCCGCAGATATCGGGATCGGCGACCAATCCGAAGTATACGCAGCAGGGTTTTGCCACTGCCTTCCGCGTCATGGCCAACGATGTCCAACAGGGTAAGAGTCTGGGTGAATTCGCCGTCAAGCAGGGAATCAAGACGGTCGCTATCGTCGATGACAGGACCGCTTACGGCCAGGGCCTGGCCGACGAATTCAGAAAGGCGGTCGAAGCGGCCGGCCTGAAAGTGGTGGCAACCGAGTACACGACGGACAAGGCAACCGATTTCAAGGCCATCCTGACCAAGATCAAGTCGACCAAGGCTGAACTGGTCTTCTTTGGCGGCATGGATGCCCAGGGCGGTCCGCTCGCCAAGCAGATGAAGGAATTGGGTATCAAGGCCAAGTTCCTCGGCGGCGATGGCGTCTGTACGCCGGAGTTCATGAAACTGGGCGGCGAGGCGACCGAAGGCCAGTATTGTTCATTGCCCGGTATGCCGCTGGAAAAGCTGGCCAAGGGTCCGGCCTTCCGCGAAAAATTCACCAAGAAATTCGGTGGCGAAATCCAACTCTATGCGCCGTATGTCTACGATGCCGTTATGGTCATGGCCGATTCGATGAAGCGCGCCGATTCGGTCGAGCCGGCCAAGTTCCTGCCGGCCATCGGCAAAACCAAATACGACGGGGTGACGGCCCTGATCGAATTCGATCAGTTCGGCGACCTCAAGGGCGGCGCCATCTCGATTTACCAGTACAAGGGCGGCAAGCTCGAATACGTCGAGACCTTGGGTGGCAGTCCGGTCGACCTCGCCCAGGGCGATGCCAAGACGGATGTCAAGGAGATGGAAAAGGTCGGTGCCGATGCGGTCAAGAACGTGGCCGAAGCGACCAAGGCGGCAGTCGAGAAGAAGTGACCGCTTGATATTTTCTGATGTGAAAACGGCACCGAGAGGTGCCGTTTTCACATCGCTCACAAGAAAAAGACCGAATGGATATACTGCTTCAGCAAATCATCAACGGCCTCGTCCAGGGTAGCATCTACGCCCTGGTCGCCCTGGGGTACACCATGGTCTACGGCATCATGGGGCTGATCAATTTTGCCCATGGCGAAGTGGTCATGATCGGAACCCTGGTCAGCATCACCGTCGCCGGCTCCTTGATCGAGGCCGGCATGCCGGTATCCCTGGCCGGGATGGCCGGCCTGAGCGCCTCGGTCCTGGCCTGCATGGCCCTCGGCTGGGGGCTGGAGCGCATCGCTTATCGCCCGCTGCGCAACGCGCCGCGCCTGACGCCCCTGATTACGGCAATCGGCATGTCCATCGTCCTGCAGAACCTGGCGATGATGATCTGGGGACGGAATTACCTGACCTTTCCGTCCTTTTTGCCGAAAATCGATTTTGAACTGGCCGGCGCCAATTTCACCGCCATCCAGGTCATCATCGTCGTCGTCTCGGCGACGACGATGGGCGGCCTGCTGCTGCTGGTCTATCGCACCAAACTCGGCATGGCGATGCGGGCGACGGCGCAGAATCCTGCGGTGGCCAGCCTGATGGGCGTCAATATCAACCGCGTCATCGCCGCCGCCTTCGTCATCGGCTCGGCACTCGGCGCGCTGGCCGGCGTCATGGTCGGCAGCTATTACGAAATCGCCCACTACCAGATGGGATTCATGCTCGGCCTCAAGGCCTTTACCGCCGCAGTGCTCGGCGGTATCGGCAACCTGGCGGGGGCCATGCTCGGCGGCGTTCTGCTTGGCATCATCGAGGCGCTGGGGGCGGGTTACATCGGGGACCTGACCGGCGGTTTCCTTGGCAGCAACTACCAGGACATCTTTGCTTTCGTCGTCCTCATCGTCGTGCTGATGTTCAAACCCTCCGGATTGTTCGGAGAAAAGACAGGAGATCGGGCATGACAAGCCGTTTTTTCCGATCGGCCGTGGGTATCGGCCTGCTCGCCGTCGCCTTGATTGCGCTGCCCTTCGTCGCGGCGTTGGGCGGCCAGGCCTGGGTGCGCATTCTCGATTTCGCCATTCTCTACATCTTTTTGGCGCTCGGTCTGAACATCGTCGTCGGTTTTGCCGGCCTGCTCGATCTCGGCTACATCGCCTTCTATGCCGTCGGCGCCTACACCTGGGCCCTGCTGGCCAGCCCGCATTTCGGACTGCATCTGCCAATCTGGGTGATCCTGCCCATCGGTGCATCGCTGGCTTGTCTGGCCGGTGTCGTGCTCGGTTCGCCGACGCTGAAACTGCGCGGCGACTACCTGGCCATCGTCACCCTCGGATTCGGCGAGATCGTCCGCATTTTTCTGAACAACCTGAATGCCCCGATCAACATCACCAACGGGCCGCAGGGCATTACCCTGATCGATCCGGTGGCTTTCGGCAGTTTCAAATTTTCGGGCACGACCCAGATTTTCGGTTTGGCGCTGAGCGGGCCGCAGAAGTACTACTACCTGCTCGTCACGCTGGCCATCCTGGTCGTCGTCATCAACCTGCGCCTGCAGCATTCGCGCATCGGCCGCGCCTGGCAGGCCATCCGTGAAGACGAGGTGGCCGCCAAGGCGGTCGGCATCAATACCCGCAATATCAAGTTGCTGGCCTTCGCCATGGGTGCCAGCTTCGGCGGTATCGCCGGCGGCATTTTCTCGGCCATGCAGGGCTTCGTCTCGCCGGAAAGCTTTTCGCTGATCGAGTCGATCATGGTTCTGTCCATGGTCGTTCTCGGCGGTATGGGGCATATCCCCGGCGTCATCCTCGGCGCCGTGCTGCTCTCCATCCTGCCCGAAGCCTTGCGTTATGGTATCGGCCCCCTCCAGACGGCTGTTTTCGGCAAAATGCTGGTCGATCCGGAGAGTCTGCGCATGCTCGCCTTCGGCCTGGCGCTGGTCCTCGTCATGCGCTTCAAACCCGCCGGTTTGTGGCCATCGCCGACGCGTCAGCGCGAATTGGCGGAGGCCAAATCGTGAGCGAGGTTCTGCTCGAAGCGAAGGCCGTCGCCAAGCACTTCGGTGGCGTCCAGGCCTTGCGCGAGGTGTCGCTGAGCATTCGCCGGGGCGAAATCTACGGCCTGATCGGCCCCAACGGCGCCGGCAAGACGACCTTCTTCAACTGCATGACCGGGCTCTATGTACCGGATGGCGGCGGCTTCGTCTTCGCCGGTGCGCCGTTGCTCGCCGATGCGCCGCACCGGGCCGCCGAGCGCGGCATCGCCCGGACTTTCCAGAATATCCGCCTGTTCGGCAACATGACGGCTTTGGAAAACGTCATGGTCGGTCGCCATGTGCGGACCGGGGCAGGCATTTTCGGCGCCATGTTCCAGAATGCGGCGACCCGGGCCGAGGAGGCGGCGATCCGGCAAAAAGCCGACGACCTGCTACATTATGTCCGTATCGAGGAGCGGGCCGACGATCTGGCCAGGAATCTCTCCTACGGCGACCAGCGCCGCCTGGAAATCGCCCGCGCCCTGGCCACCGACCCCAAGCTGCTTTGTCTCGACGAACCGGCGGCCGGCATGAATGCCACCGAAACGGCCGAACTGCGCGAACTGATCGATGGTATCCGCAGCGACGGCACGACCGTTCTGCTCATCGAGCACGACGTCAAGCTGGTCATGGGCCTGTGCGATCGCGTCGCCGTGCTCGACTACGGCGCCCTGGTCATCGAGGATGTGCCGGCCGTCGTCCAGAAAGATCAACGTGTCATAGAGGCTTACCTAGGTGCTTGAAGTAACCGGACTCCACGTCGCCTACGGCGGCATCCAGGCAGTGCGCAGCATCACCTTCCACGTCGGTGCCGGCGAAACCGTGGCGCTGATCGGCGCCAACGGCGCCGGCAAGAGCAGTACGCTGAAGGCGATAGCGCGGGTCGTCGACGCGGCTGGCGGCGACATCCATTTCTGTGCCGAGAAAATCAGCCGCATCGCGGCGCACGAAGTCATCCGCAAGGGTATCGCCCTGGTCCCGGAAGGACGCGGCGTCTTTGCCCGGCTCAGCGTGCTGGAAAACCTGCGCATGGGCGCCTACATTTGTGACGCGGCGGCCGAAGTGGCACAGGACATGGAAACGGTTTTCGCCTATTTTCCCCGCCTCAAAGAGCGGGCGAGGCAGTTGGCCGGCACCCTGTCCGGCGGCGAGCAGCAGATGCTGGCCATCGGCCGCGCCCTGATGAGCCGGCCGAAAATGCTGCTCCTCGACGAACCGTCGATGGGGCTGGCGCCGATCATGGTTCAGAAAATTTTCGAAGTCGTTCGCGCCGTGGCCGCCGACGGCATGACGATCCTGCTTATCGAGCAGAACGCCCGGCTGGCGCTGCAATGCAGCCAGCGGGCCTATGTCATGGAAAGCGGCGAAATCGTGCTGAACGGCGAATCCGCCAAGCTGCTCGACGACCCGAAAGTGCGCGCCGCCTATCTCGGCGAGTAGGCGGCCGGTCCCTGTGGGATAATTGCATTCCTATCGCAAGACATCTCGCAGGCATGGCAAAAGACTCACCGATCCAGTTCAAGGGCACCACGCTGAAGATCATTCAGGCACAGCTGCGGACCACCGATCACGCCGCGTTGCATCAGGCGCTGACCGAATTGACCGGCAACAGCCCGGATTTTTTCGAGAACGAGCTGGCCGTCCTCGACTTCAGTCAGGCCAGGGCGCTGCCGGCAGTCGCCGATTGGGCGGCTATCGTCGCCCTGGTCAAGCAATCCGGCCTGAATGCGGTGGCCACCTGCGGCCTGTCGGATACCTTGGCGGCAGCGGCGGCCGACGCCGGCCTGCCGACCGTCGGTGTCGATGCCCTCGGCCGCCAACGCGCCAAGGTCGAGGAAACGCCCAAGGCGGCGCCGGAACCGCCGTCGGTGGTAGTCGCGCCGCCGCCCGAACCGGCGCCCCGCACCGTCATCCTCGACAAGCCGCTGCGTTCCGGTCAGCGCTTCTATGCCAGGAACTGCGACCTGATCGTCACCGCCATGGTCAGTGCCGGTGCCGAAGTCATCGCCGACGGCAACATCCATGTCTATGCCCCGCTGCGCGGACGCGCCCTGGCCGGCGCCGGCGGCGACAAGGCGGCTCGAATTTTCACCACCAGCCTGGAGGCCGAACTGCTCTCCATCGCCGGCCTGTATCGAACCTTTGAAGCGGGTGTGCCGGCCGAATTGCTTCGCCAGCCCGCGACCGTCAGTTTGCTTGAAGCGGGCGGCGATTTACGGCTGAGCATCGTTCCGCTGGCCCTCCGCTGAGCTGCTAGATCAACCCGTATCCATAACTTTTCAACGAGAAAACACCGTGACCAGAATCGTCGTCGTAACTTCCGGCAAAGGCGGGGTCGGCAAGACCACCACCAGCGCCAGTTTTTCCTCCGGCCTCGCCATGCGCGGCTTCAAGACAGCCGTCATCGACTTCGACGTCGGCCTGCGCAATCTCGACCTGATCATGGGCTGCGAACGCCGCGTCGTGTACGACCTGATCAACGTCATCAACGGCGAAGCGACGCTGACCCAGGCGCTGATCAAGGACAAGCACTGCGACAATCTCTACGTCTTGCCCGCCTCGCAAACCCGCGACAAGGATGCGCTCTCCGAGGAAGGCGTCGAAAAGGTCATCAAGGAACTGACCCACCAGGGTTTCGACTACATCGTCTGCGATTCGCCTGCCGGCATTGAATCCGGTGCCGTGATGGCGCTTACCTTCGCTGACGAGGCGCTCGTCGTGACCAATCCCGAGGTGTCCTCGGTGCGCGACTCCGACCGCATTCTCGGCATCCTCCAGGCCAAGTCGCGGCGCGCCATCGAAGGCCGCGAACCGGTCAAGGAGCACCTGCTCATCACCCGCTACAATCCGACCCGCGTCGAAGCCGGCGAGATGTTGTCCTACAAGGACATCCAGGAAATCCTGCGGGTCCCCATCATTGGCGTCATTCCCGAGTCCGAGGAAGTGCTGCAGGCTTCCAACCAGGGGGCCCCGGTCATCCACCAGAAGGAAACCGACGCCGCCGAGGCCTACCATGACGTGGTCGCCCGCTTCCTCGGTGAAGACAAGCCGCTGCGTTTCGTCGACTACGTCAAGCCGGGCTTGCTCAAGCGTCTGTTTGGAGGCAAGTAAAATGTCCTGGCTCCAGAAACTGTTCGGCAACCAGCCGAAAACGGCCCAGGTGGCCAAGGAGCGTCTGCAACTGATCATCGCTCACGAGCGCGATGGCGGCGGCAGCAGCGCCAACTTTCTGCCCGACCTGCAGCGAGAACTGGTTGCCGTCATCTCCAAATACGTCAAGATCAATCCCGAAGATATTCGCGTTTCGCTCGAAAAGCAGGACCGTTTCGAAGTGCTCGAAGTCAATATCGTGCTGCCCGAAAAGGGCTGAGGCGGGGAGCGGCGGCCGCGGGCAGCTTGACCCGCATTTGCTGAGATGCATCAAACCTTTCGTCATGCCGGCGGGGGACAATGCCGGCATCGTCTTTTTTAGGGATTGCGCCGTCATGAACTTTCGCCTTGCCGCCGCCGCGCTGGCAGCCCTCCTGTCCGCCGGCCTCCTTTACGCCGAAGAGACCGCGCCGGTCGCCAAGGCTCAGGTCGACAACACGCCGAAGATGGCCTACGGCCTGATGATGAAACAGGGGGAAAAACTGGTCTTCTCGCCCTGCCGCGACCCCAGTTACGCCTTTGTCGAGGACGTGTCGACCGATGCGGCGCTGACCGCCGCGCTGAACAGCCTGGGCCTGGATCAGGGCAAGCGTCTGTACGTCGAATTGCTCGGCATCTTCGATGGCGCCACCTTGAAGGCCTCGTCGGTCAATATGGCCAGGGTCGAAGGACGCTGCCAGTTGCCGGGCGGCAAGGAAGAAAGCTGGCGGGCGGCCGGCAACGATCCGGCATGGGCGCTGGTCGCCGGCGGTGAAGACGTCCAGTTGAGACGCTATGGCCAGCCGGAAGTGGTGGTGCCCTACGCGGCCTTCCGCACCGAGGGGAAGGTGACGCGCTACGAAGGCAGCAAGAACAACAACAGGCTGTCCGTGCGCTTTGAAAAGACCCTGTGCCACGACAGCGAGGCGAAGGGTATTTTTGCCTGGACGGCGACCGTCGATATCAACGGTCAGCTTCTCAAGGGCTGCGCCTGGGCGCGTTAGGCGCCGACGGATGCCAGCCGGTGGCCGGGCCCAACTCCCTTGGCCGGAAAGCGCCGGATAATCAACTGGCGGCGAAGCTGAAGGCGTCGGCGAAGAATTCCTCTTCCGGCAGGCCTTGCGCCACGAAGTCGCGCCGGGCGGCGTCGATCATCACCGGTGCGCCGCAGGCATAGGCCTGGTAACCGGCAAGGTCGGGAAAATCGGCCAGAACGGCCCGGTGTACGAAGCCGGTGCGCCCGCCCCAGTTGTCGGTGGCTGCTGGTTCGGAGAGGACCGGCACGTACCGGATGTTGCCGTGCTCGGCGGCCCATTTTTCCGCCAGGGCGTTCTGGTATAGATCGACACGCGCCTTGGCGCCCCAATAGATGAAGATCGGCCGCTCGCATCGTTCGGCGATGGCATGCTCGACGATGGCCTTGATCGGTGCGAAGCCGGTCCCGCCGGCGATCAGGATCATCGGCCCGGTCGACTCTTCACGCAGGTAGAAACTACCGTGCGGGCCGTTGAAGCGCAGGATGTCGCGCAGTTTCATGGTCGAGAAAAGCCGATCGGTAAACAGGCCCCCCGGAACGTGGCGGACATGCAACTGCAACACGGCGTCGTCATGTGGCGCGTTGGCCAGCGAATAGCTGCGCTTCTTGCCGTCCTTGAGGAGGATATCGATGTATTGTCCGGCCCAGAATTGGAGGCGCTCGTTGGTCGGCAGGCGCAGATGCAGTTCGATGACATCGGGTGCCAGGCGCTCCAGCTTTTCGATGCGCGAGGGCAGGGTCTTGACCGGAATGTCGGTAGCCGAACTGATCTGCTTGCACTCGATGACCAGGTCGGAGCGGGCGCTGGCGCAGCAATAAAGCGTCAGGCCATCAGCTTTGTCATTGTCTGTCAGGGCGTGCGGCAGGGCCTTGCCGTGATCGACGTCGCCGCTCAGCACCTTGCCCTTGCAGGCGCCGCAGGCGCCATCCTTGCAGCCGTAGGGTAGGGTCAGGCCCTGGCGCAAGGCGGCGTCGAGCAGCGTTTCGCCGGCTTCGGCAACAAATTGCCGGCCGCTTGGCCGGACAGTGATTTGGTGGCTCATCGGTTCCCCTTACTGGTCGGCTACAATGCAGCCGTGCAAAAAATTCTCATCGTCGGCAGCGGCAACATCGCCCGCCGCATCCTCGCCCGTCTCGTCCGCCACGCTCGCGTTTACGCGCTGCTGCGCGACCCGGCGCGGACCGACGAGTGGCGTGCCGCTGGTGCCGTGCCGGTACTGGCCGATCTCGATGACCGGAGCAGCCTGCGACGCATCGCCGGCCTGGCCGATATCGTCCTGCATCTGGCCCCCCCACCCGGCGAAGGAGCTTGCGACACGCGAACCCGCCAGCTCCTGGCCGCGTTGGGCAAGGGCAAAAGTCTACCACGGCGCCTGATCTACGTGAGCACGACCGGGGTCTATGGCGACTGCGGCGGGAGACGAATCGACGAGACGCAACGCCTGAATCCCGAAAGTTTGCGCGCCGGTCGTCGAGTCGATGCCGAACGCCGCCTGCGCGCCTGGGGCAGGAATGCGGGGGTGGCCGTTTCCATCCTTCGGGCACCGGGTATTTATGCTGCCGACCGCCTGCCTCTGGATCGTCTGAATCGGGCCGTGCCGGCCTTGAGTGAAATCGACGACGTTTTTACCAATCATATTCACGCCGACGATCTCGCCGCCGCCTGCCTGGCCGCCATGCGTCGCGGCGGTGCCAACCGCGTCTACAATGTCGTCGATGATTCCGACCTGAAGATGGCCGAATATTTCGACCGCGTGGCGGACGCCTTCGGATGCCCGCGGGCGCCTCGCATCTCGCGACAGCAGGCCGAAGCCACGCTATCGCCGGTGCAGATGTCCTTCATGCGCGAGTCGAGGCGCATCGACAATCATCGCCTGAAAAACGAATTAAAGCTGCGTCTGGCATACCCGACGGTTGATGCAGGGATAGCCGAGGCGTCTTCAAGGAGAAAGTCATGCTCGTCGTAAAGACCTTGCATATCTGGATGGTCGTTTCGTGGTTTGCGGGCTTGTTCTACCTGCCGCGTATTTTTGTCAACCTGGCCATGGTGCCTGCCGAGAGCGTCGCCGAGCGCGATCGTCTGCTGCTGATGGCCGGGAAACTCTACAGGTTTATGACGCCACTTGCTATCCTGGCCGTCGCCCTGGGCTTCTGGTTATGGCTCGGCTATGGTTTTTCCGGGGGCTGGCTGCATGCCAAACTTGCCCTGGTCGCAGTGTTGCTCGGCTATCACTGGTATTGTGGCCGCTTGTTGAAACAATTTCAGGTCGGCGGCAATATGAAATCCCATATCTGGTTCCGTTTTTTTAATGAACTGCCGGTTATTGTTCTGCTGCTCATTCTTTTTCTCGTTGTCCTGAAGCCTTTCTGAGATGAACACCTATTTTGCAATTTGTCCGCGCGGACTGGAAGAAGCGCTGAGCGAGGAATTGCGCGCCGTCGGCGCGCAGGAACTGCGGGGCACTCATGGCGGCGTTTTCTTTACCGGCGACTGGCCGGTGTGTTACCGCGCCAATCTCGAATCTCGTATCGCCACCCGCATCCTGTGGCATATCGTCAAGGGACCGTACGCCAAGGAAGAAGATATCTACCGTCTGGCCGTCCGCCAGTTATGGCCGAATCATTTCGACGTGTCGCGCACCATGCGCGTGGTGACGACGGCGGTCAAATGCCCGCTCAAGTCCCTCGATTTCGTCACCCTGCGCGTCAAGGACGCAGTCTGCGACCGCTTCCGCGAGGATCGGGGCGAACGCCCGAATATCGAGACCCGCCATCCGGATGTCAGCGTCCATGTTTTCCTGTCCGAGAACGAATGCACGCTGTACCTCGATACCTCTGGCCAGCCCTTGTGGCAGCGCGGCTTCCGCAAGGCCAGCGTCGATGCGCCGCTGAAGGAGAACCTGGCCGCCGGCATTCTCAAGATGACCGGCTGGCAACCTGGCATGGCGCTGGTCGACCCGATGTGCGGCAGCGGCACCTTTTTGCTCGAAGCAGTGCAGGTGGCGCTGGATCGCGCGCCGGGGCTGGATCGTGCCTTCGCCTTCGAACTGCTGAAAAACTTCGAGGCGCTGAACTGGGCGAATATCCGCCAGGCCGCCGAAGCGCGCGTCAGACCGGCCGAGCCGATGGATATACGCGGCTACGATATCGACGACCGGGCCGTCCGCGCTACCCGCCGCAACTTGCAGGAAGCCGGATTTGGCGGCATTGTCACGGTTGATCGCGAAGACGTGCTTGAGGTCCAGCCGCTGACCGGGCAGGGAGTTCTGATCGCCAATCCGCCCTATGGCGAACGCATCGGTGAACAGGACGAACTGGCTGTTTTTTACCCGGAACTGGGTTCGGCCCTGAAAAAAAACTGGGCTGGCTGGAACTGTTTCTTTTTCACGGCCGACCTGCGTTTACCCAAGCTGGTCGGCCTCAGGCCCAGCCGCAAGACGCCGCTGTTCAACGGCCCGCTTGAGTGTCGCCTGTTCGAGATTCGGATGGTGGCCGGCAGCAACCGCAAGGCTTGACTGCCGAAGTGCGGGGGAAACTGAATTTGATCCGGCTCAGCCTGTTGGTTTGACCGCTATGCGAATATTGAGGTTTTAATAATAACCAGTGGAGATAGTGCATGTCCGTCCAGGCCCTGTACCAACAAAAACGTATGTCCGCCGCCGACGCCATTCGCGTCGTCAAGAATGGCGACACGATTGTCGTTCCGACCGCCGTCGGCGAGCCGCCCGGCTTGTTGTCCGCCTTGTCCGAAGCGCGTCGCGATTTTCGCGACGTGCAGGTTGCGCAGATACTGGCGGTACGCAAGTACGCCTACCTTGATCCTGAGACTGTCGATTGCGTCCGTCACACGGCCTATTTTTACAGCGGCGCCACACGCCCGGGCGGCAAGGACGGCTGGGTCGACTTCATCCCCTCCTATTTTTCCGAAATGCCGGAGCTGATCAATCGCGGCCTGATGGCGGCCGACGTGGTGTTCAGCATGGTCTCGCCGATGGACGAACACGGCTATTTTTCGCTGGCGCTGGCTGCCGACTACACCATGGCGGCGATCCGCAAGGCCCGTGCGGTAGTGCTCGAAGTTAACCCCAACGTGCCGTTCGCCAACGGCGATTGCCATATCCATATTTCGCAGGTTACGGCGCTCTGCGAGAGCGATGAGCCCATCCTGGAAGTCGGTTTGCCCAAGATAGGCCCGGTCCAGGAAGCGATCGGAAAATATGTCGCCGACATGATTCCGGACGGCGCGACATTGCAGATCGGTTACGGTGGAATTCCCGACGCCGTGGTCATGCAATTGACCGACAAGCACGATCTCGGCATCCATACCGAAATGGTCGGCGATGGCATCATGACTCTGGTCGAGGCCGGTGTCGTGACCAATCGCAAAAAAAACTACCATCCGGGCAAGATGCTGGCCACCTTCGCGCTGGGCTCGAAGAAGCTCTACCAATTCATGCATCGAAATCCGGCTCTCGAAATACACCCGGTCGATTTCACCAACGATCCCTATCTGGCTGGCAAGAACGACAATCTGCACACCATCAACGCCACGATGCAGATCGACTTCCTGGGCCAGTGCGGCTCGGAAAGCCTGGGGCCGATTCCCTACTCCGGTACTGGCGGCCAGTCCGATTTCACCCGTGCCGCCAATCGCTCGAACGGCGGCAAGGCCTTCATCGTGCTGCCCTCGACGGCCAAGGACGACACCATTTCCCGTATTGTGCCGGCCCTTTCCCTGGGCACCCACGTATCGACCAGCAAGAACGACATCAACTATGTCGTGACGGAATTCGGCGTCGCACAACTGCGCGGCAAGACGGCCAAACAGCGGACCGAGGCGCTGATCGGTATCGCCCATCCGAACTTCCGCGGCGAACTGCGCGAAGCGGCGAAACGCCTGAAATTGCTGTGATCGATGCTTACAAACTGTAGCAATTTTGTTCGCCGACGCTATCGATAATTCGCTATCTTATAAGCGCGTCAATTAGGTAGGTTGGGTGTAATCATGAAAGCGTATAAAACCATCGCCTTGCTGTCGGCCCTGTTTCTGGCCGGCATCGGCGGTGCCTGGGCTCACGGTTGGCATAACAGTGTCGGCGTTTATGTCGGACCGCCGTACTTTGGTCCCTATTTCGGCCCCGCCTGGGGGCCGGGCTGGTATCCGCCGCCTTATTACTACCCGCCGCAACCGGTGGTTGTTCTGCCGCCGGCCCAGCCGCAGGTCTATGTCGAACAGGGAAGCACGCCGGCCGCTCCGGCTGCCGCTGGTCAGCAATACTGGTACTACTGCAATAGCGGCAAGGCTTATTACCCTTATGTCAAGGAATGCCCCGATGGCTGGCAGAAGGTTCTGCCGCAACCTGAGAAATGAAAATGATCGAGAGAAAATTTATTGCCGGACGCATCGCCGTTGTGGTCGGTGCCGTCTTTTTGAGCGCTTGCACCGTGTTGCCGACCGGGCCGAGCGTCATGGTCTTGCCGGGGAACGGATATAGCATTGAACGCTTCCAGGAGGACGACATGTACTGTCGCCAGTATGCGAACGTCCAAATTGGCGGCAAGACCGCCGAGGATGCTTCCAGGGAATCCGCGGTGACCAGCGCCGCGGTTGGTACGGCCGTCGGCGCGGTTGCCGGAGCGGCGCTCGGAGGCGGCCGTGGCGCAGCGAGCGGGGCTGGTGTCGGTTTGCTGATGGGTAGCGTGGTCGGCACCGATGCCTCGCGCACCTCCACCATCGGCACCCAGCGCCAGTACGACAACGCCTACATCCAGTGCATGTATACCAAGGGGCACCGTGTGCCGGTCTCGGCGAACATGGCTGCCCCGCGCAGCACAGCGCGGTCTCCAGAGGCAAGCGTCCCGCCTCCGCCGCCGGGTTCACCGCCACCGCCACCGCCCAGCGCTCGTTAATCGATTAGCACGCCGGAGACGAAGACCTTTCGTCTCCGGCGCCCGCTGCACCGCCTGACACCCGGCAAAGCAATGTACCGACGCGTTGCCCTTGCCCTCCGTTGTGCGAAACCCGAGTTCGCGTGGTGGCGACGCCAAGGCAAAAGCTTTGTCTTGCTGGCCGTTGAATGCCGGTAAGGAACTGCCCCCTCAAGCCGACGATGGGGCCCGACGTTTAGCGTCGTACGGCACTAACCGCCTTGCGTTTCGCCTTGAAGTGCAAACCGATCATGTCATTACATTCCCGACACATGTGCATCGGCGGCGCGGCCCAAACTTTACGATTATGGTAATGTTTGAGCAGTGCTTGCGAGATCGAAAGCCGAATTGCAATAAATCACGGGAGCGTTGGGCGAGGTGCCATCCGCTTGTTGTCGCCCGGCTCTCGGTTTTTCATCATTTTCATGATGCGCTATCGAAAAATAGCAAGTTGTTCAGGGGGGATTGAAGCGGCAGCTTAATCACCTGATGGCTGAATGATATTGCATAAAATGGAGACGATACGATATGGTGGATTCGGATCGGCAATACTTTAGCCGCCTGTTCGTGGTGCTCTTATGCGTGATCTCCATTATTGCCGGCTGCACATATTTCATTCTCGCCTCGCAGATAAAAAAACGCGAGGAAAATCGCCTCCAGGCAATCGCCGGCCTCAAGGTCAACGAGATTCAGCATTGGTTGGCTGAGCGTCGAGGCGATACCAACGCGCTCGCCGCTGCCTTGAGTGCCAGCCTCTTTCAGAGGGAGGCTTATCCGACGTCGGAGGCGAGGCGCCTGCAAATACAAACCATGCTGGACAGTATTTGCCATACCTACGATTACATCGCCATAGAAGTATTCGATAGCCAAGGGAAGACACTGTATTTTTCCGGAAGAACGATCAACACGGAGCAGACTCGCCGCCCCGATGTGATTAATTCCCTGCGCCAGCGCGCGCAGCCGTTATTGATCGATTTTTATCGCCGTGACGACGCCACATACCCGGCCGGGCTTGCCTATGCCATGGCACTGCATAGTCCGAATCTGTCCGTCAAGGAGCCGCTCGGCTATGTTTTACTGCATATCGATCCGGCGAAAAAGCTTTTTCCCATGCTGTCGGAATGGCCGGGTCCGAGCGCCAGCTCTGAGTCGCTCCTATTGCGCCGTCAGGGCAAGGATGTTGTATTGCTTAACACCTGGGGCGGTAAAACGACTGCCATTGCCAATTTCGTGCCGCTGACCGAAGCGAATTTCCCGGCCCTTCATTCCGTCATCAATCAGGCCGCTATTTTCGAAGGTGACGACTATCGAGGCATACCGGTGCTTAGCGTGTCCAGAACGGTTTCCGGAACGCCCTGGTATCTCGTCACCAAAGTTGACCGCAGCGAAGTCGTGCAGAGCCTGTTCTGGCTGTTTTTGATTACCGCGATCACCGTTATCCTTTTGCTTATCGCCATCGGCGGCCTGCTTTTTTCGCGCTATCGCCAATTGCAGTTGGATGGCTCCAAGGCGCTGATCGAGCAGGAAAAGTTCTTTCACGACGTACTCGATCATTCGGCAGATGCCATCTTTATCGCCAATGCGAGCGGATCGATTACCTATACGAACACCCAGGCTTCCAGGCTATTGGGTTTTGACGCCACGACCTTGCAATCGATGGCTTGGCGCGACTTGACGCCGGCGGGCCGTGAGTCGTTGCTCGCAATGTTCTTTGCCGAACAGGCGAAAAGTGAAGCACACCCGCACGAAACCCTGGTCAGATCCAGGGACGATCGCTTGTTGCCGGTCGAGGCGGTTTGCGCTCAGTTGCCGGACGGGCGCGTCTGTATTTCGGTCAGGGACATCGCCGAGCGTCGCCACCTGCAAAATGAGTTGCTGAACCGCGAGGCGCGTTTCAGGGATTTTTCGAAAAGTTCGGCCGACTGGTTCTGGGAAAGCGATGCGTCGCATCGGCTTACATTTATTTCGGAGCAATTTGAGGTGGCGATGGGCGTTCACATCGCAGAAATCATCGGAAAGCGGCGCTTGGATATCGCCAGGCGCTATCCGATAAACAAGGCGGAGGTATTGGCGGCGCACGAAGCCTTGCTGACTTGCCACGAGCCCTTCCGGGATTTTGAATATGCCGTATATGACCAAGCTGGAAATCTCGACTGGCTTTCGGTCAATGGCGTGCCGTTTGTTGACGAGTCAGGAAATTTCGCGGGTTATCGCGGGATCGTGCAGGTCGTTACCGAGCGGCGCAGGAACGAAGCCGAGTTGGAGGCCTACCGCCTGAAGCTGGAAGACCGGGTGCGTGAACGCACGGCGGAATTGGAAGAGGCGCGTGCGAAGGCTGAAGCGGCGACGCAGGCCAAGAGCGCTTTTCTGGCCAATATGAGTCACGAAATAAGAGCCCCTTTGAATGCCATCGTCGGCTTTACCCACCTGCTGGGCGGAGACAACATTACACCCGCGCAGTCGGATAAATTGAGCCGCATTGCCGCCTCGGCGGATCATCTGCTGTCCGTCATCAACGATATTCTGGATATTTCCAAGATCGAAGCCGGCAAGATCGTGCTGGAACAGATTGATTTCGATCTCGACGGCATGCTGGAGCGGGTCTCTTCGATCATCGCCTTGCGCGCCCAGGCCAAGGGGATCGAGTTGGTCATGGACGTACAGGGTTTGCCAAGCCACTTGAATGGCGATCCGACCCGCCTGAGTCAGGCATTGATCAACTATCTGGGCAATGCCGTCAAATTCACCGAACAAGGCACCGTCATTCTGCGCGGCCGCCCGCAGGAAGAGACCGAACAGGGCATATTGATACGCTTCGAGGTCGAGGATACGGGCATAGGCATCGCACCGGAAGATATCGAGCGTCTGTTTGCCGCCTTCGAGCAAGCGGACACGTCTACCACGCGACGCTACGGCGGGACCGGGCTCGGCCTGGCGATCAACCATCGCCTGGCGGAAATGATGCAGGGCCAGGTCGGGGTGGAAAGTACCGTCGGCATCGGCAGCACCTTCTGGATGACGGCGCGTTTGGGCAGGGTGCGCAACTTGACGGAGAGCCTTCCATCCCCAGGTCTGCTCGACCGGCGCGCCCTGGTCGTTGACGATCTGGCAATTACCGGCATGGTTCATGCCCAGTTGCTGCGTCGATTGGGATTGCGCCCGCAAGCCGCGCTGTCCGGGCGTGAGGCAGTGGCGGCGATCCTGGCGGCCGACGCGGAAGGCGATCCCTTTGCCATCGCCTTCATCGATCTGCGCATGCCCGATCAAAACGGCATCAGCACCCTCAAGGCGATCCATCGGCTGCCTTTGCGCGCTCAGCCTGTCTGCGTCCTGGTGACGGCTTCGAACGAACCCGAAGTGATCGATCAGGCATTTGCCGCCGGCTTCGTCGACGTGCTGGTCAAGCCGATGAGTTCGGCCATATTGCAGAAATGTCTGCTCAAGTATCTATGCCATATTTCGGATACGCAGATTACCCCCGTCGACGACCCCGAAACGGTTCTGGCGCGCGATTACGCCCGTTCGGCGATACTCGTGGCGGAAGACGAGCCGATTGGCCAGATCATCGTTCTCGAAATGCTCGAAGAACTGGGGCTGGACGTCAGTGTCGCCAATAATGGTCAGGAGGCGATCGAACTGGCGCAGGGAAAAAAATACGAGCTGATCCTGATGGATATGCAAATGCCCATCATCGACGGCTTGGATGCAACCAGACGAATTCGCACATTGGCCGGCTATGACAAGGTCCCGATTGTCGCCATGACCTCGAACGCGTTCAGCGACGACCGCGCCAATTGCTTTGCCGCCGGCATGAACGATTTCATCAATAAACCGGTTGCGCCAAAAAACCTGTTTATGACACTGCTCAACTGGTTGTCGAAAAACCGCAGGTAATCGCCTCGAGACGGAGGTCGTGCCGTCGATGGCGCTCTGCCGCTTGCCTGGACGACAAGCGGCTCGTGCCGGCGCTCGGCGTCGATCTCAGGATAGCCCGGCGCTGTGCGCCTGCTGGTCGGCCCAGTAGCTGGAACGGACCATCGGGGCGCAGGCGGCGCCGGAAAATCCCATCTTGAGGGCTTCCGTTTCGAACATCTTGAAGGTGTCGGGATGGACGTAGCGGGTGACCGGCAGGTGATGGCCGGAGGGGGCGAGATACTGGCCTATGGTCAGCATTTCGACATCGTGGGCGCGCAGGTCGCGCATGACATCCAGGATTTCCTCGTCGGTCTCGCCCAGGCCGACCATCAGGCCGGACTTGGTCTTGACTTGCGGGTAGCGGGCCTTGAACTGTTTGAGGAATTCCAGCGAATGGGCGTAGTCGGCGCCGGGGCGGGCCTGCCTGTAGAGCCGGGGCACGGTTTCCATGTTGTGATTCAAGACGTCGGGCAGGGCGCCGCCGAGAACTTCGAGCGCGACCTCCATGCGGCCGCGGAAATCGGGGACCAGGGTTTCGACGGTGGTGGTCGGCGACAGTTGGCGGACATTGGCGATGACATCGACGAAATGCTGGGCGCCGCCGTCGCGCAGGTCGTCGCGGTCGACGCTGGTGACGACGACGTAGCGCAGTTTCAGCGTGGCGACCGATGTCGCCAGTTCTCGCGGTTCGTCCGGGTTGGGTGGCAGGGGCTGGCCGTGGCCGACGTCGCAGAAGGGGCAGCGCCGAGTGCAGATGTCGCCGAGGATCATGAAGGTCGCCGTGCCGCGGCCGAAGCATTCGCCGATATTAGGGCAGGCGGCTTCTTCACAGACGGTGTGCAGCTTCTTTTCGCGCAGCATGGTCTTGATTTCGCCGAAACGCCCGGCGCTGTTGCCGGCCTTGACGCGTATCCACTCGGGTTTGCGCAGCGGGGTGTCGACCGGCACGATCTTGATCGGAATGCGCGCGGTTTTCAGTTCGCCCTTTTGTTTGACGCCTTTTTCAGCCATGTTGTGTGTCCAGTTGCTGTAGCAAGTGTTGAGAGAGTTGCTCGCCCGCCTCGTGAGCGGTGAGCGGAATGTTCAGATCCCTGGTCTGTACGACCTTGAGGCCAGCATAGCCGCAGGGATTGATCGCCGCAAAGGGGGAAAGGTCCATATCGACATTGAGCGACACGCCGTGGTAACTGCAGCCGTTGCGGATGCGCAGGCCGAGGGCGGCGACTTTCGCTTCGCCGACATAGACGCCCGGCGCACCGGTCCGCCGTTCGGCGCTGACGCCGTGTTCGGCCAGCAGGTCGATGACCGCCTGTTCGATGGCGCTGACCAGTTCGCGCACCTTGATTTTCAGGCGCGCCAGATCGAGCAGCAGGTAGATGACCACCTGGCCGGGGCCGTGGTAGGTGACCTGGCCGCCCCGGTCGATGCGAACGATGGGAATGCCGATATCGTGCAGAATATGCTCGGGCTTGCCGGCCTGACCGAGGGTATAGACCGGCGGGTGCTCGACGACCCAGAGTTCATCCGGCGTATCGGCCGAGCGCGTCGCCGTGAAGTCCTGCATGGCCTGAAAGGTCGGTTCGTATTCGACCAGGCCCAGGTGTTTGATGACGGGAGCCACGGCCTGCTTAAAGGACGACCTTGACGAGCGGATGACTGCTCAGGTCGGTGTATAGCGCATCGAGTTGCGGCTTGGAGGTGGCCATGACGGTGCAGGTCAGGCTCAGGTAATTGCCGCCGGAGCTGGCGCGCATTTCCATGGTCGCGCCGTCGAAATCCGGGGCGTGCAGGGTGACGATGTCGAGGACGACCTGGGCCAGTCCGTCGTCGGCCTTGCCCATGATCTTCAGGGGGAATTCGCAGGGGAATTCGAGAAGGGTGTCCTTGTACGATGCCATGTCAGCCTTTGCGCATTACGCTGTTCTTGAAATCCTGATACCACTGCCACATCCGCTCGGCCAGCGGGCCGGGTTGGCCCGCCGTCGGCCCTTTGCCGACCGGTTTGCCGTCGAGTGTTGTGATGGCCAGAATCTCCTTGGTCGATGAGGTCATCCAGACCTCGTCGGCGGCCCGAAGTTCAGTTTCTTCGATTTCTTCGACCCTGACCGGCTGACCGTGGGACTTGGCCAGCTCGAGGATGACGTCGTAGGTGATGCCGGGCAGCATCAGCTGCGTCTTGGGCGGAGCACGGAGCACGCCGTCCTTGACGACGAAGATGTTCGAGGCCGCGCCCTCCTTCAGGTAACCATCGCGCAGCAGCAGCGCTTCGGCGCAGCCCTGCTCGACGGCCTGCTGGCGGGCCAGCACGTTGGCGAGCAGGGAAATTACCTTGAGGTCGCAACGCGACCAGCGCAGGTCGTCTACGGTGATGGCGCCAACCCCTCTGGCGCGGATATCGGCCGGCGTCGTCACCAGCGGCGATGCGAAGGCGAAGACGGTGGGCGGCACGCCGGCCGGGGGGAAGGCGTGGTCGCGCTTGTCGTCGGCGCCGCGGGTGAGCTGCAGGTAGATCGACTGGTCGTCCCAGGGGGCTGCGTCGATCAGCCGGAAAACCACTTCCCGCCAGTCGGCGAGCGATAGCGGATTGGCCAGTTTGATGCCGTCCAGCGTCGCCTGCAGGCGCAGCAGATGCTCGTCGATACGAAAGGCGCGACGCGAATAGACCGGGATTACTTCATAGACGCCGTCGCCGTACAGAAAACCGCGGTCGAGCGGCGAAATGCCCGCTTCGGCCAGGGGCAGGAAGCGGCCGTTCAGGTAGACGGGGTCGGCGACGTAGGGCGTCACGGGCTTAGCTGAACCAGAGGCGGATGGTGTCCAGGATGCGAATGAAGATGTTGCCGAGCGGCACGCTTTCAAGGGCAATTACCGGGTATTCGCCGTAAACCTTGTCGTCCACCGTGACTTTCAGCGTGCCAAGTTTCTGACCAGCCTCGATTGGTGCAGATCGGA
>JAJXVG010000176.1 GCA_021782315.1 Pseudomonadota bacterium | reverse complement strand
GGGCTTGCAGCAACGAGAATTCGCGGTTCGACAGTTGCACCGGAGCGTCGCCATTGACAGTGGCCTCTTTCGTGGCCGGGTCGAGCGACACCACGCCGTTGCTGAGAACGGGCACGGCATTGCCACCCTTGCGCCGCAGCACAGCGCGCATCCGGGCCAGCAACTCCGCCATGTCGAAGGGCTTGAGCACGTAATCGTCGGCCCCGCCGTCCAATCCACGCAGGCGGTCGTCCAGGCCGTCGCGCGCCGTGATGATGAGCAGGGGAACCGGATTGCCCCCGGCCCTGATGCTCCTCAGCACATCCAGGCCGTCCCGGCCGGGCAGGCCGAGGTCGAGCAGCACCAGGTCATAGTGCTGGCCGGCCAGCGCCGACAGGGCAAGCGGCCCGCTCCCGACCCAGTCGGCCGCATGGGAGGCATCCTTCAGTGCGCCGTGAACTGCCTCTCCGATCATGGCATCGTCTTCAACCAGCAATACCCGCATTCGTTCTCCGCAAGATTCCGTGACCGAAGCCACTTGTCGCCTGCATAAATAATGACACGTCCGCGGCCGATCCTGTTACGTATGGAATGTACCCGATGTCGCGGGCCAAGACACCAACTGCAGGACCAGCGAACGAACGTGGCAGGCACACGATCTTTCCTGGCCAGGCAAGCTATTCGACGGCCGGGGATGACCTGCCCTCCTTGCCGCCGAATTGGGCGACGGCGACCAGCATGACGATCACCGCAAGAAACAGGGCGCTGGTCCACATGGTTTCCATACCGAGACCGCCGTAGCCCTTGGCCTGGGTCAGCAGGTCGCCAAGCGCCGCACCGAACGGACGAGTCAGGATGTAGCCGATCCAGAAGGTCAGCACGGCGTTGCCGCCCATGCGCCATGCGCCGTAGGTGACGCCGATCAGTAAGCCGAAGGTCAGCGCCCCCCAGGCGAAGCCAAGACCCAAGCCCTCGGTTGCCAGGTCGCCGGCCGCAGTGCCCAAGGCGAAGGTACACAAGATAGCCGCCCAATAGAACAGTTCCCGGCGACGCGTCACGATGTCGTGAATGGACAGGGTGGCTTCGCACCGGTACCAGACATAGAAAATCGCGGCCAGCGTCACAGCGAAGAAGGAGGTACTGAGATAGAGGCTGACGCCAAAACCGTCGGTCAGCAGATCGGTGATCTGGGTACCGACGATACTGACCAGCAGCACCGTCAACCAGTAGATCCAGGGGGTGCAGCGACGCCGATGCAACTGGGCGAGCAGGGCGACCGTCAGCAGCGCCGCCATGACGCCGCGGGTCGGGCCTTGCCCCCAGCCGGCATCGACCGCCAGGAAATCGGCCCCCGTTTCACCGACCGTGGTGGACATGATCTTGATGATCCAGAATGACAGCGTGACTTCCGGAACCTTGTTGAGCCAGTCGCTTGATCGGCTGGCAACCGATTTGTTCATGCTTTTCTCCTGCCGAATTGAATGGGTCTGCCCTGGGACATCAAGGCCGGATCGCCGCATCACGCACGATCCGGCCGCTGAGGCCGGCGATCAGTCCGGCCGGTCGCCGTCATCGCGGTCTGCCTTGTCCTCGGCCGACGAGATGACCGTGCCCTTGTCGGCATCGATCCGGATGTCGAAAACCTTGGCGCCGCTGACTACTTCCACGTCATAGACCCAGCCCTGCTTAGAGTTCTCGTACTCGGCGCTCGACGCCTTGCCATTGACGTGCTGTTCGGCAATGCTGACCGCCTGGGTCAGCGGAATCCCGGCCTTGGCGACCGCCATGGCGTCGTTCTCCACGCCGCCTTTGGCAGCGTAGGCGGCGGCGCCGCTGGTGGCGATGAAAAATGCGAGCAGGGAAATTTTGGTGTAGCGATACATGATGCTTCTCCGTAAAAGCGCAGGAATTTGCGTAATGAAGAAGTTACCGATACAGACTTAGCTGACACTGAGCAGCATTGAATCCTCGAAACGAGCCGGATAAAGAAGCGGCAGTTCGTGCATCTGCCATCGACATGACACCCGATAGCCGGAATGCATTAGCCAAATAAATTCAATCGATTGGTCAAATCCCCCGCCGCTTCCTAGACTAGATTCATCAGGTCACCAGCGATCTGCTTTCAGTCAAGGAGGGCTCCATGATTTACCGACTCATCCGGCATTTCATCCAGGAAGAATCCGTCCGCGCGTCCTGCCTCGAAATTCTCGCGGCATTCCCCGGCAACCATTGATTCAGTCAGGAGAAAACCCATGAACGACAAGAAACTCACCACCGCGGCCGGCTGCCCGGTCGTCGACAACCAGAACACGATGACCGCCGGGCCGCGCGGTCCGGTTCTTTTGCAGGATGTCTGGCTGCTCGAAAAGCTCGCCCATTTCGATCGCGAGGTGATCCCCGAGCGCCGCATGCACGCCAAGGGTTCCGGCGCCTACGGCACCTTCACCGTCACCCACGACATCACGCGCTACACCCGCGCCCGGTTGTTCGGCCATATCGGCAAGCAGACGCCGATATTCGCCCGCTTCACCACCGTCGCCGGCGAGCGGGGCGCGGCCGACGCCGAGCGCGACATCCGCGGCTTCGCCCTCAAGTTCTACACCGAGGAAGGCAACTGGGACATGGTCGGCAACAACACCCCGGTCTTCTTCCTGCGCGATCCGCTCAAGTTCCCCGACCTCAACCACGCCGTCAAGCGCGACCCGCGCACCAACATGCGCTCGGCCAGGAACAACTGGGATTTCTGGACCTCGCTCCCCGAGGCGCTGCACCAGGTCACCATCGTCATGTCCGAGCGCGGCATTCCGGCCAGTTACCGCCACATGCACGGCTTCGGTTCGCACACCTTCAGCTTCATCAACGCCATGAACGAGCGGCACTGGGTCAAGTTCCATTTCCGCACCCAGCAGGGCATCAAGAACCTGAGCGACGCCGAGGCGACCGAGATCATCGGCCGCGACCGCGAGAGCCACCAGCGCGACCTGCTCGAAGCCATCGACCGCGGCGACTTTCCGAAATGGACCATGTACATCCAGGTCATGCCGGAAGCCGATGCTTCGAAAGTGCCCTACAACCCCTTCGATCTGACCAAGGTCTGGCCGCACAAGGATTACCCGCTGATCGAAGTCGGTGTCGTCGAGTTGAACCGCAACCCGGAAAACTTCTTCGCCGAAGTCGAGCAGTCGGCTTTCAACCCGGCCGCCGTCGTCCCCGGCATTTCCTTCTCGCCGGACAAGATGCTGCAGGCGCGGCTGTTCTCCTACGGCGACGCGCAACGCTACCGGCTCGGCGTCAACCATCACCAGATTCCGGTCAATGCCCCGAAATGCCCGGTTCACAGCTACCACCGCGACGGCGCCATGCGCACCGACGGCAATTTCGGCGCGACGCTCGGCTATGAGCCGAACAGCGACGGACAGTGGCGGGAACAGCCGGATTTCCGCGAGCCGCCGCTGAGCGTCGAGGGCGCAGCCGACCACTGGAATCATCGCGAGGACACCGATTACTACTCGCAGCCGGGCAATCTTTTCCGCCTGATGACGCCGGCCCAGCAACAGATCCTGTTCGACAACACGGCCCGCGCCATGGGCGATGCCCCGGACGAGATCAAGCGTCGCCACATCGACAACTGCACCAGGGCCGACCCGGCCTACGGCGCCGGCGTCGCCCGGGCGCTCGGTCTCTGATCGATGAACCAAAGCGGAGGACACCGATCAAACGGTGCCTCCGCCTTCAAATCCAAGGAAATCACATGACCCAGACCGTTACCCTCGGCGGCAACGCCATCACCGTCGCCGGCCGCTTCCCGCAAAAGGGCGACAGCGCCCCGGCCTTCTCGCTGGTCGCCAAGGACCTGAGCGATACCCCGCTGGCCGCTTTCGGCGGCAAGCGCAAGATACTCAACATCTTCCCGAGTATCGACACGCCGACCTGCGCCATGTCCGTCCGCCAGTTCAACCAGAAGGCCAATGGTCTGCCGAACACCGTCGTCCTCTGCATTTCGGCCGACCTGCCCTTCGCCCAGAGCCGCTTTTGCGGCGCCGAAGGCCTGGACAACGTGGTGACCCTGTCCACCCTGCGCGGCCGCGAGTTTCTCGAAGCCTACGGCGTCGCCATCGGCAGCGGCCCCCTGGCCGGCCTGGCCGCCCGCGCCGTGGTCGTTCTCGATGAAAAAAACCGGGTGACCCACAGCGAACTGGTCGCCGAAATCAAGAGCGAGCCGGATTACGCCGCGGCGCTCGCCGCCCTCTGAGGCGAACATGGCTGCCGACGCTTTCGTGAAATTCGCGGCGGATGCGCGCGCCGCTGGCTACGACGAGGTGCTCGAACGCAGCTGGCCGGCCGATGCCGTGGTCGACACCCACAGCCACCCGTTCGCCGTGAAAGCCCGGGTGGTGCGCGGCGAAATGTGGCTAACGGTCGGCGACAGCACGCGGCATCTCGTCACCGGCGACGATTTCGCGCTGGATCGCGACCAGCCGCACGCCGAGCGCTATGGCAGCACGGGGGCCAGCTACTGGGTGGCTCGCCGCAACTGAACGGCCGGCCGGGTTTGAAGCAGCTTAGTTTGGCCCGCCGGCCGCCATCTCCATCAAGGGCCAGCGCGGCTGGATGGCGAACGGGCCGGCCGCCTTGGCCGGCGTCCCGGCCTGCAGGCGCAGGCAGCCGGCCAGCGCGATCATGGCGCCATTGTCGGTGCAGAATTCCAGCTCGGGGTAATAGACGCGGAAACGCCGGCGCCGCGCCTCGTCGTCCAAGGTCGCCCGCAACTGCCGGTTGGCGCCGACGCCGCCTGCCACCACCAACTGCTTCAAGCCAGTCTGCTTCATCGCCTTCAGCGATTTCCTGACCAGCACCTCGACGATGGCCTCCTGGAAAGCCCTGGCCGCATCGGCCCTGAATTCGTCGCTCATCGCCTCGGCGTGCTCGCGAACCAGCGTCAGCACCGCCGTCTTCAAGCCGGAAAAGCTGAAACTCAGATCGCCGGAATGCAGCATCGGCCGCGGCAGTTCGTAGACGCCGGGCCGCCCCTGTTCGGCCAGCTTCGAAAGCAGGGCGCCGCCCGGGTAAGGCAGGCCGAGGAGCTTGGCGCTCTTGTCGAAAGCCTCGCCCGCCGCATCATCCAACGTTTCGCCGAGCAATTCATATTGGCCGACCCCGCTCACCCGCATCAACTGGGTATGACCGCCGGAGACGAGCAGCGCGACGAAAGGAAATACCGGCGGCGTAGCGGACAGCAGGGGCGACAGCAAATGCCCTTCGAGGTGATGCACCGGGATGGTCGGCTTGTCGAGCGCCACGGCCAGCGCTTCGGCGAAGGCGCAGCCGACGAGCAGGGCGCCGGCCAGACCGGGGCCTCGGGTATAGGCCACGGCGTCGACATCGTCCAGGGAGCATTTGCCCGCGGCCAGCGCTTCGCGCAGCAGGGGCACGACGCGCCGAATATGATCGCGCGAGGCGAGTTCGGGCACGACGCCGCCGTACTCGGCATGCATCGCCACCTGCGAATGCAGGGCATGGGACAACAGGCCGGCCTCGCTATCGTAGAGCGCAATGCCGGTTTCGTCGCAGGAGGATTCAATACCGAGGACTAGCATGGGGCGGCATTTTAACACTTGGATCGACAAGGTTTTTTCGCATATACTGACGGGCTACCCGCGAAATTTGCGGAAAATTTTTGCGCGCACTGCCTTTTACTTGACCTGGCAGGCGCCTAACGGAAGGGGGTGATTTATATGCCGAACATTCGTGTCAAGGAAAATGAGCCGTTCGAAGTGGCTATCCGCCGTTTCAAGCGCACGGTCGAAAAGACTGGCCTGCTGACCGAGCTGCGTGCCCGTGAGTTTTACGAAAAGCCCACCGCCGAACGCAAGCGTAAGGCTGCCGCTGCTGTCAAACGTCAGCACAAGCGCCTCCGTAGCCTGACCCTGCCGCCGAAACTTTTCTAATCGAAAACCTTTCGCCGCACAAAAGAGCCGCCAGCCTCAACAGCCGGCGGCTTTTTTCTTTGAATTTCCGAAAAGAACAGCCATGAGCCTCAAAGCACGCATCACCGAAGACATGAAATCGGCCATGAAGGCCAAGGAAGCCGCCAGGCTGGGCGCGATTCGCCTGCTGCTCGCCGCCATCAAGCAAAAGGAAGTCGACGAACGGGTCGAACTCGACGAAGCCGGCGTCAATGCCATCATCGAAAAGCTGGTCAAGCAGCGCAAGGACAGCGTCAGCCAGTACGAGGCCGCCCAGCGCCAGGATCTGGCCGATGTCGAAAAAGCCGAAATCGCCATCCTCGCCGCCTACCTGCCGGAAAAAATGAGCGCCGGGGAAACGGCTGCCGCCGTCGCCGCCGCCGTTGCCGAAACCGGCGCCAAGGGCCCGGCCGACATGGGCAAGCTGATGGCCGTCCTCAAGCCGCGCCTGGCCGGCAAGGCCGATATGGGCGAAGTCTCGAAACTGGTCAAGGCGGCACTGGCCGGCTGAACCCCCCGTGATCCCGGATTCCTTCATCCAGGATTTGCTGGCCCGGGTCGCCCTCCTCGCCCTGGT
>JAJXVG010000175.1 GCA_021782315.1 Pseudomonadota bacterium | reverse complement strand
CATCCTCGTCGCGGACTGCGTGAGCCAGGATATGCACCCAGATAATCCGCCCATCCTTGGTAAGGATGCGCTTCTCCATATCCAGTTCGGCCAGTTTGTTCGACCAGAAGCTGTCCATCAGCCCACGTTCGGACTGAACATCTTCCGGATGCGTGATATCCGAGGGTTTCATTTTCCCCAGGAGCTCTTCGGCGGAATAACCGGTCATGTCGCAATAGCAGTGATTGGCCAGTTCAAAGAAACCGGCCGGGCCGAGTTGCACGGCACCGGTCGACATGTTCTCGAAGTACGCCCGGAAGCGCGCATTCATTTCGTCAAGTCGACACTGCGCTTGCGCCTGCATTTCCCGCGCCTCGATCTCGAGACGCCGATAGGCACGCTTACGCCGGCCCAACACCCCCAAGCCGAGGCACGCCAGCACCAGAAGCGCAATATAGAGCATCGCCATTCGAATCGAAGTATTTCGCCATTTTGCGACGACCTCAGTCGTATCGCGACTTGCGGCGACCACCAACGCCTTGTCGAAAATGGCAGGCCGCGGCTCTATCGTACGAATTGCCATGAAGCGCTCGTGGCTGTCCGACCGGGTGCTCCGGTCGCTGATGTAATTACCGGAGCGACCGCTGGTCATGTGGACGTTGAACGGCGATCCGGTCATTTCATGCAAATCGACGCCCCGAATATCCGGCACTGTCTGGGTGCTGAAAAACACCTTGCCGTCCGAATGGGCGATGGAAATCCGCATGTCCGGTGCGTACAGCAAGGCATTGAACAGGTTGTCGAAGCGCTGGGGATCGAGGATACCCAAAAGGTAGCCGTTGAATCTTCCACGACCGTCGAGCAGAACCCTTCCCACGCTGACCGTGTAATTGCCCATGAGCGTGGTAAACGGTGCCGACAGATATGAAACCCCCGGATCGCTACCGGCCTTTATCGTTCTGTACCGCTCGCCCTCCCGGTAATTCTTGCCCAGCAAGGCAGGGATGGTGCTGGCAGTGACATCGCCGTTGGCATCGACATAGACCATGGCACGTACAAGCGGAAGGCCCTCGCAGATAATCGCCATGCGATGGCTGAGACGCTCATGCCCTTTCGGTTCGGACAGCATGCTTGGAATGTCATCCCGGACGGCGACGAGCATGGCCGCGGCTGCCTTCAACTCTTCGCCGAGGTTGGCATTCAGCAATTCGGCCACCGCACTCAGGCGTTCACGCTCAAAAGCAAGGGTCTGGCGATAATCGTTGGCGACATACACCCCCAGAACAGTGCCGAGCACCGCCAGCAGGAAGCCACCTATGCCCCAAGCACGCGCCAAGAGTCCCCCATATGCTTATGTCAATGTTGTTATCGGCCGATATTGCCGAGATGGATCATCTTAATCCAAGGTGACTGAATATTGGCCCTTGACGCAACCTCCCGTCGCCAACTGCGAAAACTGTGCTTTTCAAATATACAGACTGGGGAGCGGCATATTCCGGAGAAAGCCTCAGCGCCCGAATACGCGCTTCAGCCGCTCGCCCCACGTATAACAACGACAATCAACCAACCGGGCGTACCACACACATATAAGAACATATAACTTTAGTAATATTTAAAAGTCATCAAAAGCAATATACAATTAAAATTATTATTTGTGATGATTTTAGTCTTTTTAACACTGAAAATGGCCTGCCGCCGCCAATGACGCAAAGGCAAGCCGTTTCATCCCTTTACTAGCAAATTGAATTCATCTGCTTTTTGAAAAACGCACGACATTGGGGGTCGCATGAATATCGTCAGCACCGGGGAGTTGCAGACCGCACTCGCCCACATCAACCAAGCCAGTCCAAAGGCTCCGCGGAATGCCGCGACACCTTCGTCAGAATCCTCTCCCCTGAACTCTGAAAGCACGGGCGATCCTTCTCTCAAAGCTGTCGAGCAGGCCGTCGCCAAACTTCAGGAGCGGCTCAAGCCATTCGCGCAACAATTGGAATTCTCCGTGAATACGGAAACCAAACAGATGGTTGTCAAGGTCATCGACAGCGCTGACGGCAGGGTATTACGGCAATTTCCCTCGAAGGAGATCATCGCGGTCGCTGCCGATATCGACAAAATACTCAAGGGCCACCTGGTCACGCAAACAGCCTGAGAAGGCGGCGGACGGTCCGGCCCGCGCCTGCCCCGCGCAGAGATCGTTGCCGGACACATTGCGCCGTGCGAAACTGACTTTCGTTACAGCACATTCAGGTCAGCGATGAAACATCCAAAATTCGCCAGCATGGGGAAGGACTATCCAGAACACCTGGAAGCCCAGTATGGCCGTATCCTGCTCAGAATCGAAGAATTGTGGGATGCGCCGCAGATTCACGACTACTTCTCCGATCTGCTGATCGACAAGCGTGGCGGCCGCCAGGGATTCCCCAAGGACGTTCTGCAGGACATCATCATGCTCCGGGAATATCATGAACTGGCAACTTTTCGGGCTGCAGAGCGCAAGGAAGATGCCGTTCAAAAACTCGAGGCACTGAACATCCCGTTGAGCCACGAGAGTTTCCTGAAAGCCTTCCGGGAGGGCAATCAGGAACAGGTCGACCTCTTCGTTCGGGCGCAATTCAGGTTGCCGATCGTGGACGGCGACGATCCGCTCGTGCTGGCAGCCCTCAAGCGTGGACACACGGTTGTCGCCAAGATCATCATCGAGGCGGGGGCCGACGTCAATCTACGGAACAAGCTCGGCCTGACCCCTTTGCTGATGGCCTGCGGCAAGGTGTCATTCGGCTATCGCGTCATCGCCGAGGCATTGATTTCCAGGGGCGCCAACGTCAATGTCCGCGACGTCATCGGCAATACGCCGCTGATCCTCGCCATCTCCGGCGGCATGTTCGACATCGCCCATTTGCTGATCGAGCGAGGAGCCAAGGTTTCCATCCCCTCACAAAAAGGCGAAACACCGCTGGAACTGGCGCTGCGCTCGAGAGCGCCGGAAGCGGCCGAACTGGCCAATCTGATTCTGGAACGGCTAGTCGACGAATAATAGCCCGGCTTGCCGGGCTATTGTGCCTGATCCAAGGCGATACTCCAAAAATCCGCCCCCCCGCTTAGACGAAGCCGGCGGAAGCGGCATCAGCCGCTGAAGCCGATTTTACCCTATGCGCCGGGGACGACGGCTGAAGGCAAGAAGGAGCAGTCCGGCGCCGACAAGGAAAATCATGCCCGGTTCCGGAACACTGGTGCCGCCAACCGGGTCGCGCGCATAGAGTTCTACCGAAGACAAGCCCGAGGCAACGCAGGTGCCCCGTCCATTGACGTTGCACAGCACGCTGGAGGTATCCCAGCCACCGGCGAAGTCGTAAATGGTGTCGGCACTGACTGAAAGGCCCAGGCCGCTTGCCGTGAAATCATAGGCGGCGAACGCATTCCCGGCCTTGAAGACCAGCGAAAACTGATCAAACAGCGAATTGCTGGGCTTGACGCCAAGTACGCTCTGCAACTCGGCGATCAAGTTGGCCGGCAGGTTGAACGACCACGTTCCCTTGCCTGCGCTGGTCTGCGTCACGGTCAGGATATTGCTCAATATGCTTGACATGTCCAGCCCGTATATCGGGTTGGCCAGGGTGAAACTGCCGGTGCTGCTGCCGGTGCTGGAAAAATTACCGGCGTAACCCAGATAGACCCAGCCCATCTGGCCAAACAGGCCGGACGACAAGGTGCCGCCGCCATTGTTGTTGGTCGGCGTCTCACCATTGACCCAACCCTGACCCGGCAAACCGCTATTCGAATTGCCTTCGCCCGGATAGGGCTGATCGATTCCGGAATAGGCCCCCAGACACTCTGCCGAATTGATGACCGGGCTCAGATTGGGGTTAGGGGTGACTTGACCGGCCGGAGTGATGTTGCTTACCCAAACATTACTGGTTTGGCAGGTGTTCGCCTGTACGGAATAACTAAGCAGAACGGCTGAAATGAGCGCGATGAATTTTTTTGTAAAGTGCAAGTTCATTATAAATTCCAAAAACAATGTTTACAGATTAAAAGCAAAAACAATACCAAACACCACGAACGTGGCGGATTGACGAAAAACATGTTTATAATCAATAGACTGAATTAATTCAACATCCACCACCAAATGATCGCCAATCGGCCACTGTAAAATAATCCGACACTTCGACCAGGCAGCTCCCTGCTTGACGGACGGCATCCCGACACTCGCCGGCCCAGCCATCGCACCACCAAAGACTCGCCATCGTCCGCCAGAGAGGTTTTTCACCCACCCAACCGATTCATCCCTTGCCACGCCAAGCGACGGTTCATCACAATTTTGCAGTTTTCTTACGACCATATTTCGATATACGAGGACATTGGCTGCGGCGAGGATTGAGGGCCACCCCCAATATATTTCCGGACAATGGATCGGACCATGCAATGAGCAAACCCAAGACCATCCTGGTGCAGGGCATCCCGCCCGGCGGCCTGCGGGTTGATCAGGCGGTACCGTCGGGAGAGAAACCGTTTCTTGCCTTGACCAGGAGGCGATTTCTTGCGGCGCCCAGCAAGGCGCGCGAATAGGCACGGTGGAAACCGCCAAGCAGCCAAAACCAGAAGCCCATGCTTTGCGCACCGGATGGCGAGCGGCGCGGGACAACGGCCGAACCGAAAAACAGCATGGTGCCCGTCGGCCCATGGGGTGCCACCGACAGCCAGGAACGCCTCCGCCCCGCGGCGAGGAGGGCTTGACGCTCATCGCGCGCCTCGACGAACCAGACGGCGAATGACTCCCGCTCGCCGAGGGAAAGCTCACGGGCCTGGGCATCGGTGGACGGACGACGCAACATGGCGCCGAGGAACCGGCGCTCCAGCTGGAACCAGCGGGTGGTGCAGAAGGCCTCGACGAACTCGGCCAGGCTGACCGGGAACGGCAGCTGCGCGACGTAGCAATCGGTATAAGCCTCGGCGCGATACGGCAAGAGAAGCGACTGTGTCGGGAGTTCGGTGGCTATCGGGCAGGACATGACGATGCTTAACGAACAAACCGGCCCGCCCGGCTTTTCGCGCGGGGCCGGTTGAGTTTGGGGTCAGGCGCGAGCTGAAACATGGCGATGTTTGTCAATCCAATACCCCCAGAGAACCAACAGCCATTGCATTTGCCCTACCCATGCAATGGCTTCCGAACCTGGCGGCGGCGCGCCGAAAAGATTGCCGGCATAAATGCCAATCAAGAACGCCACCAGCACGACAAATCCCCAGCGGCCAACGGCATCATTGTGCGTTGTCGTTCGGGAATACAGCCAAACACCGAGCGCGAACAACGAGCCTTCAATGGTCAAGGTCAGCGGCAAGGATGACCAGGCATTCAGGCCAAGGACCGTGCCGCTGCCGGGAAACAAAGGTAAGTCCGGTTGATGAACAAGGAGGTCAAGCAGCCAATGGCTGATGACAAGAAGAGCGAGAACAAAGGCGGCAACAGCTTTCCGTTTCAACAGAAAATGGATGCCGCCCACCAGGCACGCCAAGCCAAGCGCGGCAATCAGGCTGTGAGAGAAGGGGTAATGCTCGAAAATCAACGGGGTCACAACCGTTGCGCCAGGAACGATGCGAACCCTCTCGACGCCGAGCAACAAGAAAGTGGACCACAGCAGGTCCAGAAGCTGCGCGGCGAAGAATAGCGAGCCGAGAGACACTTTCGGCGCGACTGATTTTGCTCCGAGCCCAACACCGAAGTGGCCGATAAACATGGAACGACTCCTAAGGCTTGAATTCACCGGACCGGCGCGGCTTACCGCGACCAATCCCGCGAGATGACGAATCGGCCCTATTTTTCGGGAACATTGACGCCCTCTATAAAGCCTTTTGCCGCCGCCTCCATTTGATCGTCGGCAGTCTTCCCCCGATGAGAATAGGCCGCCAGGAAGCCAGGCTGTTCCTGCTCCGGATGGCGGCGGTAGAGGGCAAGCACCTGTAACTTGAGTTGTTTTTCCCCGACGGGGGTAACGGCAGCCTTGTCGTCAAGGCCGATATGGGCATCGACACACGGATAGCCGCGATCTTCGGTGTAGCGATAGCTGGAATCGGTTTCCTGAAAGCGGGGAGGCGGGTTCATTTCAGCAATGCGCTTTTTGACCCAATCAACCATTTCCTCGCCGCCGTCTGTCGGCGGCATTTCAAAAATGACGACCTGTGACCCATAGGTTTCCACGGCTTCGCCGCCTCTTTTGCCGAATGAGATGCCATTGCTGCCCAGGCCGGTGATGACCCAACCCTCGGCATCCGGGGCATAAACATTCAAGACGCCGCCAGGAAAAAACAGCCTGGGCGCTACCGGCTGCCCCGGTGATTGTGCATTTACGGCACTGCTGAGCAGAGCGCCCAGTAACAAGGCAGGTATTTTCCTGGAGATAGCCGTGTTCACACGGGCGCCAGCATCCGTCGATGGACGTCGACGACGCCGCAAAAGGAGCTTGAATTTCATGTCATCCAGTCATTTGAAATACCCGCCGCCAGTATAGCAATCCAAATATGCCCCGTGCATTTCAATTTCGGCGCCCTCTTCGAAGATTGACCAGATAGACTTCAGGAAGACAGGGGGGCCGGAGATCGGA
>JAJXVG010000015.1:498-31415 GCA_021782315.1 Pseudomonadota bacterium | reverse complement strand
GGCGGTGTCGCCGGCGGCGTTGCGCGCATCGAGTTTGGCCCGGTTCTTGACCAGGAAGTCGACCATGTCGGCGTGTCCGTCCCGGGCGGCCAGCATCAGCAAGGTATTGCCGCTGATATCCGTCGTATCGACGAATGCCCCCTTGCCGACCAGCGCGGAGACCTCGCCGACATTGCCCATTCTGGCGGCGTTGATCAGGTCATCGTAGGTATCGGCCAGTGTCATCGACGGCAAGGCAAGGCAGAATGCGGTAGCAAGCAGGAAATTCCGGATGGTGTTCATCATGGTCGTTTGGCGTCCTTGAACAATGAAAAAAAATTGTCGGTGCTGGCCTGATCGACGGCCTCAAGCGACAGCGAGCGCAGACGGGCAATCTCTTCGGCAACATGGCGAACGTAGGCCGGCTCGTTGGGTTTTCCCCGGTAAGGCACCGGGGCTAGATAGGGCGAATCGGTTTCGACCAGAAGTCGGTCGAGCGGGCAGAGCCGGGCGACTTCCTTGACCGCCGTCGCGTTCTTGAAGGTGACGATGCCGGAAAAGGACAGGTAAAACCCGAGATCAAGCGCCAGGCGGGCGATATCCCAGTTTTCGGTGAAGCAGTGCATGACGCCGCCCACCGCCTCCGCCCCCTCTTCCTTGAGGAGACGCAGGGTATCGACAGCGGAATCGCGGGTATGCACCACCAGTGGCTTGCCGCATTGCCGGGCGGCGCGAATATGGGTTCTGAAGCGGTCGCGCTGCCACTCCGGCCTATCCTTCTGCCAGTAGTAATCGAGTCCTGTTTCACCGATGGCGATGACTTTCGGATGGTCGGCCAGGGCGACAAGTCGCTCCACGTCCGGCTCCTCGACATCGGTATATTCGGGGTGAACGCCAACCGTGGCGAAGAGTTGCGGGTGCCGCTCGGCCAGCGCGATGACACCGGGGAAATCCTCGAGATTGACGCCGATGCAGACGGCCGCGCCGACGTCGTTCTCCGCCATGCGCCGCAAAACGTCTGGCAGGCGGGCGGCGAGGTCGGGAAAATCGAGGTGGCAGTGCGAATCAACCAGCATGCAAATCGATCAGAGCGTATGGGTGGGCCGGGTCGACTGCATGACGCCGCCGAGCAGGCCTTCAATCTTGCGACGGGCCTCCTGGCCGCTTTCGTCGTTGTTGAAATGGACGCCGATGCCCTGTGCCCGACCATTCTGCGCTCCGGCCGGCGTCACCCAGACGACGATGCCGGCAATCGGCAATTTGGCCGGATCGTCCATCAGCGACAGCAGCATGAAAACCTCGTCACCGATATTGTAGTTGCGGGTGGTCGGAATAAAGATGCCACCGCTGCGCAGATGCGGCATGAATGCCGCATAAAGGGCGGACTTCGAATTGATGTTGAGCGAAAGGACGCTGGGGCGCTGCGGAGCAGGTTTTGCTTCACTCATTGTCGATCAATCAGCAAACAGAGCTCGGTAATCCAGAAAAATACCTTCCAGAAAGAGGCGTGCATTAAGCGGCTGCTCCGCCTCCTGGCGGCGCGTAATCAGGGCTCGATACGAACGTATCAAGCGTGCAGACGGAATCATATCAGCCAAGCCCGGAATTATGGATTTTTGCGGCATAAAATATCGGACAGGCAAGGCGTTTTTGGCCAGGCTCAAATCGACCAGCCATTTTTGCATGGCTTCGACGAGGTGCTTGAGGGCCAGCTTGCCCTTGCTATCCTTGAGCGCCTTTTCCAACTCGGCCGCGGTGGCCAGCGGGTCGCTGCGGCGACCGGCGCCAAGGCGGGAGCCCAGCAGGTCGAGCCAGGCGCCCTGCCCGGACGCCGCCAGTTCCAGCGCCAACCCCGGCGCACCGCCGGCCATGGCCAACCAGCGCTCGGCATCGGCAATACCCTGGTCGGCCAATACCTTTTCGGCCAGCTTTGCGGGGGGCACAGGCACGGGAACAACCTGGCAGCGGCTGCGAATGGTCGGCAGCAAGCGCATCGGCTCGCTAGAAACCATTAAAAACAATGTACTTACAGCAGGTTCCTCAAGTGTTTTAAGAAGCGAATTCGCGGTATTTCGATTCATTGCCTCGGTCGGATTGACCAAAATGATCCGTAAGCCGCCACGATGTGTGCCGATATTGAAGAATTCGTCCAGTGCCCGCACCTGATCGATGGTAATTTGCTGGCTGGGTTTTTTCTTGCCGTCCTCCACCTCGATTTCGTCGCTTAGCGCATCGGGTTGCAGCAAACGGAAATCCGGATGATTGCCCTGGGCGAACCAGTTGCAGGCAAGACATTCGCCACACGGCAGCCCCTGCCTGGTCGGCGATTCGCAGAGCAAGCCGGCGGCAAACTGCCGGGCCAGGGCATATTTTCCCAAGCCTTTCTGGCCTACCAGCAACAGGGCATGCGGCAAGCGCTCACGCCTTGCCTGAAGCGCGGACCAAACTCTTGAATGAAGATCGATTACGTTCATAAACAATTAACTAGAAGAATTTTTTCAAGTTTTTTACGAATATTGTCGATGCTGTTGTCGGCATTGATCACCTGGATTCGGGAAGGGTTGCCGTGCGCCCTTTCCAGGTAGGCCTGGCGCACCCGTTCATGAAAGTCGACCCGCTCCTGTTCGAACTTGTCGAGAACCCGGTTGGCCAGCACGATGCGCTCGCGGGCGATGTCGAGCGGCAGATCGAACAACAGGGTGAGATCGGGCTGCAGGCGTTCTTGAACCCAGTGTTCAAGCGTCAGGAACTTGTTTCTGTCCAGGCCGCGGCCGCCGCCCTGGTAGGCATAGGTCGCGTCGCTGAAACGGTCGCAGACGACCCACTCCCCCCGGGCCAGGGCCGGCTCGATCAGGCGGGCCAGATGCTCGCGGCGGGCGGCGAACATGAGCAGGGTTTCCGTCTCCAGGTGCATCGGTTCGTTGAGCAGCAGGGCCCGCAGCTTCTCCCCCAGTTCGGTGCCGCCCGGTTCGCGGGTCACCTGGACGACGATCCCGCGGGCGCGCAGCCATTCCGCCAGCCATTCGACGTGACTGCTCTTGCCGGCGCCGTCGATGCCTTCGAAAGTAATGAATTTGCCCTTCACTTGCCACCTCTTTGATATCGCTTCACTGCGCTGTTATGTTCATCCAGCGTATTCGAAAACTGACTGCTGCCGTCGCCGCGGGCAACGAAATAGAGGACTTCGCTGACGGCCGGGTTGAGTGCGGCGCGCAGGGAAGCCAGCCCCGGCATGGCGATCGGCGTCGGCGGCAGGCCATAGCGAGTATAGGTATTGTACGGTGTGTCGGCCAACAGGTCGCTCCTCCGCAGCCTGCCGTCGAAACTTTCGCCGAGACCGTAGATCACCGTCGGATCGGTTTGCAGCATCATGCCCTTGCGCAGGCGATTGACGAATACCGCCGCGACCAGGTTGCGATCGGCCTCGCGGCCGGTTTCCTTTTCGACGATGGAAGCCATGATCAACGCGTCCCGCGGCGTCTTGTAGGGAAGCCCTTCGGCCCGCCGCGTCCATTCCCTGTCGAGTTTGCGCTGCATGGCGCGATTGGCGCGGGCCAGCAATTCCAGATCGGAGGATTGCTTGTCGAAAAAATAGGTGTCGGGGAAAAAAAGCCCCTCCAGGCTACTCGTCCCCAGCCCCATGCGCCGTCCGATCTCGGCCTCGCTCAAACCGCGCAACTCGTGCCTGAGGTCGGGATGGCTATCCATTCGCGCCCGCCACTGGCTAAAGGTCCAGCCATCGACCAGGACCAGTTCCCCCTGCGTCACCTTGCCCTTGAGCAGCTTGTCGAGCAGCAGCAGGGGAGTCACCCCGGCATTGACCGAGTAGCTGCCGGCCTTGATGGCCGTATCCGACCCATTGAAGCGGGCCAGCATGACAAGCGGGAGCGGATCGACCTCAAGGCCGGCTTCGCGCATCTGCGTAATCGCCGTGCGCAGGCTGCTCCCCGCATTGACGCGGAAATCGATGGGGGAACTGTGCATCGGTAGCGGCCGATTAGCCCACCACCAGACGCCGCCGGCCATGCCAGCAAGCAGCACGAGGGCGAGGAGAAATATATTGAACAGGAAGCGCACGGGAACTTGACGGGAAGCGACGGGTCTTGCCCGTGTGAAACGAGCACGTTATAACGAGCGATATAATATCCGAAACCTATCAGGAGCCCTCATGAACCCCAACTGGCGCAGTTTTCTGGAATCGAGCGAAGGCACTTTCGACGGCGATTCGGCCGAACTTCTCAATTTCGGCGATGCCGTCGGCGAATTGCAGTGCGCCGCTGAGCGGACCGTCGTCGTGCCGCTCACCCACCTCGGCCTGATCGAAGCCAGCGGCGACGAGGCAGGATCATTCCTGCACAACCAGTTCACCAGCGACATCAACCATCTGGTCGATGGCAAGGCCCAGCACGCCGGATGGTGCAACGCCAAGGGGCGTATGCAGGCCAGCTTCGTCGCTTGGCGCCAGGGTGCCAGCTATTGCCTCTGCCTTTCCGCCGACCTGCTGGAAGCGGCGCAGAAACGCCTGCAGATGTTCGTTCTGCGCGCCAAGGTCAAGCTGACCGACCGGACCGAGAGCACCGCCATGCTCGGTCTTTCCGGCCCGCAGGCCGAAGAGGCGCTGATCGATGCGGGCCTGCCCTGCCCGGCCGAAGCGATGACCACCGCTACTGCCGACGGGAGCACCGTCATTCGCCTGGATGCCACGCGCTTCGTCGTCGTGACGCCGACCGCCTGTGCGCCGCTCTGGCAAAAACTGACCGTCAAGGCGAGGCCGGCCGGCCTGCCTGCCTGGCGCTGGCTCGACATTCGCGCCGCCTTTCCCCTCGTCACGCTGGCCACCAAGGAGGAGTTCGTGCCGCAGATGGCCGATTTCGAAAAAATAGGCGGGGTAAGCTTCCACAAAGGCTGCTATCCTGGGCAGGAAATCGTCGCGCGTACCCAATACCTCGGCAAGGTCAAGCGCCACCTCTATCGCCTGGCCAGCGAACAGGCGTTGCAGACCGGCGACCCGCTTCATTCGCCCGACAATCCGGACCAGTCCTGCGGCATGGTGATGACCGTCGCCCCGTCGCCGGCCGGCGGCTACGAGGCGCTGGCCGTGGTCCAGAGCAACTTCGCCGCCAACCTTCGACTCGGCTCGCTGGAAGGTCCGTCGGTCACGGCCACTCCTGTCAATCCGTAACAAATGTGCCTGATCGTCGTCGGCTGGCGGGCGCAGGCGGATTACCCGTTGGTCGTCGCCGCCAATCGGGACGAATTCCATGCCCGGCCGACGGCGCCGCTCTGCCGCTGGCCAGATGCCCCCGACATCATCGGCGGGCTTGACCTGGAGGCCGGCGGAACCTGGCTAGGCATCCGCCAGGATGGGCGATTCGCGGCGGTGACCAATGTCCGCGAACCGGGCATGACCAAGGGCGCGCAGTCGCGGGGAGCCCTGACGCGCAATTTCCTGACATCCTCCCTGTCGGCCGCCGAATACGCCGCAAAAATAGACCCTGCACAGTATTCCGGCTTCAATCTATTGCTGGCCGACGGCGATTCGCTGCTTTATTTCTCCAATCGCGACGGCAGCCCGCGCCTGCTGCCGCCCGGTATCTACGGGCTGTCGAACCAGCGGCTGGACACCCCCTGGCCGAAACTGCTGACCGCTCGCCAAAAATTTGCCGAAGCCCTGTGCGAACTGCCCGACGAGTCCGCCTTCTTCGCACTGCTCGGCGATGCCTCCATCGTGGCCGACAAGAACCTCCCCGAGACCGGCGTCCCTATCGAATGGGAACGCCTGCTCTCCGCCGTTTTCGTACGGTCGGCAACCTACGGCACCCGCGCATCCACCCTGGCCTGGCAGCGTGGCGACGGCGTGCTCGCCGTGCGCGAAGACAGCTTCGGCCCGAACGGCCGGCCGCTTCAGTCCTCGCGGATATCGACTTCGGAATAGACCGGCAGCAGGTCGAACAGCTCGACGATATCGGCATTGCGCATGCGCACGCAGCCGTGCGAGCCGGGCCGGCCCATGTCAACCGTATCGGGACTGCCGTGCAGGTAGATGTAACGCCGCATCGTATCGACGCGGCCGAGGCGGTTGTGACCCGGCTCGCAGCCCGACAGCCAGAGGATGCGGGTGAGTATCCAGTCGCGCCCCGGAAAGGCTTCGCCCAGGGCCGGCGACCAGATTTCGCCGGTCGGGCGACGGCGCACGAATACCGTGTTTTCCGACTGTCCGGCCCCGATCTTCGCCCGCACGATGTGGCACCCGCGCGGCGTCCGGAAACTGCCGGACATTTCGCCGACGCCGGCCGCCGCCGTCGACACCGGGTAGTCGCGAACGATACGGCCGTGTTCGTCGAGAAGGCTCATGCCCTGCCGGGCGATGGAAATCCGTAGTTTCATGACGCCTTTTTCCTCCGCCCGGCGAAAAAAGCCGACAGCATGGCGCTGCACTCGTCCGCCAGCACGCCGCCCTCAATCGTCGCGTGATGGTTCAGGCGCTCGACGCCGAACAGGTCGACGACGCTGCCATGCACCCCCGTCTTGGCATCGCGCGCGCCGTAAATGACCCGGCTGATCCGCGCATGCATGATGGCCCCGGCACACATGGCGCACGGCTCCAGCGTCACGAACAGTTGGCAACCGGGCAGGCGGTAATTGCCAAGCACGCGTGCCGCATCGCGCAGGGCGGCAATCTCGGCATGGGCGGTCGGGTCGCTCTCGCCGATCGGCGAATTGAAGCCGCGACCGACAATCGCCCCGTCGAGCACCACCACGGCGCCGACCGGCACCTCGCCGAGACATTCGGCGGCGCGGGCCAGCGACATGGCTTCGCGCATGAAGAATTCATCGCTGAGCCCGGTAACGGTCGGTTTATTCATCGCCGGTCGCCCCAGGCTTTGTGAAATTCACGCTTGCCGCCAAGCGGAAGTATGCAGTCATCAATAAATCGCCGGAAAATTGTTTGGGAAGCCTGGTAAGTATAGCCGCCATGCTCGCGCCGCCCTATCCGCCGCGCAGCAATCGGCGAAGGTCGGCGACGATATCGTAGACGGCGGCCGTATCCTTGACGTAAAGCCGCAGGCGGCCGGCCGGGTCGAAAATGTAGGCACCCGACGAATGGTCGATGACATAGCCGAGTTCACCGGCCACCGATCGGCGGGCGGCAAAGACCCTGAACTCCTCGGTCGCCGCCCGGGTTTGTTCGGCATCGCCGCGCAGGCCGAGAAAACTCGGGTAGAACCAGGGTACGAATTCCTTCAGGCGCTCGGCACTGTCGCGTCCCGGGTCGACCGTAACGAACAGGACCTGGACCTTCGACGCATCGTCGCCCAGTGCCTTCATCGCCTCGGCCAGGCGGGTCAGCATGGTCGGACAGATATCCGGGCAGGCGGTATAGCCGAAAAAAACGATGACGGCCTTGCCGCGAAAATCCTCAAGGGAACGCGGTCGGCCTTGGTGGTCGTCCAGGCTCAAGGAACGGCCGAAAGTCGCCCCGGTCAGATCGGTGTTGCGAAAAGCCGCCGGCGTCCGGTTGCAGGCCGGCAACAGCGCAATTGACAGTTGGAGAAAACGGCGGCGGTTCATCGTAAAAATATTTTGAACTAATTGCGGAGAGCCGATTCTCAAGCTTGAGGTCGGTTCTCACAAGGGGAGGGAACAGGATGGCGAGTTGTACGGATGACACTCGGACCACGAAGCTAGTGGAGCCCAAACCTGGCAGAAAGTTGCATCGCAAGCTGCTTTTCCTGTCCGGACTGACCCTGCCGCTTCCCGTCTTGGCCGGCTACAGCTTCAACTTTCCCGAACCGGTCACGCCCATCGCCCGGGAAACGCTGCACATCCACAACGAGTTCATGCTGGTCATCACGGTTCTTTTCGTGGTGGTCTTCGCCATCATGATCTACTCGATGATCCGGCATCGAAAAAGCACCGGCCACGCGGCGGCCAGATTCACCGGGCCGACCAGCGCCCTGCAGTGGTTCTGGACCCTGATCCCGTTCGCCATCCTGCTTTTCATCGATTTCATCCTGATGGGCATACCGGCGGTCAAGGCCATCGTTAACATGGAAGACACCAAGACCGGCACCGACATCGTACTCAAGGTCACCGGCATGCAGTGGAAATGGCAGTACGAATACCCGGAGGCCGGAGTCAAGTTCATCAGCGTGCTGGCCACGCCGCGCGAGCAGATCGCCAATGCCGAACCCAAGGGCGAACACTACCTGCTGGAAGTGGACAAGCCAGTGGTCCTGCCCGTCGGGAAGAAAATCCGCGTCCTGCTCACCTCGCTCGACGTCATTCACACCTGGTGGGTGCCGCAGTTCGGCGTCAAGCGCGACGCCGTTCCCGGCTTCCTGCGCGAGACCTGGCTGCTGATTGAGAAGCCCGGCATCTATCGCGGCCAGTGCGCCGAACTCTGCGGCAAGGATCACGGCTTCATGCCGGTGGTCGTCCGCGCCGTCCCCGAACCGGAATATCTCGCCTGGCTGGAAACGCAGAAGGCCGAGGCCAAGGCCGCGGCAGGCGGGGCCGACCGGACCTGGAGCACCGAGGAGCTGATGGCCAAGGGCAAGGAGGTCTACGACAAGATCTGCGTTGCCTGCCACCAGCCCAACGGCCAGGGACTGCCGCCGACCTTCCCGGCCCTGGCCGGCAGCAAGCTGGTCAACGGCCCCCTGCTCGGCGCGGACGGGAAAATCATTCCGGACAGCCATGTCGACCGCGTGCTCAACGGCAAGGCCGGCACGGCCATGCAGGCCTTCCGCAACAGCCTCTCCGATGTCGAGATCGCCTCGATCATCACCTACGAAAGAAACAGTTTCGGCAACCGCAAGGGCGACATGATCCAGCCCGCCCAGATCAAGGCCCTTCGCTAGGAGGCGATCGATGAGCACAGCCACCACCACCCACCCCGCCGAACACGCCGTCGCCGACTATCACGGCGGTTGGCTGCGCTGGATTACGACGACCAACCACAAGGACATCGGGACCATGTACATGACCTTCGCCCTGGTCATGTTCTTCGTCGGCGGCCTGATGATCCTCGGCGTCCGCGCCGAACTGTTCCAACCCGGCCTGCAGTTGATGAAGCCGGAGTTTTTCAACCAGTTGATCGGCGTCCACGCCCTGATCATGATTTTCGGGGCGCTGATGCCGGCCGCCACCGGCTTCGCCAACTGGATGATCCCGTTGATGATCGGCGCCCCCGACATGGCGCTGCCTCGGCTCAACAACTGGGGTTTCTGGCTGCTTCCGCCGGCCGCCTTCCTGCTCACACTGCCTTTCACCCTGGCCCTGTTCGGCATCGGCGACGGCGCCCTGGCCACCGGCTGGACCTTCTATGCGCCGCTTTCGGTGCAGGGAGGCATGGGGGTCGATTTCGCCATCCTCGCCGTGCACATCCTCGGCATCTCGTCGATCATGGGGTCGATCAACATCATCGTCACCATCTTCAACATGCGCGCCCCCGGCATGACCATGATGAAGCTGCCGCTTTTCGCCTGGGGCTGGCTGATCACCGCCTTTCTGCTGATCGCCACCCTGCCGGTGCTGGCCGGGGCGGTGACCATGCTGCTCACCGACCGCCATTTCGGCACCCATTTCTTCGATGCGGCCGGCGGCGGCGATCCCATCCTCTTTCAGCACCTCTTCTGGTTCTTCGGACATCCCGAGGTTTACATCCTGCTGCTGCCGGTCTGGGGTCTGATCCCGCACGTCCTGTCCACCTTCTCGCGCAAGCCGATCTATGGCCACACCGCACAGATCTACAGTTTCATCGCCATCGGTCTGCTCTCGGTGGTGGTCTGGGCCCATCACATCCTGACCTCGGGGCTGCCGCTGCCCGCGCTGATCTACTTCATGTTCAGCACGATGGCCATTTCGCTGCCCCTGGCCGTGCTTTTCTTCTGCTGGATCGCCACCATGTGGAAGGGTGCGATGAGCTTCGAGACTCCGATGCTGTTCGCCATCGGCTTCATAGTCCTCTTCGGCATCGCCGGGCTGACCGGCTTGGTGCTCGCCGACGTCGCCGCCGATGCCCAGTACCACCACAGCTACTTCGTCGTCGCCCACTTCCACTACGCCCTGTTCGCCGGCGGCATCATGGGGGTGATGACCGGAGTCTATTTCTGGCTGCCGAAATGGACCGGCCACATGTACAGTGAAAAGCTGGGCAAACTGCATTTCTGGCTGACCGTCCTCTCCTTCAACCTGACCTTCATGCCGCAGTTCTTCCTGGGCCTGGCCGGCATGCCGCGGCGCATTCCCGACTATGCCCTGCAATTCGCCGAGTTCAACGCCATTTCGAGCATCGGCGCCTTCATTCTCGGCTTCAGCCAACTGATCTTCGCCTGGAACATCTGGTCCTGCGTGCGCGGCGGCCCCAAGGTCGACGGCCGCGTCTGGGAAGGGGCGGAAGGCCTGGAATGGGAGCTTTCTTCGCCGCCGCCCCACCACAGCTGGGAAACCCAGCCGGTCGTCAAGTAAATGGAGATACCGATGAAACCGGCTTTTTCCGATGCCGATCTCGAACGCCGCCGCGCCGCCTCCCGGCGGCTGGGATGGTTGCTGGCGGCCGTCGTGCTGGCCATTTACATCGCCGGCCTGTTCGTCAAGCGCTAGCCCCATGGATCGAGCCCAGCCCGCGCCGGTAAGCCATAGCCGCCTGATCGGCCGCCTGCTGCTGATGGTGGCCGGGGCCTTCGCTTTCGCCTTCGCGCTGGTGCCGCTTTACGACGTCCTGTGCCGAGCCACCGGCTTCAACGGCAAGACCGACGGCCCCGGCGTCATCCGCGACGGCTTTGGCGTCGGCGGCCTGAAAACCGCGGCAGCTCCCGTCTCGCGAGTCGACATCGGGCGCACCGTCCGCGTCGAGTTCACCGGCACCGTGATGCCCGGCCTGCCCTGGGACATGCGCCCCCTCACCCTGAACCTCGACGTCCATCCCGGCGAGCTGCAGCAGGTCAGCTATCTCGTCCGCAACACCTCGAACCGGACCGTCGTCGGTCAGGCCGTGCCCAGCATCACCCCCGGCCAGGCCGCCCGGCATTTCGAGAAGATCGAGTGTTTCTGCTTTTCGCAGCAAACCCTGGGACCGGGCGAGGCCCGCGAAATGCCCCTGGCCTTCATCGTCAAGCCCGAGATCGACCGCGACATCGCCCATATCACCCTGTCCTACGCCTTTTTCAGCGTGGACGGACAACGCCAGACCTTGACCAGCAGCGTGGAGGCCCGATGAAAACCAGCACTTCCCAGCTTGCGCACGAGGGACATTATTTCGTCCCCAGCCCCAGCGCCTACCCGGTCATCCTCTCCTTCGGGATGTTCCTGCTGGCGCTTGGCTTCATCGAACTGATCAACGGCTTCCCGCTCGGCAAATGGGTCATGCTGGGCGGCACCGGCGTCATTTTCTACGTCCTCTTCAACTGGTTCGGACAGGTCATCGGCGAATCGCAGAGCGGCGCCTACCGCGACTGGGAGGATCGCTCGTTTCGCTACGGCATGATCTGGTTCATCGCCACCGAGGTGATGTTCTTCGCCGCCTTCTTTGGCGCCCTGTTCTACGTGCGGGTCATCGCCGTGCCCGAACTGGGCGGCATGCTCCAGGCCAACGGCACTACCCTGTGGCCCGACTTTTCAGGCGCCTGGCCGACCAGCGGTCCGAAGGGGGCCCCGTTCACGCCGATGAAGGCCTGGGGCATACCGGCCTTGAACACGGCCTTGTTGCTCAGTTCGGGCGCCACCGTGACCTGGGCGCACTGGGGCGTGCTCAAGAACAACCGCCGCCAGCTCTGCCTCGGCCTCGCCGCCACCGTGCTGCTCGGCTGTCTGTTCCTCGGCTTCCAGGCCTACGAATACCACCATGCCTACACCGAAATGGGCCTGACCATGGGCGCCGGCGCCTACGGTGCGACCTTCTTCATGCTCACCGGCTTCCACGGCTTCCATGTCACCCTCGGCACCATCATGCTGGGCGTCATCCTGCTCCGCAGCCTGAGCGGCCATTTCAGTTCCGAGCGCCATTTCGCCTTCGAGGGGGTGGCCTGGTACTGGCACTTCGTCGATGTCGTCTGGCTCATCCTTTTCGTCTTCGTTTACTGGGTGTAACCGGGAATGAGGCCGAACCTGAAACCCACCAGCAGCATCGCGAATAGCGCGATGGACAGGCCGATTCGCCAGGTCAGCGCGCGGGCAGTCCGCCGCCCTGCGCCGCGGTCGCGATAGAGGAAGACCAGCCCGGAGAAGAGGCTGCCCACTATGGCCAACAACAACAGCACCACCAGCACCCTGAGCATCGATAAGTCTCCTGAGCAATTGTCGGTGGCCCAGTATGCGCGCCCGGGCAAGCTGCCGACAAGAGCCAGTCGGCGCCAGGTGGCGATTGTCGGCGCCCTGGCCATGGCCGTCCTGTTGCCGACCTTCCTGTCGCTCGGCCAATGGCAGTGGCGCAAGGCCGAAGCCAAGAAGCATCTGCAGGCGGAACTCGACCTGCGCAGTCACGACGCGCCCGTCGTCATGCCCGGCACACCCGTCGATGGCGAAAGCCTGCGCTACCGGCGGGTCGTCCTGCGCGGCAGCTTCGATGCGAGCCGGCAGGTCCTGCTCGACAACCAGTTGAACCAGGAGCAGGCCGGCTATCACGTCATTACGCCACTGAAAATCGACGGCTCGCCCCTGCGCGTCCTGGTCAATCGCGGCTGGCTACCGGCCCCGGCCGATCATCGCGTTCTCCCGGTCGCCGAAGTACCGGGCGGCCCGGTCGAACTGACCGGCATCGCCGTCCTGCCGGCCCGGCGCTTTTTCAACCTGGCGCCGCAGCCGACCGACTGGGCCCCGGTCTGGCAGAACCTGGATATCGAACGCTATCGCCAGGTCGTCGATTACCCGCTGCAGCCGGTCATCATCCAACTTGATCCCGAATCGCCGGCCGGCTATGTCCGCCAGTGGCCTAGGCCGGACGAACGGGCCGACCGCCACCTGAGCTATGCCTTGCAATGGTTCGGTTTTGCCCTTTCCAGCCTGGGCATCTGGGTCTACTTCCTGTTCCGTCGGCCATGAACGACATCGTTCTCCGCCCCCCCGGCAACGGCCGCGGCATGCTCCTGCTGATCGTCGCGCTGCTCGTACTCCCCTTCGCCGTCGGCGGCGGTCTCTATGTCGGCGGCTGGCACCCCCCAATGGCAGCCACCCACGGCTACCTGTCGCCTTCCCCCCTGCCCTTGCCCGGCGCCATCCTGCGCTCGACCGCCGAGCTGCGCGGCAAATGGCTGCTCATTCTGAACCTCCGCGGCCCCTGCGCGGCAAGCTGCACCGGCCGTCTCGACGAAATGCGCCGCATTCAGGTCGCCCTCTACAAAAACATGGATCGCGTCCGGCGCGTGGTGCTCGCCGACCGCCCGGATGATCCGCAACTGGCCGCCCTTGGCCGGACCCAGCCGGATCTGCTCATCGTCCCGTCGAGCGCCGCCCTGCCGGAGACGGAAGCTCCCCTGCTACTGGCCGATCCGCAGGGCCTGCTGATCATGACCTTCCCACCCGACGCCGAGGCCCAAGGCATACGCGCCGACCTCGAACGCCTGCTCAAATTCACCTGGAACGGCTAGGAGAACCACCATGCCAACCATCGTCGCCCGCCCGCTGAGCCTCGGCCAACGCCTCGCCGCCTTCGGCCACCTGTGCAAACCCCGGGTCAACAGCCTGATCGTGTTTACCGCGATGATCGGCATGTGCCTGGCGACACCCGATTTTCCGCCCGTCCTGCGTTTCCTCGTGGCCTCCCTGGGGATCGCGCTGGTTTCCTTCGCCGCCGCCGCCCTCAATTGCCTGGTCGAACGGACCATCGACGCCAAGATGGCGCGAACCAGCTGGCGGGCGACCGCCCGCGGCGAAATCGCGCCGATCGAAACGATCACCCTGGCGACCGTACTCGGCGCCGGCGGTCTGTGGCTGCTGCATGCCTTCATCAACGACCTGACCATGTGGCTGACCCTGGCCACCTTCGTCGGCTACACCGTCATCTATACCCTGATCCTCAAGCCGGCGACGCCGATGAACATCGTCATCGGCGGCGCATCGGGCGCCATGCCGCCGCTCCTCGGCTGGGCGGCGATGACCGGCCAGGTGTCGGCCGAGCCGCTGGTCCTTTTCCTCATCATCTTCCTGTGGACGCCCCCCCACTTCTGGTCGCTGGCCTGCTACCGCCGCGACGACTACGCCCGTTCGGGGCTGCCCATGCTCCCCGTCACCCACGGCGTCGCCTTCACCTGCCAGCATATCCTCTGGTATACGCTGATGCTCGCCGCGGCCAGCCTGATCCCGGTGTCGCTCGGCATGAGCGGCATGTTCTACCTGATCGCCATCAGTCTGCTCGACCTCGTTTTCCTCGGCCACGCCATCGCGCTTTGCCGAAACTACAGTGATGCTCTGGCCCGCCGTAGCTTCCGCTACTCCATCCTCTACCTCACCCTCCTTTTCGCCGCCCTTTTCGCCGACCGCCTGATCGTCCTTTGAGCCGCATGCGCCTTTATCGCCGACTGCTCCTCGTCGCCACCCTGCTCGCCTTCGGCGTCATCGCGCTCGGCGCCTATGTCCGCCTCTCCGACGCCGGTCTCGGCTGCCCCGACTGGCCAGGTTGCTACGGTCACTGGCGAGTTCCGGCCGCCGCGCATGAACAACTGTCGGCGCTGCAGGCCTTTCCCGAACGGCCGATCAATACCGGCAAGGCCTGGAAGGAAATGATCCACCGCTACCTGGCCGCTTCCCTCGGCCTGCTCATTTTCACCCTCTGCCTGCTCTCGTGGCGAGGCGAGGTCCGCAAGCACCGCTCGCCGACCCTGCCCACCCTGCTCGTCGCCATCGTCGGCACCCAGGCCGCCCTCGGCATGTGGACCGTGACCCTGCTGCTCAAACCGCTGATCGTCACCCTCCATCTGCTCGGCGGCATGACGACCCTGTCCCTGCTCGTCGGCATCGGCCTGGCCGGCCGCGGGCAATGCGGGCCGCTGGCCGCGGGCACCCGCCTGCTGGCGGCGGCGGCCTTGCTCGCCATCGTCATCCAGATCGCCATGGGAGGCTGGGTGAGCAGCAATTACGCCGCCCTCGCCTGCCCGGACTTCCCGCTATGCCAGGCGCAATGGCACCCGCCCATGGATTTCGGGCAGGCTTTCAGCCTGCACCGGGAACTGGGCATGACCGCGGACGGCCAACTGCTGCCCCTGGAAGCGCTGACCGCGATTCACTGGACGCACCGCCTGAGTGCCCTGGCCGTCGCGCTGATCGTCGGCGCCCTGTCCGTCGCCCTGCTACGCAGCGCCGATAGCCGCTGGCGGCGCTGGGGAAGGATAGTGCCGACCCTGCTCCTGATCCAGATCGGGCTGGGTATCGCCAACGTCCTGCTGGCGCTGCCGCTCGCCCTGGCCGTGGCGCACAACATCGGGGCCGCCGCGCTCCTGACGGCGGTCGTCGCCGTTAATGTCCGGATCAACAGCCGGCCCCGGGTGTTATCGCCCTGATTCCCGGCTGAAGATCCGAAACCACCCAGACGGGCCGGCCGCCTGTCGGAAAGCTCCGGGGGTTCAGCGTGTATTGCCGCCCCAGACCTCGGCGACGATCTCCATGGCCGCCGCGATCGGCGGCTCCATCAGGCGATCCTTGCGGCATACCAGGCCGAGCGCCGCGGGAACGGTGACGCTGTCGGCAATCGCCACCCCTTCGGTATGGGCGGCATGCAGGGCCAGACTGTCGCGGGCCAGGGCCAGGGCGACGCCCGATTTGACCAGGTCGATCATGGACGGTTCGAGATCCACCTGCGCCACGACGTTGAATTCGACACCTTCGGCTGCGGCGATACGGCTCAGCAGGCGGCTGTGCACCGATTCGGGCGGGGTCCAGATCCAAGGCAGTTCGGCCAGGGCGCGCCAACCCTTGCCGCGCACCTGAACGCCCCAGCCGGCCGGCGCCACGACGCGGTACTCGAAGCCGGTCAAGGTCAGGACATGAAAACGGTCCTGCAAATCCTCCAGGCCCGGCGCCCCGAGGGCGAAAGCGATGTCCAGGTTGCCGGCCTCGACCTCCCTGGCCATGGAACCCGACATGCCGTGCCGGAGTTCGAAGGAGAGTCCAGGATGGCGCTCGGCGAGCAGGCGAAGGCAGGCACCCAGGCGCAGGAATTCCGGATAGACAATGGTCCCCAAACGCAAACCGCCCATGACGCTGCCCTTTAGACTGGCCGCGGCGGCGCGGAATTCGGTCGCCGCGGTCAGTACCCTCTCGGCGGCCGGCAATAGCTGACGCCCCGCCTGGGTCAGGCGCATGCCGCGCGGCATGCGTTCGAACAGGCTCACATCGAGCGCTTCCTGCAATTTCTTGAGTTGCAGGCTGAGCGCCGGCTGGGTCAGGTAGAGCCGGTCGGCGGCCCGGGTCAGATTACCTTCCTGGGCCACCATGACGAATGCCCGAAGTCCGGAATAGTCCATTTGATATTAAAAATAAAAATAACGGACTCAAGAATAACTCATTGGACCCTCGAATTTCCATTGTATTTAATGCAAACACGCTATCGGTGTCGTGATCTGCCAGGAGATGAAATTAGCGTTCCTGATATCCAATCACCCGCCAGCGTCCCATCCAGGGCACCACAACAAGGAGGAGACTATGTTTAATCTGAAAATGCACTTCACCACGCTTGCCATGGCCGTCGGCCTCGCCTGCAGCGCTCATGCCGCCGACCCGATCCGGATCGGCGTTTCCGGACCTTTCACCGGCGGCTCGTCACCCATGGGCGTTTCGATGCGGGACGGCATTCGCCTGGCCGTCCAGGAAATCAATGCGGCAGGCGGCGTCCTCGGTAGCCAGATACAACTGGTCGAACGCGACGACGAGGCCAAGAACGAACGCGGCGCCCAGGTCGCCCAGGAGTTGATCAACAAGGAGAAGGTCGTCGCCGCGCTGGGCATCGTCAACACCGGGGTCGCCCTGGCCAGTCAGCGCTTCTACCAGGAAGCGAAAATCCCGATGATCACCGCGGTGGCCACCGGCACCCAGGTAACCAGGCAGTTCCTGCCGCCCCGGTATCCGGAAAGCTACATCTTCCGTGTCGCCGCCAACGACAGCATTCAATCGGCGCTGATCGTCGACGAAGCGGTCGAGCGCCGCAAGTTCAAGAAGATCGCCATCCTGGCCGATTCGACCAATTACGGCCAACTCGGCCGCGAGGACCTGGAAGCCGCGCTCAAGCAGAAGGGCATCAAGCCGGTGGCCGAGGAGAAATTCAACATCAAGGATGTGGACATGACGCCCCAGCTGCTGAAAGCCAAGGCGGCGGGCGCGGAGGCGATACTGACCTATGCCATCGGCCCCGAACTGGCGCAGATCGCCAACGGCATGGCCAAGCTCGGCTGGAAGGTGCCGATGATCGGCAGCTGGACGCTGTCCATGGGCAACTTCATCGACAACGCCGGCAAGAACGGCGAAGGCGCGCGCATGCCGCAGACCTTCATCCAGGAACCCAATACGCCCAAGCGCAAGGCCTTCATCGAGGCCTACCAGAAAGCCTACAAGGTAAAACAAATTCCTTCCCCGATGTCCGCCGCCCAGGGTTACGACGCCGCCTATCTGATGGCGGCAGCCATCAAGCAGGCCGGCAACACCAACGGCGTCAAGATACGCGAGGCCCTGGAGAATCTCAGGGAACCTCTGGTCGGCGTCGTCCAGACCTACAACAAACCCTACAGCAAACAGGTGCACGAGGCGGTCCACGACATCGGCACCCTGGCCATCGGCGAGGTCAAGGACGGCCAGGTGATCTATGCCTACGCGTCCGACAAGGCGAAGACAGGCCGCTAGCCAGGCCTGTTTTTCATCCGGCAAAGGCAGATACGCCTTTGCCGCTTCTCGCGCTGTCCGCCCCGCCCATGGCCGGGCCCCTCTTACATGGAGCATTCCTGATGGACATGCTGTTGCAAATCCTGTTCAGCGGCATAGCCCTGGGGATGATCTACGCGGTCATCGCCTTCGGTTACCAGCTGACCTTCGCCACTTCCGGCACCCTCAACTTCGGGCAGGGCGAAGCCCTCGCCATCGGCGCCCTGATCGGCCTCAGCGTCGTCGACCGCATCGGCAACTACTGGCTGACGATTCCGGTGGTCTTGCTGGCCGGCGCCATTTACGGCATCGGCGTCGAGCGTCTGGGCGTCCGCCCGGCGCTAAAGGCCAAATCGGAGGGCTGGATCATGGCCACCATCGCGCTCGGCATCATCATGAAGAACATCGCCGAGAATATCTGGGGACGCGATGACCTGAAATTCCCTTCGCCGGTTTCCGAGGCGCCATTGCACCTGTTCGGCGCCAGCGTCCTGCCCATGGAAATCATCGTCATTGTCGGCGCCCTGGCGCTGATGCTCGCCGTCGAACTGTTCAACCGCAAATCGATCTACGGCAAGGCCATCGCCGCCACCGCGGCCGACCGCGAGGCGGCCGGGCTGATGGGCATCAATACCGGGCAGGTCATCACCTTTTCCTACGCCCTGTCCTGCGCCGCCGCGGCCTTCGCCGGCATCCTGATCGCGCCGCTGACGCTGACCGGGGCCAGCATGGGCGCCGCGCTCGGACTCAAGGCCTTCGCCGTTGCCATTATCGGCGGCCTGACCTCGGGACTGGGCGTCATTATCGGCGGACTCATCCTCGGCTTGGCCGAAACATTCACCGGTTTCTATCTCTCGACCGGCTACAAGGATGTGCCCGGCCTTGTTCTCCTGCTGCTGGTTCTGGCCTTCAAACCGGCCGGCCTGTTCGGCAAGACCGCGATCAAGAAGGTATGAGCGCCATGAAAATAACCCGACTTGTTTTTTCCGGCCTGCTCCTGCTCGGCCTGGCACTTTTCCCGCTTCTCCTGCCCAATCCCTATTACATCCACCTGCTGGTGGTGATCGGCATCTATGCCATCCTGCTCTTCGGTCTGGATATCGTCGTCGGCTACACCGGTGAAATTTCGCTGGGTCACGCCGGCTTGTTCGGTATCGGCGCATACACCGCCGGCATCGTGTTCACGACGGTCGGCGCCCCGTTCTGGCTGGCCCTGCCTGCCGCCATCGCCGTCACCGCGGCATTCGGCGCAGTCCTCGCCATGCCGGCTCTGCGCGTCACCGGACCCTACCTGGCCATGGTCACCCTGGCCTTCGGCACCATTGTCCAGATTCTGATCAACGAAATGGACTTCCTGACCCGGGGCCCCCAGGGGCTGCAGGTGCTGAAGCCGATGCTTCTGGAGCACCGGATGACCGTGGTGGATTTCTATTATTTCACCCTCGCCTCGGTACTGCTCGCCCTGCTCGTCGTCCACCACACGCTGAAATCGTACATCGGCCGCAGCTTCGAAGCACTGCGCGGCAGCCCGGTCGCCTGCGACTGCATGGGCGTCTCGGTCTACCGCAGCAAGGTGCTGGCCTTCGTCATGAGCGCCGGCTTCGCCGGACTGGCCGGCGGACTCTACGCATTCTCGGAGGAATACATCGCGCCCAGTTCCTTCAACTTCGAATTGGCCATTCTCTTCCTGCTCGCCGTCACCCTGGGCGGACGCAAGACGCGTAGCGGATCGGTGCTGGGTGCCGCCATCGTGGTACTGCTCCCCAACCTGCTGTCCGATATCGACCTGTTCCGCCAATTGACCGTGCTCATAGCCTGCCTGGTCGCCATCGGCGCCGGCTATGCCGTCCTCAGGACGCGCACCACCCTGCGCCAACTGACCGTGCCGCTCGTCGCCCTCGCCGTCTTCGTGATTTTCGCCTTCACCCTCGAAGATATCGCCGAACACCGACTGAGCATCTTCGGCCTGCTCATCCTCGGGGTGGTCTATTACCTGCCGGACGGGATCGTGGGCTACCTGCGCGCCCTGGTCAAACGCTTCCGCCCGCAATGGGTGCCAGCCCACGAAACGATCGCCGAGCATGGCGACGCCGCCAATGTCTGGTCCGCGCCAAGCTGCGGTGCGGGCGGCGAGCCTCTGCTCGAAGCAAGCGGCATCGTCATGCAGTTCGGCGGACTGAAAGCGCTCAACGAAGTCGACCTGCAAGTCGCCGCCGGCCGTATACATGGCCTGATTGGCCCGAACGGATCGGGCAAGAGCACGATGATGAACGTACTGACCGGCATCTACACCCCTACCCAGGGCGATATTTCCTTCGCCGGCCAATCGATCGGCGGTTGCACCTCCTCGCACATCGCCCTGCGAGGCGTCGCACGCACCTTCCAGAATGTCCAGTTGTTCGGGGAAATGACCGCCATCGAGAATGTCATGGTCGGCCTGACCCACACCTACGAACTGACGCTGATCGATGTCGTCCTGCGCACCGGGCGCTACCGTCGCCAGGAGCACGAAGCCCGGGTGTCGGCCGCCAATCTGCTCGATTTCGTCGGACTCGGCGACATGCATAACGAGGAAGCGCGTCATTTGCCCTACGGCAAGCAACGCCTGCTCGAGATTGCGCGCGCCCTGGCGCTCTCGCCCTCGCTGCTGCTGCTCGACGAACCGGCGGCAGGCATCCCGCCGGCCGATCTGCCGGAGCTGACCGCGATGATCCGGAAAATCCGCGAGCACGGCATTGCGGTCGTCCTGATCGAACATCACATGGACCTCGTGATGGGGGTTTGCGACCGCATCTCGGTACTCGACTTCGGCCAGAAGATCGCCGAAGGCGCCGCTGGCGAAATCCAATCCGATCCCCGGGTCATCGCCGCCTACCTCGGCGGCGAGGCGACGGCACAACCCGCCTAAAGGAGCGCGCAATGCTCACCATAGACAATCTCCACGCCGGATACGGCTGCGTCGACGTCCTGCACGGCATCTCCTTCTCCGTGCCCAAGGCCAGTGTGGTCTGCCTGATCGGCTCGAACGGCGCCGGCAAGACCACCACCATGCGCGCCATATCCGGAATGATCAAACCCAGTCGCGGCGCCGTCCTTCTTGACGGCCAGGATATCACCGGCTTCGATGCGTACCGCATCTGCCGCCGCGGTCTCGCCCATTCGCCGGAAGGCCGCCGCATCTTCGCCAACCTCTCGGTCACCGACAATCTCCTGCTCGGCGCCTTTCCTCGTTTCACCGGCAACCGAAGCAAGGGCGACGTGCAGGGCGACCTCGAACAGGCCATGGAACTCTTCCCCCGCCTGCGGGAACGCCGCCAGCAACTGGCCGGCACCCTGTCCGGCGGTGAGCAGCAGATGCTGGCCATGGCCCGGGCGCTCATGCTCAACCCCGGGATGATATTGCTCGACGAACCGTCAATGGGCCTGGCGCCGATTCTGGTCGAAGAGGTTTTCCGCATCATCGCCGACCTCAGACAACGCGGCGTCACCATGCTGCTGGTCGAGCAATTCGCCGCCGCGGCGCTTTCCGTCAGCGACTATGGCTACGTGCTGGAAAACGGCCGGATTTCGGTTCACGGCCCTGCCGAACAACTTCGTGACGACCCGGCGGTGCATGCGGCCTACCTTGGATGCGGGCATTAACTATAACTATTACAAATATCTAATGCAGAAATAAGTCATTGGACCAGCTGTTTTAAATCGATTTAAATGAAACATCATTGAACAAACATATACACCTTGGAGAATATGATATGAGCGTTAGCTATACATCAGCCCCCAGCAGGATCGGCCACTGGATCGACAACAGCCTCAGGCCGGGCAGCGGCGATCGCCTGAGCCCGGTGTTCGACCCGGCCCTGGGCAAGGTGGCCCGCCATGTCGAACTGGCCACCCCGGCCGATGTCGACGCCGCGGTCAGTTCCGCCGTCGCCGCCCAGGTCCAATGGGGTGCCCAGGCCCCCCAAAGGCGGGCCCGCGTCCTGTTCAGGATGAAGGAGCTGATGGAGGGTCACATCGATGACCTGGCCCATCTGATCACCCGCGAACACGGCAAGACCTTCCCGGACGCCAAGGGAGAAGTGCAGCGCGGACTGGAGATCATCGAGTTTGCCTGCGGCATCCCGCAACTGCTCAAGGGCCAGTATTCGGACAATGTCGGCGGCGGTATTGCCAACTGGAGCCAGCGCATGCCCCTGGGCGTCACGGCCGGCATCACGCCCTTCAATTTCCCCGTCATGGTGCCGATGTGGATGGCGCCTATCGCCATCGCCTGCGGCAACAGTTTCATCCTCAAGCCTTCGGAGCGCGATCCCTCGCCTTCGCTGCTGATTGCCGAACTGTTCCGCGAGGCCGGCCTGCCGCCCGGCGTCTTCAACGTCTTGCAGGGCGACAAGCTGGCCGTGGACGCACTGCTCGCCCATCGCGACGTGCAGGCCGTGAGTTTCGTCGGCTCGACGCCGATTGCCCGTTATATCTACGAAACCGCCTCCCGGCACGGCAAGCGCTCCCAGGCGCTGGGCGGCGCCAAGAACCACATGGTGGTCATGCCCGACGCCGACCTGGACCAGACGGCCGATGCGCTCATCGGTGCCGCCTACGGCTCGGCCGGCGAACGCTGCATGGCCATTTCAGTCGCCGTGGCGGTCGGTGACATTGCCGACGAACTGGTCGCCAAGGTCAAGGATCGCGCCCTGCGCCTGAACATCAACGACGGCGAAGCACCTGGCACCGACATGGGGCCGGTCGTCACGGCCGAGGCAAAGGCCCGCATCGAGGGCTATATCGCCAGTGGCGTCGAACAGGGCGCCCGTCTCGTGCTCGACGGGCGAAACCACGTCGTACAGGGACGCGAAGCCGGTTATTTCCTGGGCGCCACCCTGTTCGATCAGGTCAGTGCCGACATGACGATCTACCAGGAGGAAATCTTCGGCCCCGTGCTCTGCGTCGTGCGCGTGGCCACCTTTGCCGAGGCGGTGGCCCTGGTCAATGACAACGCCTTCGGCAACGGCGTCGCCTGCTACACCCGCGACGGGCGAACGGCACGGGAATTCACCCAGAAGATCCAGGTCGGCATGGTCGGCATCAACGTGCCACTCCCCGTTCCAATGGCCTGGCATTCCTTCGGCGGCTGGAAGCAGAGCCTGTTCGGCGACCTTCATGCCTACGGCGAGGAAGGTGTGCGCTTCTACACCCGCTACAAGAGCATCATGCAGCGCTGGCCCGACAGCACCGCCAAGGGGCCGGAATTCGTCATGCCGGTGAATTGAACACCCCATTCCGCGAAATACTCCCTGCGCCATGCGCAGGGAGCCTCGATCTCGACTCTCCCAGGAAGACGCCATGAAAAACTTTGGTGATTTCGACTATATCGTGGTCGGCGGCGGTGCCGCCGGCTGCGTGCTGGCCAACCGCCTGTCGGCCGACCCCCACGTGACCGTCCTGCTTCTCGAAGCAGGCAACGACGAAAAATGGATCTGGACAAAAATCCCCGTCGGCTATCTCTACTGCATCAACAATCCCCGCACCGACTGGTGTTACAAAACCGAGCCGGAACCCGGTCTCAACGGGCGCTCGATCATCTACGCCCGGGGCAAGGGGCTGGGCGGCAGTACCCTGATCAACGCCATGCTCTATCTGCGCGGCCAGGCGCGCGACTACGACGGATGGGCCGAAATCACCGGCGACTCCGGCTGGAGCTGGAACAGCGTTCTCCCGCATTTCAAACTGGTGGAGGATTACTGGCAAGGCGCGAACAGGGTCCACGGCGCCGGTGGCGAGTGGCGGGTCGAGCAGCAGCGCCTCTCCTGGGCCGTCCTCGACCGTTTCGCCGAAGCGGCGGTACAGGCCGGCATCCCCCCGACACCGGATTTCAACGGCGGCGACAACCTCGGGGTCAGCCAGTTCGAGGTCAACCAGAAACGCGGCACCCGCTGGAGCAGCGTGCGCGGTTTTCTCGACCCCGTCCGCCAGCGCTCGAATTTACGCATCGTCACCGGCGCGCTCTCCGACCGATTGCTTGTCAAGGAGCGCCACATCGGCGGCATCCAATTCCGCATCGGCAATGAAAGCTGCATTGCGCACAGCCGCATCGAAACGATACTTGCCGCCGGCAGCATCGGCTCGCCCGCCATCCTGCAACGTTCCGGCATCGGTGACCCCGATTTCCTGCAGGAGCATGGCATAGCCGTGGCGCACGCCCTGCCCGGGGTCGGCCGAAACCTGCAGGACCATCTGCAACTGCGCAGCATCTACAAGGTACAGGGCATCAAGACGCTCAACCAGCAGGCCCACAGCCTGTGGGGGAAAGCCATGATGGGTCTCGAATACGCCTTTTTCCGGCGCGGCCCGCTGACCATGGCCCCCAGCCAACTCGGACTTTTCGCCCGCTCGGACGACTCGGTGGCAAGTCCCGACCTGGAATACCACGTACAACCCCTGTCGCTCGACAAGTTCGGCGAACCGGTGCACCGCTTCCCGGCCTTTACCGCCAGCGTCTGCAATCTGCGCCCGCAGTCGCGCGGCCGCATCGAGATCCGCGACCGCGACCCGGCCAGCGCGCCGAAGATAGCGCTCGGCTATCTCAGCCACGACGAGGATCGCCGGATAGCGGCCAAGGCCTTGCGCCTGACCCGTCGCATCGTCGCCCAGTCGGCCCTGGCGCCGTACAAGCCGGTCGAATATCTGCCCGGCGCCGAATTCACCACCGACGAGCAATTGGCCTACGCCGCCGGCAATATCGGCACGACCATCTTCCATCCGGTCGGCACCTGCAAGATGGGTCGCGCCGACGATCCGTCGGCGGTTACCGACGCCGCATTGCGGCTGCGCGGCATGACCGGCCTGCGCATCGTCGATGCCTCGATCATGCCGAACATCACCTCCGGCAACACCAGTTCGCCCACCATCATGATCGCCGAACGGGGTGCGCAACTGATCCGCGCCGCCCGCCGCCGCTAACCTCCCGGCAAGCGATGCCCCGTTGCCACGACGGATCGTCGCTTGCCGCCGGCATTCATCGCTTACCCAATAAAAATCGACGGGCCCATACAATATTTCCGGTCGTCATTCGTCCTCAACGACAAGCGGCACCCGAATGAATCGGCTGCCGGCATCGCCGACCGGAGGTATTCCTTGAAAGCTGTCCCGGGCTTCGCCCTGACCACCGTTTCCCTGCTCGCCTTCTGCCACGCCTATATCGCCTGGCGACTGCTGCCGGCGCTGGTCACGGGCATGCCCGGCTGGATCGCCGGCATCGGCCTGCTGGCCCTCTCGACCTTGCTCATCCCCCTCGCCATGCTGGCCCGCTTCGTCACCCCTCGCCAGATCCTCGCCGACCGCCTGAGCTGGGCCGGCTCACTGGCCATGGGGCTGTTCTCGTCCGTCCTGGTGCTGACCTTGCTGCGGGATATCGGCCTGACCCTGGCCGACGAGCCGTCGCTGACCAAGCCGACGGCCCTCCTCGTCCCCATCCTGGCCGGGCTGATCACCCTGGTCGGTTTCATCAATGCGCGACGCCTGCCGCGCGTCGTCGAGGTCGACATTCCGCTGGCCGGGCTGCCCCCGGCCCTGGTCGGCTTCACCATCGTGCAGATCAGCGACCTCCACATCGGCCCGACCATCAAGCGCCGTCATATCCAGGCCGTCGTCGACCGGGTCAACGGGCTGGGCGCCGACGCAGTCGCCATCACCGGCGACCTGGTCGACGGTTCGGTCAAGCAGCTGGCCGCCGATATCGCGCCGCTGGCCGAACTGGAAGCGCGCCACGGGAGCTATGTGGTGACCGGGAATCACGAGTACTACGCCGGGGTCGGGGCATGGTGGGCAGAATTCGCCCGGCTCGGCCTGCACGGCCTGATGAACGAACACCGGGTCATCGCGCATGACGGCGCCAAACTGGTGCTCGCCGGCGTTGCCGACTACGGCGCCCAGGCCTTCGATCCCGCCCAACGCAGCGACCCGGCCAAGGCCCTGGCCGGAGCACCGACCGACGCCCCGAAAATTCTGCTCGCCCACCAGCCTCGCTCCGCCGGCGCCGCGGCCGCCGCGGGGTTCGACCTGCAATTGTCCGGCCATACCCATGGCGGCCAGTTCTGGCCATGGCCCTTGTTCGTCCGTTTGCAACAACCCTACACGGCGGGGCTCCACCGCCTCGGCAGACTGCAGGTTTACACCAGTCGCGGCACCGGTTACTGGGGGCCGCCCAAGCGCTTCGGCGCACCGGCAGAAATCACCCGGATCCGGCTGCTCGCTGCCGACGGCCCGGCATAAACCGCGACCGCAGGCCGGCCGACAAGACACAGGAGAACGGCGCCACCGCGCAAATCGCTCAGCGCCGCCCGCCGTATTCGTCGGCCAGGCAATCGTAATGGGCGTGGGCCTCGCTTTCGCCCAACGCTGCGGCATGCCATTCGATCATCGCCGGGTGCGCCCGCATCGCGGCAGAATAGTCAGCCGCCAGCGGCGGCAGGGGAACGTTGTAGACGTGCAGGCGCCAGACGATGGGGGCGAACATCGCATCGGCAATCGAAAAATCGCCGAACAGGTAAGGCCCCTTTCCCGTCGCGAACACCGTCCGCGCCTCGCACCAGATCTCGACGATGCGATCAATGTCACGCTGCACTTCGGGGCTTGCCGGCCTGCCCCGCAATTCCAGTTTCAGGTTCATCGGCATCGCCGTGCGCAGCGCGACAAAACCCGCGTGCATTTCGGCCGAGATGCTGCGCGCCCGGGCGCGCGCCCGGGCATCGGCCGGCCACATCGCCGGCCAGCGCTCGGCCAGGGTTTCGGCAATGGCAAGGCTTTCCCAGACCTGGAAGCCATCCTCGTGCAGGCAGGGAACCCGCGCATTGCCGGCCAGGGGTTTGAGTTCGGGGTTGTAGTCGCGACCGGCCACCGAAACCGCATGTTCGGTAAACGGGATGCCGAAATGCTTCATCAGCAGCCAGGCACGCAAGGACCACGATGAATAGTTCTTGTTTCCGATGTAGAGATCGAACATGAAAGCTCCTGTTTGCGAAACGACTGGAAAGGATGACCGCGAAGGCCGGGCAATGTTCCCGGACGCAGCCGCCGATCCTACCCGTTTCGCACAACCCGGGGCTACTCCCCGGCCATGACGGTATCGCTCTCCTTCGACCAGGCGCCGCCCAGCGACTGAAAGAGCGCGACCGTGTCGAGATATCGCACCGCCTGAGCCTGAATCCGTGCGATGGTGGCCTGCTGGAAGGCTTGCTCGGCGCTGAGCAGCGCCAGGGCGTTGACCGATCCCAGTTCGAGTTGTTTTTGCGTCAGGTCCAGGGTCCGCCTCGCCGCCGCCTCCGCTTTGCTCGCCGCCACCAGCGAATCGGCGTCGGCATCGAGGGCATGCAGCGAGTCGGCGACATTCTGGAAAGCTGTCAACACGACGCTGCGATATTGTGCGGAGGCCTGATCCAGTGCCGCCTCCGCACCCCGTTGCCGATGTTTCAGCGTCCCGAAATCGAAAATGGTTTGCCCGACATTGCCGGCCAATCCCCAGAAGCGGTTGCCATTACTGAACATGCTGTCGAACCGGGTCGAGGTACCGCCGTAAAGCGCTGAAATCGAGAATTGCGGCAAGCGGTTGGCCAAGGCGACACCGACCTGCGCGCTTGCCGAATGGACCTGCGCTTCCGCTGCGCGGATATCGGGGCGGCGCTGCACCAGGCCGGACGGCAGGCCGAGCGGTATTTCGGTCGGCAGTTGCAGGGCGGACAGATCGAAATGGGCCAGGCCTGCCCGGTCGGGAAATTCCCCCGTCAATACCGCGATCAGGTCGCGCGTTTGCTCCAGTTGCTTGACCAGAGGCGGCAAGGCCTGGCGAGCCTGGGCCACGGCGCTCTCCTGTCCGGCCAGGTCAAGCCCCGAAGCGAAACCCAGTTCGGCCTGGCGACGCAGGAGATTCAGCGAACGCTCACTGGCTTTGATGATGCTCCGGGTGGCATCGATCTGCGCCTCCAGGGCAGCCTGCTGAATCACCGCGCCGGTCAGGCTCGACGCCAAGGTTAGATAGGCAGCTTCGAGCTGAAATTTCTGCGCCTCGGCCTGGGCCTCCAGCGATTCGACCGTACGCCGGTTCAGGCCGAAGACGTCAGGCGCGTATCCGACACTGAGTTGCGCGGTATGCAGCGTGTACAACGCTTCCCCTGAGCTTAGCGTCGGCGAGATGGTCCCTACCGCATTTTTCTGTCGGCTCGGCGAGTAAGCTGCCTGTACCGTCGGGAAATAAAATCCGACCTGGGCCGCGACGTTTTCCCGTGCCTGACGCATAGACGCCTGCGCCGCGTCGATCGTCGGGTTGTGCTTGAAAGCGGCATCAATCAGTTGACTCAAGGCCGGCGAAGCGAAGCTTTCCCACCAGCGTTGGTCGACGGCGACCCCGGCATTGAAATGCTGCGCTGCACCGGCATAGACTGCCGCACTGGCGGTAGCGCCTGGCTCATTTTGGGTGAACCGCGTGTCGGCCGGGACCGTGGCGGGTCGTTCGAAATCGGGGCCGACCGCACAAGCGCCCAGGGTCGATACCAGCATGGCCAGGGCAAGGGCGCGAGCTGTCGTTATCGTCATTTTTCATCCTCCCCGAGACAGGCACCGCGGCGACGCCGCTTTTCCGCCCGCCGGTTCGACCACTCGATCACCATCACCTGCAAGGCAGGCGCCACGATGAGCAGCATGATCGGACCGAGCAACATGCCGCCGACGACCACGGTGGCGAGCGGACGCTGGACCTGGCTGCCGATACCGGTCGAGATCGCCGCCGGCAACAGGCCGATACAGGCCGACAGCGCCGTCATCAGCATCGGGCGCATGCGTTGTTCGGCTGCGTTCAACATCGCTTCCAGCGGAGTTTTGCCTTCCAGGATGAGGTAGTTGAAATAGGTGATGATCAGGATTCCGTTCATGACCGAAACACCGAACAGGGAAACGAATCCGATGGCCGCCGAGATACTCAGGTCGAGGCCCGAAAAATAGAGCGCGACGATGCCCCCGGCAATGGAAAACGGAATGGCCGCCAGGGTCAGCAGGCTGTCGCGCAAGGAATTGAACAGGGTGTAGAGCAGCACCAGAATGATGCCGATGGCGATGGGCAAAACGACCGCCAGGCGCTGCTTGGCCTGTTGCATCTCTTCGAATTCGCCGGCCCACTCGATACGGTAGCCGTTCGGCAGAACGACCTTGTTGGCGATGCGAGCCTGGGCATCGCTCACCGTGCTTCCCAGATCGCGGCCGCGGACGCTGAACTTGACCGGAATAAAGCGCTGGTTCCGTTCGTGGAAAATGTAAGAGGCGCCGGTATCAAGACTGATCGTTGCCAGTTCGCGCAATGGGACATAGGCCGTGCTGCCGCTCGGCGTGACATAGCCGACCTTGATGTTGCGGATGGCCTCCAGATTCGAACGGTATTCCGGCGCCAGACGCACGGAAAGCGCGAACTGCCGTTCGTTTTCAAGCATGGTCGTGGCTTGGGTTCCGCCCGCAGCGGCCTGGACCACGCTATTGACATCTCCGGAATTGAGACCGTAACGGGCCGCCTTGGCGCGGTCCACGGTGATATTGAAATTGGGCTGCCCGAGCACCCGAAAGACGCCCAGATCGGCGACACCCTTGACCTGGTTCATTTCGTGCAACACCTGATCGGCCAGTTTCTCCAGGGTCGGCAGATCCGGGCCGATGATCTTGACCGAGTTGGCCCCTTTGACCCCGGAAAGCCCCTCTTCGATGTTGTCCTGAATATATTGGGAGAAATTGAATTCGATACCCGGGAATTCGGCGGCGAACTCGTTCTGTACCTCTTCGACCAGCATGTCCTTGGTGTAGCCCTTGGGCCAATCGTCGAAGGATTTGAGCGGAACAAAGAGTTCGGCATTGTAAAAACCCGAGGCGTCGCTGCCGTCGTCGGGACGGCCGTGCTGTGAAACCACGGTGATCACCTCGGGATGCTTTTTGAGAATTTCGCGCATCCGGTTGACCTTGTCCATCCCCGCTTCGAGCGAGATGGTCGCCGGCATGGTCGCCCGTATCCACAGATTGCCCTCTTCCAGCGCCGGCAGAAATTCGGTGCCGATCCGGGGCAAGAGCAAACCGGCCACAAGAAGAAAAACCAGGCCGATGCCGACCGTCGTCTTTTGCCGGTCGAGCGCCCATTTCAGAACCGGGGAATAGACCTTGCGGATGGCGTGGACGAAGATGGTTTCGGTTTCTTCCACGTGCTTGGGCAACAGGAAGGAGGCCAGGACCGGGGTGATCGTGAAGGTCGCGAACAAGGCCCCGGTCAATGCGTAGGCATAGGTACGCGCCATCGGATTGAAGATCTGCCCTTCGACCCCCTGCATGGTGAACAGCGGAATGAAGGCGGCGACGGTAATCGCCGACGAGAACAAAACGGCACGGTCGACCTGCATCGCGCTGACGTAGATGACGCGAATCCGGTGCGCCCATCCGCCCTTGGTATTGCTGGCCAGATGCACCTCGGCATGGCGGCGGGCATGCTCGTCCATGAGGTCGTGCTGTTCATTTTTCGTCTTCTGCATATTGCGAAAAACGTTCTCGACAAGAATGACCGCCGAATCGACAATGATGCCGAAATCGACCGCGCCCACCGACAGCAGGTTGGCCGAATCGCCGAGCAGGACCAGGACGATGATGCTGAAGAAGAGCGCGACCGGGATATTGGCGCTGACAATGATGGCGCTGCGCAAATCCCCCAGGAAAATCCACTGGATCAGAAATACCAGCAGGCAACCGAAGAGCAGATTGTGCAGGACTGTGTGGGTCGTCACATTGACTAGCGTGGAGCGGTCGTAATACGGCTCCATGCGCACCCCGGGCGGCAGGGTACCGTCGCTGTTGATCTTGTCGACCTCGCTCTTGAGGCGGGCGATGACCTCGTTGGTCTGCAAGGTGCGGTTCATGACCGCGATACCGGTGACCACGTCGTCCTGGTCGTCACGGCCGGCCTTGCCCAGGCGCGGCACATTGCCGATGGTGACGCGAGCTACATCCTTGACCAGAACTGGGGTTCCTCCCGACTGCGAGAGAACGATATTGCCGATGTCCGACGTGTCCTTGAGCAG